>DATDRZ010000092.1:0-12786 GCA_035291465.1 Anaerolineales bacterium
CCTATTTTCAAGGCCCATCGATTTCCTTCGATGAACTTCGCAACGCTGCGCAGGCTGCACCGTTCCTGGCCGAGCGACGTTTGGTCACCGTGAAAAATGCCGCTAAGGCATTTTCAAGTGATTCCGATAAGCAGCGCTTCCTGGAATTCTTGGGCCAGATTCCTTCAAGCACAGGGTTGGTGCTGCTGGAAATTCACGGTCAAACCAAAGACGAACTGAAAAAGTGGGAGAAACATTGGCTGCCCAAATGGGCAGCCAATGCCGGAGAGCGCGCCTATGTGCGCGAATTCTTTTTGCCCAAGGGCGCGCAGATGGCCGCCTGGATCGGCGACAAAGCCAGGGAACTTGGCGGCGAATTGCAACCCCTGGCCGCGGCCGCGTTAGCGCAACTGGTAGGCACCGACAAGGAAGCCGCGACGCATGAAATCGAGAAGCTGCTGGCTTACGCGGACTACAAGCGGCCAATTGAGGCTTCGGATGTCGCCCTGATCAGTCTGCCCAGTGGCGAACAGGGAGATTTCTTTGCACTGGTGGACTCGTTGATCGGCGGCCACAGCGCTCGCGCAATGGAAATGCTTGAAGCGCTGCTGCAGGAACGTGATCAAATCATGTTGTTCTTCAGCCTGGTGGGACACTTTCGATTGCTCATCCTCGCGCGCGAATTGGTGGAAACAGGTCGCGGCGACGTCGACATTTCCAAGGAGTTGGGCATCCATCCCTACCGCGCCGAAAAATTGGCCGCGCAAGCGCGTCGATTTACGATGGACACGCTGGAAGCGATCTACCAGCGACTATTGGATCTGGATGAGCAAATCAAAACGGGGAAAATTGATTCGGATCTGGCGATGGAAACCTTCGTGGCCAGCCTCAGTGCACAAGCAGTCTCTTAGCGCGCCAAGGGCTTAGTGCTGGCATCTGCAGGAACCCCGACCCACAGATAATTCGGCAGCACACTCTTCTTGGCCTCTAAGCGCAACTTGCCAAGTCGCTTCTGCCCGACCTTTAACAGGCTGGGATGCAGCATCACCAGCGTGGGTTGCTGCCCAAACTTCTTTTGGTAGCGTTCCGCCGCCCACAGTACGCGTTCTTCCAAGTCTAGGCGGCTATCTGCGATGTAATAAAGTTCTCCGACTTCCATGACAGTCTCCTATTTAGAACAGACGTTCTATTATATGATCAGAATTCTAAATGTCAAGCTGTTCTTCTAATAAGTAAACGCCAAATGGATTCGAATGCTATCGGAGGAAGATCAGAAGAGGGTTAGAAGTAAATCCAAACCCCGGAGGCGCGGAGGCACGGAAACCAAGTTTCTCCCGTGTCTCCGCGAGTTCACGTTTTTAATAACGCGCCGCGGCTGGAGCCTATTCAACGGGGAAAGGGAATAAACATCGGCGTGTGAGCCTTGTAATCCTTGTACGCCTTTCCAAAATATCGCACCAGTTTTCGCTCTTCGAACATAGCTCCAGCGACGAAATACAATGTGAAGGCCAGGTTTAGGGCGAAGAAATTCACCGACACCTCGGGAATTAACCACAAGAACAACATGCTGCCGGTATACAGCGGATGGCGCATCCAGCGGTATACGCCGCCTGTGACCAACGGCGGAGCCTTCGTCTTTCCGCCGATCTGCCGCAGCCCGGCGAAGTCCAGCGCATCAGTCTTGTTCAGCGCAGCAGCTAATATCAGCACCGCGATCACCTGACCCACCAGCATCACTGGCCGCCAGATCGGGGGCACCGAATACAGCGGCCGGTTTGGCAGCCACGTGACTAGCAGCAAAATAGGGATCAGGGTGACAACTGCAACAAAATTAAAAAACAACCGGTAATACTTATCCAAAATGCTTTCACTTAGGTGCTTGCGCACCCAATCCTTGGCGATCTTCGAGGCAAGGGTGGAATGAAGAGCACCGTAAAGGGCAAACGCAATGAAGATGATCAGAGGAGGATAGAGTTCGATCAAGGTAAACCGAGGTCCCAAATACTCCAGAATTCTTCCATATACTTAGACGCTAGCTCGGCATTGTGTATTACCAACAGGTTCTCGTCATTTCGTTTCTCGGCATTTGCGCTGAAGTTGTAGGATCCGGTCACCACAATTTCGCCGTCGATGATCAACACCTTGTGGTGCATGCGGCCTTCTTCACCGTCCAGCCGAATCTCGATGCCATTGGCCGTCAGCCGTTCGAATTCGCCGCCTGCGTTGGCCGCTTGCGCCTTGTCAATCACGCCAAGGATTTTCACGCCGCGTACCTGCGCGGCGATCATGGCTTCAGCCAGCGCGTCTGAGGTCAGGGAATACGCCAGGAAATAAACACTGTCCTCGGCGCTGTTCACCAATTCAACCAAACGCGCTTCAACTCGATCCTCCGGAGAGAAGTACGTTTCGACGATTGAACCATTAATGGTGATTTTCCGATTCGGAGTATTGGCAGGTGAATGAGCCCCAAACAGGCCCTGCGAAAACATTTCGTCGAATTCGGCTTCGTAATTCTCCGCAATCTCAGTGGATCGCAGCCTGATGAGGTTGTTGCGATTACGGTAGACATCCGACAGGGTGTAATTCATCGAACCGGTCCAGACCTCGTATCGGTCGATGATCACGAATTTGTCGTGCATGGCGTCGGGGTCATCATCACCAATCACAGGAATCCCTGCAGAAGTGAAAGCGAGCAGTTCCTCCGGCGTGAAGTTCTCGCTCTCTACCACCATGCGGACTTCGACGCCGCGCTGCTCAGCCGCGACGAGGGCGTCGCGGATGCCATATAGGTTCAGGTCATAGATGGCCACGTCGATTGTCAAGCGTGCGGCATCGATCGCGGCTTGCAAGGCTTCGTCCGGTCCGCCGAGTGAGAACTGGGCGATCGGCGATTCAGGATCGCTGAAGTAAACCTGGATATTCGCGGACGCTTCGGTTGGCGACATGGCCGCCGCTTGCGCGGCGCAGGCAGCCAAAAATACTGCGACTACAGCTAACCACCCAGCAGTCCCTCTAGACATTCGCGCCATTATAATGATGCACGCTTAGGAGCTAAAGCCATGTCCAAGACCTACCCCGTTGAAATCGCCGGGCTCAAGCGCGAATTGCCGTTGGTCGAAGTCGCCCCAGGGGTGACCATCGCACTGCTTAACATCCTTGGCGACACACCGCTGGTACGGGCATGCGCTCACGCACTAGCCAAAGAATTGGAAGGCGTCGGTTACGACGTCCTGGTGACCGCCGAAGCCAAGAGCATCCCGCTTCTCTTTGCCCTCTCCGAAGAAACCAGCAAGCCATATGTGGTCTTACGCAAAACCTACAAAATTTACATGGGCGACGCGCTGAAAGCCGAGACGATCTCCATCACCACCGGCCAGCCGCAAACGCTGTTCCTGGATGCGAAGGACCGCAACTTGGTCAACGGCAGTCGTATCGTGTTAGTCGACGACGTGGTCAGCACCGGCTCGACGCAAAAAGGCATGCGCACTTTAATGGAGATGGCCGGCGCCCAGGTCGTCGCTGAAGCTGCCATCTTCACCGAGGGCGACGAAGCCCAGTGGAAAAATATTATCGCCCTGGGGCATTTGCCGGTATTTCTGGACAAGAAATAGCCCCATTACCAATTACTAATTACCAGCTACCAGTCTCCAATCTCTAATCTCAATTCCCACGCAATAACAAATAGCCAATAACGGTTTTTTTTTTACCTTTCATCCCTCATCTTTCATACTTATTCCCGTCATCATCCTCGCCGCCCTCCTTCCAATCTCCACTGCGAAATTCGTGCCGCGATCCCAGGGATAGACCTGGCTCATACTGGCGAAATACAATCCCTTGATAGGCGTGCGAATGTTCGGAATATTCTTTGAATGATCTACTAATGGCACCGGCTGCGCGTAATTCGTCTTGTGCACCCACACCTGCTTTACCCAGTTCGGTTGGAAATGTGGGTTGATCCTTTGGATCCCGGGAATAAATCGCTTCATCAGTGCCTGGTCGCTGAGCGTGAAATATTCATGCCCTTGCTCTAAATAGTCCCCGCAATAAACAATGTGATCGCCGCTAAAATAATCCGGCGATAAGAAATTCGTGTGTTCCACCAGCGCCAAGAAGGGGAACCCCGCGCTCTTGGGAATGTTGAACCAGTAATATCCCTGCTCCGAGATTTTCTGCGTGAGCACCAGGGTCATCACCACCGCCCCCATGCTCTTGAGTTCCAGCAAACCGCGCAGGTAATCACCGGGCAGTCCAGGCGCCAGCTTGGCCAGCAAATTCGGTGAAGTAGTCACCAGCACTTGGTCAAATGTTTGGGCGTCTCGAGGCCCTGAGGTCTTGACTTCCAGACCCGATGAATTCTCGACTACATATTGAATCGGGGTATTCATCTCAAACTTAACCCCCATGCTCTTCAGCTGCTCCGCGAACTTATCCGCGAAGGCCTGGAAGCCGCCGACGAAAGTCCCCAATCGCGTGGAACGCGCTTTGATGCGCGCCCACAGCCAGGCCATGTTCACATCCTTGGCATGGGGACCGAACTTACCTTCCACCAGTGGCAGCCACATGCGTTCGTAGACGCGGTCTCCGGCCCACTTGCGCATCCACGCGTCGACCGTGGTCCTCTCCAATGGTTTCCAGTTATTCGTCAGCCGCAGGAAGAGCCCCACCAATCCAAATCGAATCTTGTCAACGCCCCAGCCAAGCCCTGGAAACATCAACGCCGCGGGAATTGAATCAAAGGGATAGAAACGCCCCTCGTGATACATCACCGTAAATGGCCGGGGGAACAATACCTGGTCGCTCCAGCCCAACTCTTCGATAAGGCCCAGCATATGTTTGTCGGTGGCGAACCAGTGATGATAGAACTTTTCCACCCACCAGTCCCAGTTCGGCTGCTTGAAACCGGCCGCCAGCCCGCCCACCTGGGGTGCTGCCTCATAGATCGTTACTTCGCCGCCCGCCTTGGCCAGATCATAAGCCGAAGCCATACCCCCAAATCCGGCGCCGATGATAGCGATCTTGCGATCGGCGATCTTGCGATCAGTGACCTTGCGATCAGTGACCTTGCGATCAGCGACCTTGCGATCGGCGACCTTGCGATCAGCGACCTTGCGATCAGCGACCTTCATGAAGCCGTCCCCTCAACAGGGACCTCACCCCATTTAATTCCCTCTCGCGCTAAATAGTACGCGCCCAACGCAGTGATCGGCAGCCACAATGCGATGTGCAGCACAAAGGTATAGCTGCTCGCCAGCGCCGTGGGCACGCCGTAGGCTTCCAACACAGCGATGCCCGGCGCGTCGAAGGTGCCCAGGTATCCCGGCGCCGAAGGAATGGTCGTGGCCAGGTTCACAACACCGTTCATCAGCATCAGAGCAAAGAAGCTCACTTGAAAATCGAACGCTTGCATCACAAACCAGTATTTGCCCGTTTCCAGCAGCCAGATGACCAGCGACGTCACGAAGACCATCAGGATCTCAAGCGGAGAGCGCAGGGATTCCAGCCCACCCAGGAATCGCAACCCAATATCCAAGACAGGCTTGCGAAAGCGCTCTGGCAGGCGACCGGCAAGCCAGGCGAGCAAGCCCTCGCTGGACTTGGGGAACATGGCGGCCAGCAAGAACACCAGCAGGGCGCCGAAGAAAAAGAGGCTGCCCCAGAAAGCAATCTGTTGGACACTGAGTCCAGAAGCGAAGCCTGAGCCGCCGGTTAGACGAGCCAGTTCATTGAGATTGACGAAGATGAATGCCAGCATCACCACCCCATCGAAGATTCGCTCCACGATGATGGTGGCCAGGGATGCAGAAATCGGCACCCCTTCCTTTCGCTTGAGCACCGCGGCGCGCAAGACCTCGCCTGCCCGCGCGGGATAGATATTGTTGCCCATGTACCCGATAGCCACAATGGGGAACATAGCGCGCGTCGTGATGGCCTTGAGCGGGCGCAGCAAATAATGCCAGCGCCAGGCCCTTGCCCACACCGCCAGGAAATAGATCGCTACACCAGGGATCAGCCACCAATAATTGGCCTTACCCACTTCGTTCCAAAAAATTGCGAAATCCAGATCCTTGAGCACCCACCACAGGAACAATACACTGATAACAACTCCGATCCAGAATTGCCAGCGCTTCACAGCAAGATTGTACTCTGGGCAAAAGCTCCTCCCCGCTGAGCGTAGCATCCTCAGGAAGTTGCGCGCTCCTTGATGCAACGGGATTAAAACCATGAAAATGCGGTTTCGTTAAAGGAGGCGAAATGTCTGGCAAGCACATTGACTCAAGATTAGAGTATCAATGAAGGCGATTGAATCATGAAGCTCGCTCGCCCTTTGAGCATCTAATACGTGGTGGATCAGCCCCTGAGCTGGATTATCGGCCTATCGACAGATTCCAAATAGGCTAATAAACTTACCTCCCGTTACCGCAAGGAGATTTCTACAAATGAAGACTTCGCTCAAGTACTTGTACCCCTCTGTATTGCTCTTGCTGATCCTGGCTGCCTGCACGCCGGCAGCCGGCAGCGCTCGCGGGTTTGCCTACATTTGGTACGTATCCCTCACCGGGAATAATGCCAACCGCTGTGATGATCCTTCCTCGCCTTGTCGAACCCTGGAAGGAGCATTGGTCAGGGCCAGGGAGGCCGAGGCGCGAGTTCTCGCTGAATATGAAGGCGAAACAGTAACGGTCTACCACACCGTCAATGTGGCGGCCGGAACTTACAATGAGACGGCACTACACGATGGATACCCATTCGCTCGAGCGGACATCAATGTCACGGTTGTTGGGGGTGGACAAACGACCACGGTATTCAATTCTGCAGATCGATATGGCGGGATTTTCATCAACGGCGACGTCCGCGTCACCTTGCGAAACTTCACCGTTCAGAACGTCCGCGGCAGCGCCCCGGATAGTTGCGTCAATATCCGCGGCAATGCTGAGGTGACCATTGAAAATGTCACCCTGAGGCGTTGCCTCAAGTCCGGCATCGCCCACACCAGCACGGGACCATTGATACTGACCAATGTCACGGCAGTGGAATCCATCGATGACGGTTTTGCTAACGGCGTCGGTGTCTCCAGTTTCGGGGAACTGATTATTGAGGGAGGCCAGTACTCGCAAAACGATGGTAACGGCGTTAGGAGCAGTGGCAGCCTGGTTATGAACTTCGTGCAGGTCCAGGACAATGGACGGGATGGTCTACATCTTTCGGGCTCCGCCACCCTTAGTGAAGTGAACATGTCCGGTAACGGCCAGGACGGAAGTTTCCGGGCAGGTCTATTCGTTGCTGGGGGGACGATTTCTGTCGAACACAGCACCATACTCAATAACCAATATGGGATCTGGGTACGCAGCCCGGCTACCCTTTACCTATATGACTCCCTAGTGGCCAACAATCCGCGCACGGGCATTGTGGTATCGGAAGGCGAATTCTTTTTGCGTCGCAGTATTGTGGAAAACAATGCCGCCTTCTATTCAGGCACGAGCCTGGGTGGAGGCATTGATGTTGGAACCGATGGATCCGCCAATATTGTCGATAGCCAAATTTCAACCAATCACAATGGTGGCATTACCAACTACGGCGAACTCTATATAAGCCAGACGCCGATAACGGGAAATGATGGCGGCCAGCCGGCTATTTTCAATGGCGCCGGAGCCACAGCTTATATAGTGAAGAGCCTAATAGCAAACAACGCGTCCCCCGCCGACACATCAGCGCTGCAACCAGCTGTCAGAAATGACGGCACCATGGATTTGGTCAATACCACGATAAGCGGTAATGATGCGGAGGGATTGTTCACTAATGGACCACTAAGCGTTTCTTTTGTAACCATTGCCTCTAATGGCCGCCATGGGTTATTGATTTCCGAATCGGCAACCTCTGCTCCCACCATTGCGAACCTCCTTGTCGCTGGCAATGGCACAGATTGCTACATTCCCGGACCTTCCGGCCCCGGTCCAGCCTCCCTTAGTGGCCACAATATCGATACTGATGGCAGCTGTGATTTCTCAGAAACGGTGCCGCTTGCCTCCCTGATGCTGGAAGCTTTAGGCGACAACGGCGGCCCCACGCTCACCCATGCCTTGATGCCAGGAAGCCCTGCGATCAACGCCGCCAGCGGTTCTTGTCCTGTGGAAGATCAACGCTTGACTGAGCGACCCTTCGGCCCGGCTTGCGATGTCGGCGCGTACGAGAGTGACAGCGCAACCGCGTTGAGCGCGGATTTCACCACGCCTACGCCTGGCCCCATTACCGCCATCATTACAACCGACGCGCGTTGCCGTACCGGTCCTGGCTTCGTCTACGCCGATTACGACTTCTTCACCCCCAACCAAACCACCGTCGTCTACGCTCGTATCGCCGACTCGAGCTGGTATCAGGTGCAAGCGCCGACTCTCAGCGGCAAATGCTGGATCGGCCAGGCGGTGCTGGAATTCGATGTCACTCCCGAGGTGCTCCTGACCTTGCCGGTACTCCAGCCCCCGCCCACGCCAACCCCTACGCCCGGCGATGGTGGTGGCCAAGCAGGTTCAGCCCCTGACGCGCCCAGCGGTCTGAAAGCCAACGAAACAGTTTGCAACGCCAACGACGGCTACAAAGTAAAGCTGACCTGGAACGACAACTCAGACAATGAAGCGGGCTTCCGCGTCTACCATAATGGACAGTTGGTCGCCACACTAGCTGCTGACGTCGAGCAATATACCCATACTGTGCCGGGAAACTTTGGGCAGCAACAGTCCTACTTTGTGGAAGCCTACAACAATTCGGGATCTGCCAAGTCCAATACAGCAACCGAGGATGGATGTTTGTATTAGAGGACGGGTGTTCGTATCATCGAACCACAAAACTCCGGGCACTAATAAAAGTGTCCGGAGTTTTTAGATCGCAAACCTCAGGGTAAGCTAAAGGCTATGGATTGCCCCCTCCCTCCCACCTGCCTAACCTAATTATTCCAATGAACTAAAATTCGCCAATGCAAAAGGAAATCCGGTGGCTTTCAGTCACATCCTTTTTCGAAGGCATAGCTGCGATCATCTGGCTGTCTTCCATTCCTGCCGAGGGGAGTTTCTTCTCGCCGGCTCGTATCGGTCTTTTGCTCGCCATTCTCGCAATTTCCATCGGTTGGCTATTCCTCTATCGCCTGAAAGCTCCTTTGTTTCAGTTTGAAGAATTTCTCCTGAACTGGAGAAGCAGAGATTTTCTCGCGAGTCTCTGCATTTGCATCCCTCTGCTGATTCTAAGCGGCGTAGCGCAGCAGGATATTTGGTCCACACTTATCAGTGATGCGGCGTTTACCAGGCTCCTTCCTGTAATCGTTTGGGGCTCTGTCATTACTGCACAGGTCGGCTTGTTTCTTTTATTCGCCAAGGGCGCGGGGGTATTTTGGGACACACTGGCATCTTTTGGGAAACCGACAGCCATGTTGCTGGCAGGCTTTCTGCTGACTTGGGCTTTTGTGTCGGCCACCAAGATCGGAATCACAACGGACGCGGTTGGTTTGAGTTGGGGACCACCCGGCACGCCAATCATTTTTGGACAGGTGGTGCTGGCATTTGCAATCAGCTTGTGCACCATGATGGCCTTATGGCTGGTCTACCGGAAGCGCCAACAGCCTGTGGTGCTGCTGGATGCAGTATTCTTTATCGGGCTTTGGGCGCTTGCGGCATTGCTCTGGTCGAAGGAGCCAATGGGCTCATCGCATTTTGCTCCTTTACCCATGCCGCCGAATTTCGAGGTCTATCCGAATTCCGATGCCGCGATCTTTGACAGATCCGCGTACCAATTGGTATTCGGCGCGGGTTTCAAAACCCAACTCATGCGCAGACCCTTATTCGTTGGGCTCCTTGCCTTGTTTCACGCTATTGTTGGTCCCAACTACGACGCAACCGTGTTCCTCCAGATTCTTATTCTGGCCAGCATTCCAGCGCTGGTCTTTCTATTGACAGCGAGGATTTCAAATCGCCTGGCAGGGTTGCTGGCGGGTGGATTGATTGTGCTGCGCGAGGAAAACGCAATTCGATTATCCGGCGAAATTGCCACAGCGCACGCCAAGCTATTGATGAGCGATCTGGCAACCATGCTCGGCATTGCCGCGATTCTCTATCTTGCCATCATAATGATCAAAAGACGGGAGCAAAACCCGTGGTGGTTTGCAGTACTTGGCGGATGTGTGGGATTGACCATGCTGGTGAGGGCACAGGCACTAATAATCCTTTTCCCCATCCTGGTATTTTTCATTCTTAGCCAAAGGCCTCTCAAAAGAGGTCTTTATCAATCCCTGATCGTGCTGTTCGGAGTAATTGTGGTTCTCCTACCTTGGATCTGGAGAAACTGGAATTTGACCGGAACCCTCCTTCTTGGCGATCGCGGAGAGCAAAGGTTAATGGCGCGCAATTATTCTGCCGACCCCACATCATCGCCTTTTCAACAATCCAATGAAACCGACAAGGAATTTGCGGCGCGCTTGAACAGGGAGATTCTGGGCTACGCGTCAAGCCACCCGGGCGAAGTATTGTTCTTTATCTCGAATCATTTGTTTCACAATCTAATCGACAGCGCCGTGTATATTGCTCCTATCTATTCAACCGATTCGCCTAAGGGACTGTTAGGCCGCTTGCCCTATTGGGGTGAATGGGAAGGGGACTTCACGCTCTCAAGCGGCGTACCTATTTTCATCAACCTGACCCTCTTGGCATTAGGTATTGTTATTACGCAAAAACGTCAAACATGGGGAGGCATGTTGCCCCTGGCGGTCTTCTTGTTCTACATCGGCGGGAATGCGGTTGCAAGATCGTCGGGCTGGAGATTCATTCTCCCTGTGGATTGGATCGTGTTGATGTATTTCACCATCGGGCTGGCAGCTATTCCTTCGGGAATTCGCCTGGTTCTTCAAAATAAGGGTGAGCAGCATTCAAAATCAATCCCTCCCAGATCAGCTTGGATACCTTTCCTATTTGCCATGCTGTTTTTGGCAGGTGCTTCGGTACCCATTGCAGAGCGACTGGTACCTGATCGTAATTATCAAGGATCTACAGATGCAGCCATAGGGTTGCTCGCTCAGGAACGAACCCTGTCTCACACTGAGGTTGACACCTTCCTACAACAGGAAAATGCCGTCATGGTTTCAGGGGTAGCACTATACCCTCGGTATTTTGCGCGCAATGCCCGTCTCGAACTGGCGGGCATGCCAGTTGATTACACTTACCTACATTTTTGGTTGATCGGCGAAGCCAACGGACAGGTTGTGCTTGCGCTTAAAAATGCGCCCAACGAGTTCCCTAACATGACAACAGTGACGATTCTCGGATGCAAAAGCAAGAATTACATTTCAGCGTGGGGCGTGATCAACCATTCTGTGCCCACCCAGGTCTTGTTGCGTGATCCACGAACGTCGCTAAATTGTCCGCTTGGGGAGCCGAATTAGCTCTCCCCCTTCTTACCTGAAATCCTCACTAAATCAACGGCCAGGGCGTCGCCCTTTCGCCTTCAGGTTGAGCTGGGAAAACAGGATTCGCCAATAATTCTGTTATCCGGCCATCCAAAGCCGATATTTCATCTTCAGCTAGATACAAACTTAGGTTTTTTTTCAAACCCGACTGAACCTTTGCCTTCAAGCTCTTGATATCCTTAATCAACGAATCTAGGATTTCCTCGTCTACAAAATCCCACACCACCGTTCGCAACTTCGGTTCGGCGTGGAAACAGATGCCGTGGTCTATTAACTTAATTTTGTCATCCCCATCTATCAAAATGTGCCCACCCTTGCGATCTGCATTGTTGACAATGAGGTCGAACAGCGCCACAGGCCGCAGTCGCTGGCGGGTCGCCGCGTCGAAAGTGAAGTAGTGTATCTCGGGGTCATGGTCTACGCGCCGTTGCAGCGACCCAGGCCCCAGAGGCCCGTCCTCGCGGAAGGCGGTAGGCGGCACCAGGTCCCATCCCAGCGCCTCACTCACCAGGAACGCGGCCACCTCGCGCTTCGCCAGGGTATCTTCAGGAAAGTCCCACAGCGGCCTTTCTCCTCGTTGCGGTTTATAGACCGCTTCGATCTTTTCTGTTCCATTGTGGACGTCAACTAGAAATGCAAAGTTCGACCCCCATGTGAATTGCCCAACTACTTTAACTTTCCCCGTTTTCAAACAGGCAAGAGTTTTCTTCTTTTCCATTTAGCGATTTACCAATTACAAATTACTAATTACCAATTACCAATTACCAATAACAAATAACCAATCTCCAATCTCTATAGGTTATACCCATCATCTTTCATCCCTATTCTTTATGCCCATTCTTCCGTGGGCAGAAATGTCCTGCCGGGTCCATGGGCTGCCCGCACTGCGGACACAGCGGCCGCCCACGGGAAGCCACCTCGAGCCCCCAGTTTGCCATGGCGCGCATTTGGGAGCGGGTGCACCATAATCGCACTACGCGCAGTTCTTCAGCGGACTTTTCTTCCCCAGCCAACTCACGCATTTCCAGGGCGACCAGATCAGCTTCAGGGTCATAGCCTAATCCTAATTGGCCGACGCGAAACAACGGCTCCACCGGTGGATGCACGTGCATCTGGTCCTCGTCGTAATCCGCCGATGCATCCGGGAGATCGGCGTATTTCGTGTTCACATCCGCCAGGAATTGTTCGATGCCCACCGCCAGGCTCTGGACCTGCGTTTTTTCGCAGGTCACCGTGATTGTTTTGTCCTCTTTCCATGCCTGGATATAAAAGACGCGTTTGCCGGCGGGCCCGACGGCATCAGTAGTGATATGACCCACGGGGCGAAGTTCTATGGGTTTATTTTTTGCCATTGTCTGAAAAAT
>DATDRZ010000093.1:0-4323 GCA_035291465.1 Anaerolineales bacterium
AAAACACGGAGGCTGACGCCGTTCGCGTTGGAGAACGCGCTCGGCTACGCCGAGCTTGCCTTCTCCATCACCCGCTCTTGAGCAGTTGACAGATGGCAGGGTTTCCTGGAACAATGGGGGAGACATTGGTTAGAATCTGCAAGAGGTGATGAGATGAAAATGGCATACTGGATGTTTGTGCTGATCACTACCGCAGCCTTCTTGCTTTCAGCCTGCGGTCCCAGTCAATCTGCGGTTCAAACGGGCGCGGCGCAGACCCTGGAATCGGAGCTGGCTGCGGCCCAGACGGCTTCCGCCCTGCTGACCGCCGATGCCCAAAACACGGCCGCGGCGGCCACTGCGGCGGCAGAGACGGCCATCTCGCTGACCCAACAGGCGATACCCACTGAGACCCCAACCAATACCGCAACCTCATCGCCTACCCCAACTCGGACTTCCCCGCCCGCCACCCCAGCGCCCACCAAGGAGCCGGGGATCTCGGTAAAGTTCGACAACATCCACAAGTGTGAGGGCGTAGATTTCGCAATGTTCCTCGTCACCAATGTAGGTTTTGAAACCTACCAATCCGCCAGAGTGGTAATAAGGGATCTGACCACAGAGGCCGATGTGTCTTCGGCAGATGGGAACAACGAATTCATGGCCAACAAGAACTCCTGCCCCAAAGGGAACCCGACCCTTCCGCCCGGCGGCCAGGCTTACGTGGGCGCGACTCTCCCCAATTCGTCTTTAGGACACGACATGCAGGCGCGTGTTACTGTTTGCACCGAAAAGGGCTTCAACGGCAATTGCCGCACAAGTTCCGCAAAATTCGACTATTAAGCACTTCTGGGGATTGCTTTCCTTCGTTGCTACAAAGCTCTTCGGCACAGGTTCCCGCAAAGGCAGAAGGGTCTCGGTCTCGGTTAGCGGGCTTCGCCTTTGGACAGGTCTGATCACTCTTCGCTTAGACAAGACTATTGACAAGTAACCAGACCTGTCCCTACGGCTCTCCGGTTTCATTCGCAACCGGTTCGCCTCTATCGGGTTATCACAGCCATGACTGACCGCCGCGCCAAGATCGTAGCCACTCTGGGTCCCGCCAGCCAGGACGCGGGCACACTCGACCGGCTGATTGAGGCTGGGATGAATGTCACCCGGCTCAACTTCTCCCACGGGACGCATTCGGAATATCGCCAGCTCATTGGTCGAGTGCGGCTCGCCGCGGAACGCGCCGGCCAGCCGATCTGTGTCTTGCAGGACCTGCAGGGTCCGAAGATCCGTGTGGGAGACCTGCCCGCTGGCGGAGTCGACCTTCAGCGCGGCGATTCAGTGACCCTCACCACTGGCAATGGGGACGAAAACGGACGGGGAATCCCGGTTGACTTCGCGGAGCTGCCGCGTTTCGTGCGCAAAGGGGGGCGTATATTACTGGATGACGGAAACCTCGAATTGGAAGCAACGGCGATCAAAAAGGAATCGGTTCAAGCCACAGTAATCATTGGGGGCAAACTGAAGTCCCACAAAGGAATCAACCTGCCCGGCGCGGAAATTGATATCCCCGGACTCACTCAAAAGGATGAAGAAGATCTGGCTGCGGGTCTTGACATGGGTGTGGACATGGTGGCAATCTCATTCGTGCGCACCGCGGAAGATGTCGCTCGCGTACGCAAGGCGATCAGCCAGAGAAACCCCGATCGTCTGGACACACCCGTCATTGCCAAGCTGGAACGGGGAGAGGCGTTGGAGAATCTGCACGAGATTGTGGAAGCTGCTGACGGCGTCATGGTCGCCCGCGGCGACCTGGGCGTCGAGCTGCCGCCGGAAACGGTGCCGATCGCCCAGAAGCAGATCATCGACGCGGCCAATCAGCAAGGCAAGCTGGTGATCACTGCCACGCAGATGCTGGATTCCATGATCATGAATCCGCGCCCCACCCGCGCCGAAGCCTCCGACGTGGCCAATGCCATCTTTGATGGCACCGACGCGGTGATGCTGTCGGGAGAAACCGCGGTGGGCAAATACCCGGTGGAAACGGTGACCATGATGGATGCCATCGTGCGCGAAGCCGAAATCCACCTGCGCCAATGGGGGCATTGGAAGGGATCGGGCAGCAGCGCATTGAGAGACGATGCCATTTCGATTACGCGGGCAGCCCGGGAACTGGCGCAAGACGTGAACGTGGCGGCGATCACCGTCTTCACATCGTCGGGGCGAACGGCGCGCCTAATGTCAAAGGCGTTCCCACGCGTTCCCATACTGGGGCTGACGCCCGAGAACCGCACCTACAATCGCATGGCGCTGTACTGGGGCGTGTACCCGATATTGACTAATTTATCCAATAGCGTGGATGAAATGCTTACCAGTATCGATACGACCACTTTAAGTTTGGGGTCGCTCAAACCCGGGCAGCAGGTAGTGGTGATTTCCGGTTACCCTGTCGGCGCTATGCGCCCGCCAAATCTAGTGATGCTGTATACCCTGGGACAGCGAATACAAGGATAAAGGAGAAAGGAGAAAGGATAAATTAGGGTCTAGATTTGACTTTCTTTACAATGGTAACAAGGATCGCGATAAGCTCTTTTGTTTCCCCAAGAAGATCGGCTAGCAATTCTTCTTTGACAAATCTGGAGTCTCCGAGTAACTCAATCCAATAAACCTTTCCTCCAATTCTTGAAGTGCTCCTTCTATCTTGTTGATGAAATCGTTATTTGACTTGGCAAACTGAGATTCTCTATATTGGGCGCCAACGGCTGTGCCAGACCGCAATAATTGCTTACCAATACTTGTGCCTCCGCTCTCCTTGGAAGCGATGAATATAGTCGGATTATTCGAAGAGCATACGCACGCGTTCTCACTTTTAGATCCGAGCTTGCATGTGTATGGGGTTCTTGCATTACCCGCCTTTTCCTTTCTCCTTAATCGTTATCCTTGCCCTCTCACAGCCCAATCTTCTTCCGGTTAATTGGGATACCGGGCGAGGCTTCACGAAGTCTCAGGTTGCGCGCATAGATCAATGAGGATGTTCCCAGCGCAGTGATAAATAGCCCCTGGAGCAAAAGAGGACGGCTTACCAGATCGAGCGCCCCAGCGGCCATTCCCGAACTTAAGGTAGCCATCGCCCCCGTGCCGCGTGCAAAAGCGGAGGCCATCAGTTGATCGATAAAGTTCAGCGAGAAAACCTGCAGGCCAACTCCAAATATCAAAGCGATCATCCCCGAAAGCAGAAGCGGCCATCCAGCCCAGCGCAAATAGGACTGCAATCCGCTGGCGCCCATGACCACGGCTACGGCGCCAAGCCCTACCACAGCCAGCCAACTCCAACTCAGGATGGTTCGCACGCGGACAAGATTCTGCTTGAGCTGGGTTAATTCCGCCGGAGCTTCTCCCTGGTTGAGCTGGCTCAGATCGATAACGTCCGGCCCATCGCCCAGCATCTGGTTTACCGCCAATTCGGCCTGGGTTACCACCTGGCTATAAAATGGTTCGGGAGGTAGACAGTCAGGTATGGCAGCGCTGAATCCTTCAGCATCTTGCTGCTGCACGGCTGCGGCCAACTCCGTCACCGCCTGCTCGTCACAGGCTGGCAGGGCGCTTAAGACAACATTCACGACCTTATCGGTGTTATCAATGGCGTTTTGCCTTAAGCCTGCTATGTCCACCTGAACGTCAGGAAACGCGGCTTGAGTATTCAACCATGCAGCGAAGGCATTCACAATTTGATCCGTGGTGTCTTCGATTAGGCGTGGGGGTGCGATCAACCTGGTTATCTGGCGCCATTCCTCATCATCTAGTTGAGCTAAAGCAATTTGTGCAGCGCTGGCCTCCCCAAGTTCCGAATCCGCGGGAGCCAGCATCTGAAGGGCAGCCTGACGGGCCAGGCCGGAAATCAAATCCGACCCTTGAACGTTTTCGCGCACAAACATTTTGGTGGTTTCAGGGTCAAACAACAAGCTACCGACATTGCGTAAAGTGAGGCTTAAAGGGAAAACCAGTACGAAGACAGCCAATAAGGTTACGGCAAGAACCCGCATTATCAGTTTTAACAATAGTAAAATCCTCCAGGACCGGCTGAGATTCTATCCACTTGGACGGCCATGTTCAAGGCCTGGGGAAACAAAAAAGGGGTTCAAATGAACCCCTTAGTTGCCACTCATGTTCATCTGACTAAAACATCATGGCGTTGGCCATCTCGATCATCTTCTTGGCCGGGCGCAAGTCCTTATCGGTCATGCGGTTCAGCGGGCGCTCTTTGGGCAGCCCGTAGATTTCTGTGAGTGAAGGCCGGCTCTCGTCGACGTAAATCAAGCCAGTTAGCAAGACCTCCTCGCTGTGGGACTCCTCAAT
>DATDRZ010000094.1:0-56902 GCA_035291465.1 Anaerolineales bacterium
CACTTCAGAATCAGGGGGTTTGGAAACCAGCACGATAACCTTCGTGTCCCCGTCTGCCGCCAGATAACGCAAACCCTGAAGCATGCTCGCCGCACCTACCTCTGTCTTGAGATCGCGGCCGCCGACGCCGATTGCTTGGGATACTCCGCTGCCAAGATTGTGGATGTGTGCGGTAACCGTTTGCAGGCCGGTCCCCGAAGCCGCCACCAGACCTATGGGTCCGCGACGTATGCGATTGGCGAACCCGAGTCCGATACCGTTAACTATGGCTGTCCCACAATCGGGTCCCATCACCAGCAAGTTTTTATCATCAGCCTTCTTCTTGAGGTTTTTTTCGTCCTCGAGCGATACATTATCGCTATAAAGGAAGACATGTTTGCCAAGATCCAGGGCTTCAGCAGCGACCTTGGCAGCGTAGTGTCCGGGCACTGATATCAGCACCCACTCTGCAGCGGGTAAAGTCTTCGCCGCGGCGGACAGACTGCGCGTACGGAATGCACTGCTGGCGGACGAACTTCGTTGCTTAAGCAGCTCATCTACCTTTTCCAAGGCGTTAACCGCGGCCGAGTCTTTGGCGGCGCGAACAACGATTAGCAAATCCTCTGGCCTTGCGGATCTGCCTTCGTTATTCAGCAGATCACTATCGGCAAGTAATTCCAGATTGGCTGGAGTTGCCATGACTACACCGGCATCTTCGATGCCGGGCAGGGCAAGCAGATTGCGCTGCAGTCGCATAAGCACCACGGAATCAAAATAAGCGCCCGGCCGGATCTGGCTTTTCGTAACGCTCATTGGGGCACGGCTAATGCCTTTTCGATATTGGCTCCCCATGCCAAAAGGTCTTCGTCGCGGTTGAAATCCGCCGTGATTTGCAAGCTCAGCGGTAAGCCATTCTCGTTCGTCCCCGAAGGCAAACTCAGAGTGGGGAAACCGGCTTGCGTCCATGGAAGATTCATCACGGGATCTCCCGTGCTTGCAAGCCCGCGAGGCGCGGCGCCGCGAGCAGCTGGTGAGATCCAGGCGTCGATGCCATGGATATCCATCAGAGTGCAGAGGTCTAAGGCAAATTGGCGCACTTCTAACAAAGCTTGCGCCAAAACCGCATCAGATACCTTCTGGCCCGTTTCAATCAACTCCGCGGTCTTGCGATGATAAAGATGCCTATATTGGGCGAACCAGGCTGCGTGAACCTGAGCGGCTTGGGCGGCAAGTATCAGGTTATGACGATCGGCGACGGAAACAAATTCCTTAAATGGATTTTTTTCAATGATTTGATAGCCGGCGGTTTTTAACCGTTCCACCGTCATTTCAAAGTGTGTACGCATTTCTCGGTCGGCATAGCCGAAATAATCGCCTGTTGGGATCGCCAAAAACGGCTTGGTCTCTGCCGGAGAGATGGGCTTCCATTCCGTTAGGAGAATAGGGAACACACGAGAAATTAGTTCTACATAGTGCGAGAATAAACCAACGTGATCAAGAATCGGTGAAAGCGGGATAACCCCGTCGGTGGGTATGCGACCGTAACTGGGTTTAAAGCCAACCACGCCGCAAAAAGATGCTGGACGAGTAATCGACCCGATGGTCTGGGTGCCGAGTGCAAGGTCGACCAGACCCGCAGCCACCGCGGCCGCCGACCCGCTGCTGGAGCCGCCTGGGGTATGCGCGGGGTTGTGGGGGTTTCGGGTTGCACCGGGAGCGAAGTAAGCAAATTCTGTGGTTACTGTTTTTCCGGCTACCAGCATGCCTGCATGCTTCAGTTTTGTTACGCTTTCAGCCTCCTTGCCTTTCAGCTCTCGGGCGGGGAGGTGGCTGCCTGCCCCTGTAGAAAAACCATCAACATGGAAAATATCTTTGACTCCAAGCAGCAGCCCATAGAGTGGCGGCCGCCTTTCTGGATCTGGGTGTCTGCGCTGGAGGGCTTTTGCATCCCGGCGAATTCTTTCGAAGCGATTCGGTTCTTGAATAAAGGCATGAATGCGCGGCTCTTTTTGGTCATACAGATTCTCAAATTCATCCAGGCGATCCATGAGCCTGGTTCGCCTGGCCAGAACTGACCTGATCATGCCGAGTGTATTTTCTCCGCAGCCAGTTTGGCCGCATCGACGATGTGCTGGTAACCGGTGCAGCGGCACAGGTTGCCAGATATGGCTTCGCGAATCTCTGCTTCGCTTGGGTTTGGGTTCTCTTTCAGGTAAGGGAGCAATGTCATCAAAATGCCTGGAGTGCAGAATCCACATTGCAAGCCATGAGCCTCCCAAAAGGCTTGTTGTAAAGGATGAAGTTCCTTCTCTCCCTCGGCTAGGCCCTCAACTGTTTGTAGCTTATGGCTATCAGCCTGCACGGCAAACATAAGGCAAGAGCGCACCGGTTTGCCATCCAGCAGAATCGTGCAAGCGCCGCAGACTCCATGCTCGCAGCCCACATGTGTGCCTGTTAGGCCGGCTGTCTGTCGAATGTAATCGACCAGCAGCAAGCGTGGTTCGACTTCGTGCTGGTATGTGTTGCCGTTGATACTGATTCGGATCAGGAAGAGCTGGACCATTTTCAAGGTACCTGAGAAAAGCGGGCGCGCTCGTAAGCCTTGGCAAGGGCGCGTTCGGTGAGGACGGCGGATAGATGGCGTTGGTAACTGGCGGAGGCATGTAAATTGCCGAAGGGTGACATCTCTTGTTGGCTGGCGATGTGCCCGGCCTCTTTGAAGACGGCCTCGGTTGGTTGTTTGCCAGTTAGGCTGGCTGCGGCCTGGATAGCATCAACGGGTCCGTCCCCAACGTTAAGGTAAACGAGTCGCGCGTTTGCGCAATTGCCTTCCGCATCCAAGCTCAGCAACGCAGCGAGCCCGGCCATAGCGTAGTCGCCATGACGACGAGCGATCTCCATAAATGCATATCCCGTATTGGGCGGCATGTCCGCGAATTCGATTTCGATGAGCAGTTCATCAGGTTGAAGGGCAGTCGAGAAGAGCCCGGTGAAGAAATCTTTCGCCCCGATCCATCGTTCACCGGCTCCGCTTCGTGCGCGCATACGAGCGTCCAGCGCTACGCAGACAACAGGTAACTCAGAGGCGGGATCTGCGTGGGCGATACTGCCGCCAATGGTTCCGCGATTGCGGATCTGCGAATGAGCAATGTTTGGGATGGCATCATGCAGCAATGGCACATGCTCGGCAACCAGTGGATCGTTCTCGGCGGCGGATTGCACAGTCATGGCGCCAATTCGTAGGGCGCCGTTCTGGCGGTTCTGGCGGATGAACCGCAACTCATCGATCCGATTGAGATCGATCAGGATGCTCGGCTGCGCCACCCGGAAGTTCATAGCCGGTATCAGGCTTTGGCCACCAGCAAGCGCCTTAGCTTCATCGCCGTGTTTGGTTTTCAAATCCAGGGCGGCTTCCAGTGAATCGGGGACGAAATACTCAAAAGGCGCGGGTTTCATGTCGGGAGGCCGCAATTGTAGTACGGGCTAAAAAGGCGGGCAAGCTGATTGGTTTAGGCTTAACGCCGAAACGTGGCAACGACCTGCGCCATGATGGCTAGGGCGATCTCTTCAGGCGTCACTGCGCCGATCTCCAGTCCGATTGGGGCGTGCAAGCGAGCCAGCTTTTCTTCACTGAGCCCGGCCTCCAGTAACCGTTGGTGGCGTTTTTCCTGTGTTTTCTTGGAGCCCAAAGCCCCAACATAGAACGCATTGCTGCTTAAGGCCGCGATTAGCGCTGGATCATCGATTTTAGGATCATGGCTCAGGGAGGCAACTGCGGTCGAGCTGTTCAGCGGATGCTGTGCGTAGGCTTCCTGCGGCCAGGCCTGGATCAACTTATCGATCTCCGGGAAACGCTCGGCGGTTCCGAAGGCCCTGCGCGGATCAACGACGATCGTTCTGAAATTTAGCGCGCGCGCGATTTTGGAAAGAGCGATGGCAATGTGCACACCACCTATCGTCACTAGAGTTGGGGAGGCCGGCAATGGATTAAGAAAAATCTCAATATTTTCTCCGGCGACGATCCTGGGTTGATCGCTAAGTTCAATCAGTGCGATCAACCCATCTGAACTGGCCAGGACTTTACCCTTTTCATCGCTTAGGTTCTGCGAACCCAAGATGTTTTCCTCACCCGTAATGACCGTGCTCAGAACGCTCGCCTTATCCTCCCTAAGCCGGGAGATCAACGGTTCAAAGATTTTCCCCGATACGGGTTGCACAAAAACATCGATTTCGCCTCCGCAAGCTAGACCCACGTCCCAAGCAGTTTCATCGGCAACGCCGAAATGCAACCGTTGTGGTCGCTGCGTCTCTAGCACTTCCTGGGCAGCCTGGATGACCGCGCCTTCGACGCAGCCACCGCTTACGGACCCGGCAATTCCGCCTCGTTCGCTGATCGCCATTACCGATCCCGCACGTCGCGGCGCCGATCCCCAAGTGGAGATCACCGTGGCGAGCGCAACTCGCTCACCGGCATTCAGCCAGTTTTCGAGGTCAGGCAAAAGCTCGCGCATTGAATTAGCTTTCTATCTGGGCTTTAACGCAATCGAAGAATTGGCCAGATAATTTCTGAGCAACGCTGCCCATCATGCGGGAGGCAAGGCTGGCGATCGTGCCCAGAACGCTTACATCTGCAGTCCAGTCCATGATGGTGATTCCATTCTCACCATCACTCAACTTCATTTCAGCTGTGCCTTCAACGGCGCTGCCTGGCGCGGAGCCCCGTCCTTTCATCACTGCGCGGTTGGGCGCTTCCATGGTCACGAATTCAATGTCTCCAGTGAATCTAACTTTAAGGTTGCCAAGACCAACAGAACCCGTCGCTTTGAACTTCTTGTTAGGTTCAACGACTTCCATACTTTCAAAACCCGGCGCACACTTAGAAACAAAATTCGGATTAGTCAAATAACTCCAAACCTTTTCTCTGGGAGCTTTAATTTCTGTCGATCCCGTCAATTGCATTAGCAACCTCCGTTAATGCGCATAGTCAAAACCATCACATCAATCATCTATTTCTCCACCTATAAAGACATCAACTGACGAACTCGTGGGTGCGATGCATATTCGCCGCGATATTTTTCAGGCAGTAGTACTGCAATTCGCGCCATAATTTCGTCGGTATACTTCTTCAAGTATTCATCGCGGCCCGTTTTTGGGAGTGGGGGAATTGTGAACGGTTCTCCAATTACGACCTTGATATTTTGGCGCCTGAACTTTTTGAAACTTTCCTCAACCAAGCGATCCTCGGTGCCAGTGACACCTGCAGGGATGATCAGTGCACCGCTTTTGGCTGCGATGTATGTGGCGCCTGGTTTACCAGGTAAGAGCGCTCCTGTTTGGCTGCGGGTCCCTTCTGGAGCTATAAGTAGAATACCGCCGCGCTCCAGTCGACGCAAAACCTCGCGTAACGTACCCAGGTCAGCCTCAAAGCGATCCAGCCACAGGAGGTCAAGCTGACGCACTAAAAAGCGGAAAATTGGCTGCTGACGATATTTTTCGGCGACAACGATGATGAAATCCTGATTAGGGAATAACAAGAAAGGCATCGCCGCATCCAAACGTCCTAGATGATTAACCACGACGACGGCTTTTTCCTTTTGGGACTTTATTCTTTCCAGGCCATGGACTTCGACATGCGTTGCCAGGCGCACTCCAAAAGCTATGATGGCTTTGATAATCCGCCGCTTTATTCGAGTCAACATCAGGGGGCAGGTTTCTCCTTGCCGATATATGGTTCACGCAAGTGAACAGGAACAGGCGCCTTCGTCCGCAACCGCAAGTTTAGGATCTCTACCAAGACCGAGAACCCCATGGCAAAGTAGATATAGCCTTTAGGGATTTCTTGATGCAGACCTTCCACGACCAGAGAGAAGCCAATTAATAGCAAAAATGCCAAGGCAAGCATTTTTATGGTGGGGTGCTGTTCAACAAATTGGCTGATCGACTTGACTGAAATCACCATGATGATGATGGCGATAATGATGGCACTGACCATGATGGCCACATTCTCGACCATGCCCACTGCGGTAATTACCGAATCCAGCGAGAACACAACATCCAGCAGCATAATTTGGATTATTACATTCACGAATGTTGCTCTAATACGTGCTTCGCTGTGTCCTTCTTTTCCCTCCAGCTTATCGTGTATTTCAAATGTGCTCTTCCCGATTAAGAAAAGGCCACCCGAAAACAGGATAAGGTCTTTGCCTGATACTGCCTGATCGAGAAGCGGAAGAGTAAACAGGGGCGTTGTGAGTCGAGTGATCCAGGCAATAGAGAGTAGCAGCAGTATGCGTGTGACTAGCGCTAGCCCCAGGCCAACCTGGCCAGCCCGGCCTTGTTGCTCCTTGGGGAGCTTGCCCGCTAGGATCGAAATAAAGACCAAGTTGTCGATGCCCAGGACGATTTCGAGGGCGGTCAGGGTGAGAAGAGCGATCCAGACTTCAGGATCTAGGATCCATTCCATGTGACGAAGCTCCTTAGAAAGGGAAGGTCAGATTATAACCACGCGTCTTACCCCAGAAGCCGGGCAAGCCAATCGAATAGGCCTAATAGATACGCGGCCGATAAGGCCACGGTTGCCATCAGCAACTGCCTCACCCAGGTAGACCCGCGCTTGACCGTCAGGCGAGCCGCCAGCCAGGCGCCAAGCATATTGCCGCAACCGAGTAATACCCCAATACCCCAATTCACCTGGTCGTTGCGCGCAAAGACGAAGAGGGAAAATAGTGTGAATATCAGTATGATGACTATCTTCACCGCATTCGCTCGCACAAGGTCGTAGCCAACAGAAACTACCAGCGCGGCCAGGAGGAAGACACCGACTCCAGCCTGAATGAACCCACCGTAAACACCGATAGCGAACATGGAAATAACTTGGGCAATAGTCACCGGGCCAGACAGCGTCTGGAGCTTTCCGTCCAGCCAACGCTGGGGACGCAGCCAGATGACAAAAAGCATGATCACCATGACCGCGCCGATGGCGCGTTCCATCATTACTTCGTCCAGGTTGACTGCGGTCTGGGCGCCCAGAATGCTTCCCAGGATTGCCGGTAGGCTTAGGATCAATGCACCCTTAAGGTCCAGGACTTTGCTATGCCCAAAACTGAGCCCCGCTACCGTATTCTGCAGGATCACCCCAATGCGATTGGTGCCGTTAGCGACCGTCGCCGGCAGGCCCAAAAAGATCAGCACGGGCAGCGTGATCAGCGAACCGCTGCCAGCAACCGTATTGATGATGCCGGCCAAAAACCCCGCCACTACGGCAAGCAGATACAGATACCAGGCCACAGCTATTTGCTAAGGAGGCCTTTCAAGAGATCCTGCAATGTGCCAATAAAGACTTCCAGGTCGTTCAACGAAGATAGATCATTTTCCGCCTGAATGCTTTCGCGGGCTAGTGAGAGTCGGGTTTCCAAGCCTTCAATCGTCTCATCGTATTCGCTTCCGAGTTCAAGGTTAAGTTGATAAAGCGTGTTGCTCGTGTTCTGTAGCGCTGCCGAGGCCGCCTCTGTATCTCCGCGAGCCAGCTCAAAACGGGCAGAGTTTGCGTCCACCAGGAGACTGAGGATCGAGCGCTGCGCCCTAATTGACTGGAGCTCCGCAACCTGTGCTTCCAGCGTATCGATTTGCTGCTGGGCAGCCGCTAATTCGGTTTGCAAGTTGGCGACCTCCGCCGCTCTCGGTCCGATGAGGCCAAACCAGGCCACGGCGACCAGCATGATAAAGATCAGCAGAACGATAATGATGCGCCGCAACCAGCGGCGGATGACCTCTCGCCAGCTATCAGATTTTTCTCCGTTTCCGGCATCTGGGCCCGCTTTCTTAAGTTCATTATCGTCTTCAGCCATTAAATCCTCCAAGTTTGTAAATTCATTGTACAACAGCCCCTAGTTTCCGCTACGGGAATACCATAACCCAGGTGGGGCAGGGATGAACGCAATTAGGAAACCATTTCATGCAACGATTCGGGCGAAGAAAATCTTCTTCTAGGAACCGGATGCTGGGGAAACGAAGAGTAAGAGGGGAGCAGTATTCATCGATGCTTTCGATAAGTAGTATTATCGCAAGTATAGCGACGGCTGGAAATATGGTCTAAACAGGCACGGAGCATGCAATAGCCATAGCAGCAGTCTGCTAAAAGAAAGGATCTAATCGATGCAAACGGTAGTAAGAGTCGGACTCGGAGTCTTTATTGGAATGTGGGCATTTATGATCTCCTTATTGCTCGTTGGGAAACTCTTCGGCATGGCATTGCTAAGCCTAGTTTTATAGAAGCAAACTCGCCTTCGATTTTCCAAGCATAAGACTTTTCATTAACCGTTTAAGATAGACTCTAGCCTTAGAAAATTCTGGAGGCAGAATGAAATTCAACTCTTACAATCTCAAGATTCTGGTGATCTCTTCGATGCTCGTTTTAGCGGCTTGCAGCCCGGGTTCGTCTGGTGTCACACAAGAACCAATCACCCAGGAACCGGTCGACATCGTGGAAGCAACAGCGGCTGCTCCTGCACAAGAAAGTGCAGATTCCGGCGGTGTCCCAGATGGCGGCGCCATAGATGCCTGCTCCTTGATCACGCAGGCGGAAGCGGAGGCCACCCTGGGCCAACCCACTGGCCCCGGCCAACCGGACGATGCGCCTCCCATTTACTCCTGTTCGTATCAAACCACTGACTTCGACGTCGTTTCCGTGGTGGTTCTTATCTATGATGACGCGAGCCAGGCCTTGGGCGGTTATCAAATGGCCATTGATATTAACGGCTATCCGGAAATTAGCGGCATCGGCGACCGCGCCTACAACGCCCAGCCCATTTTCGACATTAACGTGCTATCTGGCAATATCGAGGTTTCCGTGGATATTTCAGATGCCAGTGATGACGCCACCCAACTTCAGAATTCCATTGAGCTGGCTAGACTTGCTCTAAGCAGATTGCCATAGAAAATTCGAATCCTTAAAAAAGCAGGCTGATTTCAGCCTGCTTTTTGTTTGCGATAACTATGGCCGTCACCTATAATCGCAAGCATGGATTCTAAGTCGTCGATCGCCATCCAGCAAGCCATCACACAATACATAGATAGCGTTACGCTGGCCCGATCAGAGAACACAGCCCTCACCTATCGAAAAGCGCTGGCTGCATTTGCGAATACCTTAAAAGCCGAAGGCCTCGATCCTGCTGAACGAACCCTTTCAGATCTTAGCGAAGACGCAGTCGCCTGGTTTGCCACCGCAATGAAGAATCATTCCCCTGCCACGGAAAGGCTACGCCTGACGGCTGTGGCAGGATTCTACGAATTCCTTGCAGCAGAAAAACTTGCCGAGCCGAATCTGCCACGCGTGCGGCTGCTGATCCGTCAGCGTGGGCGGCGACCCGGTCCCCGCCTGCCCCAATTCCCGCGAGATGCCATCGAGCAAATGCTCGAATACGCGACAGCGCTGAAGTTTGTACCTGCCGAAAATAAAATCGACCGTGTGCGTAATCTGAGGGATCGCGCATTTATGATCGTGCTTGGCGATACTGGGATGCGCGTGCACGAAACCTGCGGATTGCGCCGCGGCGATTTGGATTGGAACGAGGGCCGGGCCGTAATTATTGGAAAGGGGAATCGTCAGGCTGTGGTGCGCTTTTCGAAGCGGTCATTGAATGCGTTGAAGGATTACCTCAACGTGCGTTCAGCCACAGATGGGTCTTCAGGGAGACCTCTTGCATCGCTGCCTCTATTCGCCCGTCACGACAAGGCATCCGGCAAGCAAATAAAGCCAATGACGCCAACTACCGGCCGCAACATCATTGCCCAGCGCGTCCTTGAGGCATTAGGCGATGCGGCCGCGGGCACCATAACTCCCCACTCTTTCCGCCACTATTTCGTTACTGCAGTGCTGCGCGGCTCGGGAGGTAACCTAAAGCTGGCCCAGGAGCTGGCCAGGCACCGTAACATCCAGGTGACGCAACGATATGCTCACCTGAGCGATGACGAGCTTGATCGTGGGTATTACGAAGTGTTTAAGTGAAGGGCAGTGTGGTTGTGGAAATAAGTTAAGGTGTATGTATAGATGAGTGGCTATGCGCATTTAATCCTAGGAACATTATTTCCCCTCATCCATAGTTTGTATAATCAAATCGATCCCCTATGTCACAAGAGCTGCTGCTCATTGCCATCCTGATCACAGTCAACGGCTTCTTCGCCGCGGTTGAGATGGCCTTGGTGACCTCGCGCCGACACCGCCTGCGCAGCTTACTAAAGCAAGGGAAGAAATCAGCGCAAGAAGTCTTGCAGGTCAAGGAGAAGCCAGGGCACTATCTGGCAACCGTCCAGGTTGGGATCACGCTCGTCGGCACGCTGGCTTCCGCCTTTGGAGGCCTGACAGCCGGGCCGCTGGTAGCGGACTGGTTGCGGCGTTTCCCAATCCTTGCGCCTTATGCCGATCAACTCGCGCTGCTATTGATCGTAGTCACTATCACATACTTGTCGCTGGTATTCGGCGAACTGGTGCCCAAGCAGTTGGCCTTGCGCAACCCGGAGGGACTGTCGATTGCGCTGGTTCGTCCCGTCCAAATGCTTGCGAAGGTTGCTGCTCTCCCGATTCGCTTCTTGTCATTTTCTACAGATCTCATCATCGGGCTGTTGGGTCCCGCGGCCAAGAATGCGCCCTCCACAAGTTCCGAAGAAATCGAACTTTTGGTCCAGCAAGGAACCGCCGAGGGAATCTTTCAGATCAGCGAAGGAGCCTTCGTTAGCGGAGTTTTCGAATTCGGAGATCGTAAAGCCCACGACGTGATGACTGCGCGCACAGAAATGGTCGCTCTTGATGCGGCGCACAATCCCAAAGAGGCGCTTGCCATGGCTGCCAAATCGAACTTGTCTCGCTTTCCAATCTACCAGGGCGACCTTGACAATATCATTGGCTACCTGCACTTGAAAGACCTGGTGTGGGCAGAACAGAATGTCAGCCTTAAAGACATCGCCCGCCAAACCCTCTTCATTCCTGAATCGGCGCCGCTCCCCAACATCTACAGACAGTTGACCCAGCAGCGAGTGCATCTGGCCATCGTCCTGGATGAACATGGCGGCACCGCCGGCCTGTTGACCTTGGAGGACGTGCTCGAAGTGATCGTCGGTGAGATCGACGACGAATACCATCTCAGTGAAGCCGAATTGCGGCAGTTGGGCGAGAAGACCTGGCTGGTTGCGGGAAATATCACATTGGAGCAGCTCAGTGAATCAATCGGCGCTAACCTGCGCTCCACGGAAGACTACTCGACTTGCGCAGGGTTGATCCTCGCTCTGCTCGGGCATATCCCCACCGTGGGTGAAACCACTTCGTTGAATGGGATATCGTTCACAGTGCGCTCTATGGACAAGCTGCGCATCGACCGGGTACTCGTGCAGAAAAACGGCTAGGAGCTGTACTCGAAAGGCCAACTTCGTGATATGATGGTAACCGTCACTGTTCTTCATCGAGAAATTTCACCCAGCGTTCCTCGGTATTTTAACAACTAGCTGCATGAGCTGGTATTCACCTAACTTTATTTGATGCACCCTGCATCCCTAAGGGTGTTCAAAAAAATAATTCACTTAGGAGGTGAATGGAGATTGTTGAGAAAATTATTACACGTTTTATCAACTCACCCTAAGGAGAGAGCAAAATGCAGCAAAAGAATAAATTCTGGTTACTTGTAAGCGGTTTCACGCTTTTAGCTTTAGTGCTCGCCGCCTGCGCCCCAGCTGCTACGCCGGAAGCTGAGGAACCCACAGAAGCGCCCATGACCGAAGAGGCCACTGAGGCGCCCGAGGAGGATTTCTCTGGAGAAACGGTTACCATCTTCACCGCCGCTGAAGGCGAGCAGGTGACCGCATTCCAGTCGAACTTCGTCGACTTCCAAGCCGAGACTGGGATCGAAGTAGTTGTCGAGGCTTCTCCCGATTTCGAGACTCTGGCATTAACCCGAGCTGAAGCCGGCGATCCTTATGACATCTACAACTTCCCACAGCCCGGTTTAATGGCTGATTTTGCCCGCGACGGCTTGCTAATCGACCTGGGGCAGTTCCTTTCCCAGGACTACATGCTCACCAAGTACACCCAGTCCTGGATCGATCTCGGCACTGTTGATGGAGTGCTTTCTGGCGTTTGGCACAATGCCGACGTCAAGAGCTTGGTGTGGTACGCCAAACCAGCTTTCGATGCTGCTGGCTACACCATCCCTGAGACCTGGGATGATCTACTTGCCCTTTCTGACCAGATCGTAGCTGACGGCGGTGTACCGTGGTGCATCGGCTTTGAGAGCGGCGGCGCCACTGGCTGGCCCGGTACCGACTGGGTTGAGGACATCATGCTCCGCACCACCAGCCCCGAGAATTACGATGCCTGGGTTGCTGGGACGCTGAAGTTTGATTCCCCTGAAGTCCGCAATGCCTTTGAGACCGCCGGCAATATCTGGTTCAACCCGGATTATGTGTACGGTGGAACTACTGGCATCCTCACCACCAACTTCGGTGATGCGCCGCTGAATCTGCTCGGCGAAACTCCCAATTGCTACCTGATGCGCCAAGCCAGCTTCATCGCCGGATTCTTCGGCGATGCAGAGGTTGGTATCGATGTTGGATACTTCTATCTGCCCCCAATCGATCTGGCGTACGGAAAGCCTGTATTGGGCTCCGGCTCCCTGCTGAGCATGGGCAACGACACGCCAGCCGTTCGCAAGGTGATGGAATTCCTCACCACCGGCGCCTCGGCCCGTGCTGAAGTGGAACTGGGCATCCTGATCGCGCCGCACCTCGACGCCGATCCTGCCTGGTACCCGAACGACGTGATCCGCGGTTTTGCTGAGATCTTGGCCAATGCAGACACCTTCCGCTTCGATGGTTCTGACTTGATGCCCGGCGCCGTAGGCGCTGGCAGCTTCTGGACTGGCGTAGTGGACTATGTCGGTGGCGCTGACTTGGGTACAGTGCTGGCTGGTATCGACGCGAGCTGGCCGACAGAGTAATCGTGCGGCCATACCGCAAGTTCGAGTAAAAGATCAACACAGAAGCAGGGCAGCCGGTAAGCTGCCCTGCTTTCTTGTTTTATAATCCTTGGTAGTTAGCTGCCAAAAGAGTCGAGATGGTTCAAAGAACGCTGAGTCGAAGGTTAACAGATTATTTACTCACGGGGCCGCTGCGCATTGCCGTTTCCTTCATCGTGCCGGTGCTCGCCTTCCTTGGATTGCGCTGGAGCTTTATCTATATGCGCGATGCGGACGCCAATAAATTCCTGGTTGGCGCGGTGGCGCTGATCGTCGGCGTGTTTGGAGTATGGGCGCTATTCCTAATCACAGATTCACTAGTCTCTCGGCTTCCAGAGCAATTACGCGAGCGCATCCGTCCCTTTGTGTTCGTGGGACCGGCGATTGTCGTACTTACCGCCTACCTGGTATATCCCACATTCAATACAATTTGGACTAGCCTGCATGTTGGAAGGACCGACACCTGGGCGGGACTGAATAATTACGCTTATATATTTACCGATCCATCGATGCTGATCACTCTGCGTAATAATATTTTCTGGCTGGTCGGCGTGACCAGCGTCACCGTTTCGTTGGGACTCGTCATCGCCGTGATGGTAGACCGCATCCGCCTTGAATCCCTGGCGAAATCCGTCATCTTTCTTCCCATGGCGATTTCGGCAGTTGGCGCCAGCGTAATTTGGAAATTCATATACAACTTCAAGCCTGTAAGCGCACCACAGAACGGTTTGCTCAATGCAATCTGGGTTTCGCTGGGCAACGACCCGGTCGGCTGGCTGGTCGAAAACAAACCCTGGAATAATTTCTTCCTCATCATTATTTTGATCTGGCTGCTTACAGGGTTCGCCATGGTTGTGCTTTCAGCCGCCGTCAAAGGTGTGCCGGCAGAATTGCTGGAGGCGGCGCGTATCGACGGAGCCAGCGAAATAAGGATTTTCTTCGGCGTAATTATTCCTTACATCCAGGGGACCATAATCACAATCACCACCACGATAGTGATCATGGTGTTGAAAGTGTTCGATATCGTCTTCGTGATGACCAATGGACAATTTGACACTCAGGTGATCGCCAATCGCATGTTCACCGAGATGTTCACCTTCCGCGACTTCGGGCGCGCAAGCGCGATTGCGGTTTTGTTGCTAGTTGCTGTAATTCCGGTAATGATCAGCAACATTCGCAACCTGCAGAAGGCGAAAATCTAAGTATGAGTGTGGCCGCAGAAACCCAACCCAAAGTACGGCGCCAGAGCGGATCCAAGGCGTTCTCGCAATGGTTCGGCGGACTACCGCTGCGCCTGACGATCGTGCTGATCGCTTTCATCTGGACCCTGCCAACGGTGGGCTTGCTCATCAGTTCTTTCCGCGAACCAATTGCCATCCAGACGTCAGGCTGGTGGGATGCACTGCTCCACCCTTTCGAGGAAGCCCAGTGGACGATTGAGAATTACGCAACCGTCTTCACCGAAGGTGACATGGGTACCGCCTTCCTTAACAGCTTCCTGGTCACCGTGCCATCTGTGGTGATCCCCATCACCATTGCAGCGTTCGCAGCCTATGCCTTTGCCTGGCTGCAGTTCCCTGGTCGCAATTTCCTTTTCGCCCTGGTGATCGCCCTCATGGTCGTTCCTCTTCACATGGCGCTGATCCCTATGCTCAGGCTCTATACCAATCTGAATCTGAACGGCACATTTCTGGGGGTATGGCTAGCACATACCGGATTCGGTCTGCCTTTGGCTGTGTATTTGTTGCATGGATATATCTCCTCCCTCCCCAAAGAGATCATCGAATCGGCCCAGATTGACGGCGCTTCTCCGATGACCACCTTCACCAACCTGGTTTTACCTTTATCCGTTCCGGCGATTGCATCCTTTGCCATCTTCCAATTCCTCTGGGTTTGGAACGATCTGCTCGTCGCCTTGGTCTTTCTAGGCACCAGCCGTGATACCGCCGTGGTAACCGCCAACCTTGCCCGCCTCATCGGCGACCGCGGCCAGGATTGGCACCTGCTGACCGCTGGCGCCTTCGTCACCATGATCGTCCCGTTAATTATCTTCTTCTCCCTGCAACGTTACTTCGTACGCGGCCTGACCGCTGGCTCGGTGAAAGGCTAAAATCTCCGTAACTCTCCATTACAATTACATAACCTGGCGAATCTTCTCGTGCATCGATCGTCAGGTCTTCTTGTTAATATGGACCGCACGCCGCTCTGGTACAAAGACGCCATCTTTTACGAACTCTATGTTCGCGCCTTCCGCGACAGCAACCGCGACGGACACGGAGACCTGAAAGGGGTCGTTGAAAAGCTGGATTATTTGCAGAACCTGGGGATCAATTGCGTCTGGTTGCTTCCTATCTTCCCTTCCCCGCTATTGGATGACGGCTACGATGTGGCCGATTTTTCCGGCATCCACCCGGATTATGGAACCCTGAACGATTTCAAGGAACTGATTAAGCAGGCGCACAAGCGCCACATTCGCATCATTACTGACTTTGTGGTGAATCATGTATCCGCCGATCATCCCTGGTTCCAGTCAGCCCGTGGCGATCGCAACTCGCGATATCGAGATTATTTCGTGTGGAGTGATACCAAGGAAAAGTACCCCGGTGCGCGAATCATTTTCCTAGACACAGAGAAATCGAACTGGAGCTGGGATGGGAAGGCTGGTCAATATTACTGGCATCGCTTTTATTCATCGCAGCCCGATCTGAACTATGACAATCCAGAAGTGCAACGCCAAATCCTCGACACAATGAAATTCTGGATGGATCTGGGGATCGACGGTTTTCGCGTGGATGCCATCCCCTATTTGTTCGAACGGGACGGTACCAACTGCGAGAATCTGCCAGAAACGCACACGTTCCTTAAGAAAATGCGCAGCTACGTGGACGAGCATTTTCCCAATGCGGTCTTGCTCTCGGAAGCCAATCAATGGCCAAAAGATGTCAGGAAATATTTCGGAGATGGCGATGAGATGCATATGGCCTTTCACTTTCCCGTCATGCCACGCATCTTCATGTCGTTGCGCCGCGGTTCCAGCAACCCGCTGCGTCGCATTCTCAAGCGCACCCCGCCTATTCCAGAGGATTGCCAATGGTGCACCTTCCTTCGAAACCATGACGAGCTGACACTGGAAATGGTTACCGAAAACGAACGGCGCTGGATGTGGGATCAGTTTGCACCAGATCCACGAATGCGCCTAAATCTCGGCATCCGCCGGCGGTTGGCGCCGCTGCTGGACAACAACCTCGCCAAAATCGCTCTCGCCAACTCACTGCTATTTACATTGCCCGGCTCCCCCGTGATTTACTATGGCGACGAAATTGGCATGGGTGACAACATCTGGCTCAGTGATCGCGACGGAGTTCGCACGCCGATGCAATGGAACCGCGGCAGGAATGCAGGGTTCTCTGAAGCGGACGGGGTTTTCAATCCGGTCATCGATACGCCTCCGTACGACCCGGCCCACGTAAACGTGGCTGACCAGCAAACTGATCTAGCCTCGCTATATTACATCACGAAGAATATGATCGCGGTACGCAAAGTACATCGCGCTTTCGGCTGGGGTGATTTCTCCTGGGCAGAAACAACCAAACCTAAAGAGATCGCGGCCTATTATCGAACCTACCAAAGCGAAACATTATTGATCGTGAACAATTTAAGCTCCAAAAAACAAACAGTGGATATCAACCTCGTGGGAGAGCATCTCTTCTTCCCTCCCCCGGATTTGTTTACTGGCCTTGCCACTGGCGAGTTGCTGGATAATTTGCTTGAATTGGAATTGCGGCCAAACGGCTACCTCTGGTTGAAGCTTACCTAGTTTCCTTTCCGAAACTTAGTTTCACAGATCAAGGTGAGACGGCAGAGAAAAGAATTAGCTAACCGTGGCCTGCAAATTCCTGTTCTTTTGTTCTAAGCAACTTTGGTATCTTTTCCACAATATCCCCTAGGACCTTTCTAAACCCTCCCATCACCGCTTCATCGGTCCCTTCGGCCTTCGCCGGGTCCGGAAAGCTTAGGTGTTCCTTCTTCCCCCGCCCCAGCCAGACCGGGCAGTTCTCCGCGGCGTCATCGCAAACGGTAACCACCAAATCGAAGTCGTCATCGATGAAACGCTCAACGTGCTTCGATTCCCCAATGTGCTGAATGCCGATCTCTGCCAGCGCGCGGATCGCGTTGGGGTTCACCTGACCTGAGGGTTCGACTCCGGCGCTGAACGCCTGCCAGCGATCGCCCATTCTGGCGTTAACCACCGCCTCTGCCATTTGCGAACGGGCGGAGTTGCCCGTGCACAAAAAGAGCACCCTCTTGCGCTCAGCCATCACCCAAACCTTCCAGTGATGTAATCTTCAGTGATCTTCTTCTCGGGCCGTGTGAAGATCTGCTTGCTTTCTCCATACTCCATCAACATCCCTGCCCGTTTGCCGTCTTCGGAGAGCGTGAAGAAGGCCGTCAAATCGGACACCCGGGCGGCCTGCTGCATGTTGTGCGTAACGATGATGATCGTGTATTCCTTCGCCAGGTCGCGCATCAGTTCTTCGATGCGCAGGGTGGCAATCGGATCCAGCGCCGAGCAGGGCTCATCCATCAAGATGATGTCGGGCTTTACCGCGATGGCGCGGGCGATACACAGCCGCTGCTGTTGCCCGCCGGAAAGCGAAGTTCCGCTCTGATCCAGCTTGTCATGCACCTCGTCCCAGAGCGCGGCATTTTTGAGCGTCGACTGCACCAATTCGTCCATGTTGCCTTTGAAGCCATTGACCCGCGCACCCCAGGCCACATTTTCAAAGATGGATTTCGGAAAGGGATTCGGTTTCTGGAAAACCATGCCGATTCGCCGGCGAACCTCCACGGGATCGACATCCCGCTCGTAGATATTGCGCCCGCCGAATATCACCTGCCCTTCCGTGCGCACCGACGGGATTAGCTCGTTCATGCGATTGAAGGCGCGCAGCACGGTGGACTTTCCGCAACCCGACGGTCCGATAATGGCTGTAATTTTCTTTGGCTCTATGCCCAGATCGACCTCTCGCACGGCGCGGAAGTTTCCGTAATAGATGCTTAGATTTTCTGCCTTGATGGCGTAATTCCCATTGGCACTATTCGCCATTCTTAAAGTCTCCTGCTGTATCGATTTCGCAACACGATGGCTGTTGCATTCAGCGCTAAAAGTAAGATTAGTAAGACCAGGCTGGCCGCCGCTGCAATGTTGTGAAACGCGCCCTGCGGCCTCACCGTCCATTGGTAGATTTGCGCCGGGAGCGTGGTGAACTTCGAGAACGGTCCCTCGGGGTCGACTTGAATAAAGGTCGAAGCCCCGATCACCACCAGCGGGGCCGTTTCTCCGATGGCCCGCGAAACAGCCAGGATGCTGCCCGTCAGGATTCCGGCAACGGCGTTCGGCAGCACGTGCGACCACACCGTTTCCCAGCGCGTGGCTCCGATGCCAAAACTGGCTTCCCGCAACGAGTTGGGCACGGCCTTGATTGCCTCTTGCGCATTGATGATGATCAGCGGCAGCACCAGCACTCCCAGGGTAAGCCCTGCCGAAATGATCGTGCGGCCGTTTGCCGTGGACGGATCGGCAGCGCCAAAGGCGATGCCGCTGGTGAAAGCTGCGAAGGCGCGCACGAAAATAGCCAATCCAAGAATGCCGTAAATGATGGACGGTACTCCTGCCAGGTTATTGATATTGGTCTGGATGATGCGGTTGATGAAATTATCGGCGGCATATTCTTGTAAATAAACCGCTGCGGCCACTCCTACTGGCAGCGAAAAGAAGATCGCGATCGAAATGGTCCACACGGAACCCAGGATTGCCGTCCGCACTCCGGCGATCTCCGGATGGCTGGATTGCTGGGAGCGCACGAAATCCCAGTTGACCCAGCTCAGGAATTGCAACTCGGCGTTTGGATACCGCTCCTGCATGAGGACCAGGATTTCATCCTTCCGCGTCAGGGAATCGTAAAAGTTCCAGCTTTCCACCACCTCGGGCGAGATCACATATTCCTGGATCAAATCGTAGATATTCGCTGCGTCACGCTCTGCAATCGGCTGGTCGTGTTCGAAACGAGCGAATAATCCCGCCGAAACGTTCTGTTGGAGAGCGGCAACCAGCTGCTCTTTGGTCTGACCTTCGAGCGGAACGCCGTTCACTGTCAGGTTTTCCGGGTCGACCTTGTTTTCCACAGCCGAATACCCGAATGAGTTATTGATGATGGTTAGCAGCAAAACCACCAGAACAATGACGCCCATCAAGGTCGCGAACTGGAACACAGTTAGCACGAGCTTCCCCCGGGAGTGCCGAGTTGCCAGTTGTTCCTGAGTTTCAGTGAACCCGCGTCGTGGCCGGAGCAGGTTCATTCGTAGACTTCCCTGAACCGGCGCACGATGCGCTGGCTGATCACATTGAGGATCAAGGTCATGACAAATAGCATCAGGCCAACGGCAAAGATGCTGTTGTAATCCACTGAGTTATAGCTCATGTCGCCGCCGCTAATGCGCACGATATGCCCCGTCATTGTCTCGGCGGCCTCGAAGGGATTGAACGTAAAGTTCGGCCCCGCGCCAGAGGCGATAGCTACAACCATCGTCTCACCAATGGCACGCGAGGCGGCCAAAATAATGGCCGCTGCAATGCCCGAAAAGGCAGCCGGCAGTACGACGCGCAAAGCGGTCTCCAGCCGTGTCGCTCCCAGGCCAAACGCAGCTTCTCGCAGCGAGCGTGGTACCGCGTTCAGCGCATCTTCGCTCACCGTGGAGACGAACGGCAAAATCAGGATCCCGATCACGATCCCGGCCGATGCCATGTTGTAAATATTCACTACATCCGTTCCAAAAATTGACCGCAACAACGGCGTCATGAAGGTCAAGGCAAAGAATCCGTAAACCACCGTCGGAATGCCAGCAAGGACTTCTAGGATGGGTTTCAAAACGTTGCGCGCTCTCAAAGAGGCGTACTCGCTGAGATAGACGGCGGTTGCCAGCCCAAGGGGCACTGCGACCACGATGGCCACTCCAGAAACGATCAAGGTTGCATTGAGCAGGGGCAGGATCCCGAACTTGCCGTTATGCGGCGCCCACTCACTACCGGTGAAGAATTCCACAAGATCGGGGCGCAATTCCGCTTCCAGGGTCAGTCCTGCGCGGTGAGCCGTTGCCGGGCTGCCGCCAAAGCCACGCTGCACAGTCAGAGTGGTTCCATTGATCGAATCGATGTGAATGATTTCTCGTTCGATGCGATAATTCGCGTCCCCCTGCAGCGGCGTCCCTGAACTGCCAACTTCGAAAACGGTTTGCTCAGCGGAAATGTCCGCCGCCAGTGGCTTGTTGGTCGATGACCATTGGCGGTTGCCAAAAAATAAGAGCGATTCCTTGCCCAGTTCATACACAATGCCAAAGGTAATGAAAATAGATAAGAAACCGCAAAGGAATAGAAATCCCTGGATGGTCAGGTCACGCAGCCGAGGACGCCTGCGTAAATCAGGAACTTTCTGGGCCTGATTTTGCTCGCGCAGGTTTGGTGGACCGGCCATCATGGATTCGTTTGGAGTTGATTTGCGAACGGTCAGTCGCAGGAATTGGCTCATTATAACTGCGTCCCTCGACAAACCATTAGGGCGACCAGAGTTGCTTTCCGGCCGCCCCAATGTGAAACCTCAAGAGCTTTTGGGCCACCCAATTACATCGGGTTTTCCATGCCAAGTGCGTTGTAGAAATTCTCCCAGTTCGTTTCGAAGGCCGCTTCGCTGGATGGGAAGTAGCCGACATCCAGGATCTCCTCATTGACGAAGCTGAGGTAGAAGTAGATGAATGCGGCCACTTGCGGCTTCTCGAGCATAATGTTGGCATCCGAGTAGATGAAAAGCGGGCGGGCCAGCGGGTAACTGCCGTCTTCGGCGGACTGCTCGGTTGGCTCCACGCCATTGATATTCAAAATTTTCAGCGTGCTGGCGTTTTCTTGGTAATAGGCATAACCGAAGTACCCGATCGCGTAGGGGCTGCCTAGCACGCCTTGCACCAAAACGTTGTCGTCTTCGCTGTATTGGGTGCCGACAGAGTTTTGCAGCAGGGTCGCATCGTCATCCAGCACTTCTTCGACGAAATAGTCATAGGTCCCAGAGTCAGTACCGGGGCTGAAACGTAGGATGGGTTCGTTCGGCCAACTCGGATCAACATCGGACCAGTTCGTTGCCGTCGAGAAAACCAGCGCGAGCTGCTCCATCGTGAGCTCGGTCAAGAAGTCGTTATCCTGGCTGACTATGATGGCCAGCGCATCGGTGCCCACGCGGAATTCGATCGGCGTGCGGCCGATGGCTTCACATAGAGCGACTTCATCTTGATTGATCGCTCGGCTGGCGTTCGAGATGTCCGTCTCGCCCGCTTCACAGAAGCGCTCGAAGCCGGCGCCGGAGCCGATACTATCGACAGTGATGTTGCCGCTAAAGCCTTCATCGCGGAAACGTTCCGCCATTCGCTCAGATAACGGAAAGACCGTCGAACTGCCGGCGGTGATGATGTCACCCGAGACATTCAACGGGCTGAATTGCGCCATCGGATCCACGGTTGGGCCGTCACCCGCCGAGGTCGGTTGCGCCGCGGTCGTGGGTTCTGCGGCCGGACCGCAGGCTGCCAGCACTACACTCGCAGCAACGAGCAGCGCCAGCAGGGTTTGAATCTTTCGATTCATTTTTCTTCCTCCTTAGGAAAATAAGAATTGGAATTATGCATCTGGGTGAATGCTAGCATCCGGCCTTTAAGGGGCTAGGATGAGATTGTTATGGAAGTGTTAACGAAGCTGAAGGGGGTTGTGCGATTCCGCCAGAAAAGCCTTTCCAGATTGCTTAAAGGATCCAATTGAACAAATAGCCCATAATAACAATCCCGATCATGGTAATGCCTAAAAACAGCCCTAATAACTGCCAGCGCATGACCTTTTTGAGTATAAGTGCTTCCGGAATCGAGATGGTTACGATCGCAGTCATAAATGACAAGGCTGTTCCCAGGGGGACGCCTTTACCAACCAATGCTTCCATAACAGGGATCACGCTGACGGAATTCGCATACAGGGGAGCACCCATTAACGTTGCCAGCGGAATGGTCCACCACGCCTTAATGGCCAGGTAGTCTTCCGCAAAACTTTCGGGTACGAATCCATGAATGAGTGCCCCAATGCCGACTCCGAGGACAACAAAGGGAAATACTTGCTTGGTTATATTCGCTCCATCCTGCCAGAAGTAGGCAACGAGTCTTCTCAAAGGCAGTGACGTTCCACTATTTTCCTCTTCAACTTGCGATCTGGACTTGAATTTCACCAGCTCCGGGAGGACATATTTTTCGACGCGCAGCTTGCTAATCAGCATTCCGCCGAGCACTGCAACCGTGATCCCAACTAGGTTATAGATAACGGTGACATTTAGACCAAACATGGCAGGAAACAGGTAAAGCGAGGATTCATTCACCAGCGGCGAGGCAATGAGAAACGCAAATGTCACTCCAAGTGGAATCCCAGCGCCAACAAATCCAATGAATAGAGGAATTGAGGAACAGGAGCAAAACGGAGTGATCACGCCCAGACCCGCGGCTAATAGATAATCTATCCCATGCCAACGCCGCTTAGTCAAAAGATCGCGGACCCTTTCTATTGGAAAGTAATAGCGGATGATGGCCATTAAATAGTTGATCAACACCAATAGCAACCCGATCTTAATGGTGTCATACATAAAGAAGTTGACCGCGCTGCCCAGGTACGAATCACTGCCGAGTCCAAGCCAATCGAACGTGGCAAGATCCGCAAAATCTTGGATTAATTTGAAGACGTCCATTTCCATTGTCTCCCCTGCTCGTTACCAATACTGTTACGCAGCTGCCAACTCTGCATCCGCCAGCCAAGTGCTCACCTCAGCCGGGCTTGGGATGCGCCCTGAGCAAACCACCTTTCCGTCGATGACCAGCCCAGGTGTTGAGAGAATGTCGTACGCCATGATGTCTGGGATCTCGGTCACCTTTACCAATTCGGCTTCCAGGCCGGTCATGTCCACCGCCTGCCGGGCAACCGCTTCCAGCTTTCTACAGTTTGGGCAGCCGGTGCCTAAGATTTTGATTGTCAGCATGTAACTCCTTATTTGACAGATACCAATTTCGAGCCGCCACAACTTGGACATTCGCACCTGGCCAGATTAGCTTTCAAGGATTTAGCTTTCGCCTTGATACCAGCAAAACCTGCTATCTCCGCCGCCCGCTGAATCAAACCCAGCAGATCGTGGTCTTTGAATTTGTAAAAGACATATTTGCCTTCCCTGCGGGCTGTCAGCACCCCCGCTTCTCGCAGGCTCATCAGATGTTGGGAAATGTAAGCCTGGCGCCTCCCCAGCAGGCGTTCCAGGTGGCAGACGCAGGCTTCCTGCTCCGCCAGCGCCAGCAGTAGTCGCACGCGGAACGGGTCCCCCATGACTTTGAACAATTGGCTGATTTTGCTGCTCTGCTTCGCCGCTAACATATTCAATCCCACGAATATGTTAGCGGCGCACCCGTAAGTTCTATAGGGACATTTGCCTTTTACACAGGATGACAAAGCGCCCGAGAATTACTGTGCAATTGGAATGGTGAAGTAAAACCGGCTCCCCATCCCTTCCCGGCTTTCCACCCTGATGTGACCCCCGTGCGCCTCCACTAAATGTTTGGCGATGGCCAATCCCAGCCCGGTCCCACTTTTGTTGCGGGCCGGGTTTGTCTTGTAGAAGCGTTCGAATATACGGTCCAGGTCTTCTTCGGCGATCCCGATGCCCGTATCGCGCACCGAAAACTCCACCGCTTCATCTGCGCGTTTCGCGCCGACCTGAATGCTGCCTCGCGGCGTGAACTTGATCGCATTGTGAATCAGGTTGACCAGCACCTGTTCGATACGCGGTGCGTCCGCCGCGATCTCGGGCAAGCCGGCTTCGCAATCGATGTCCAGGATCAACCTGGCGCGTTCAGCCTGCAGCTTCAGGCGCCTGGCGCTTTGCTGCACCAGTTCGCACGGGTCGACGGGAACCCGCTGCAAGGGCACCTGCTGCGACTCGATGCGCGCTAATTCCAGCAGCTCGTCCACCAACTCCGAAAGCGCCTCCACCTCAGTCTCTATATGCCCCAGGAAGCGCTGGGCAGTTGCCGGCTCCTCCAAAGCCCCTGCCTGCAAGCTTTCAGTCAACGCTTTCAGTGAGGTGATCGGCGTCCGTAGCTCATGAGAAACATTGCTGACAAAATCCTTGCGCACCGTTTCCAGGCGCCGCAGTTCTGTCACGTCCTCGAATAACAATAGGGATTGATTATGCATAGACCCCACCAACGGATACACCGAAGCCCGCAAGAATCGCTTACTTTGCGGAACTTCCGCCGTGAGGGATTGGGGAACGTTCTTTTCTCGGGATCGTCTCCACAATTCAACAAACTGATAATGGCGTAGCAGATGCGGCAGGCTCGCTGCTTGCGCCTCATCATCACTCATGGCAAACAAGTCGCGCATGGCCCGGTTGGTGAGCAGGACTTCACCATCCATGGTCGCAAGGACCACCCCAACCTCAAGTCGATCCAACAAGCTGTACAACCAGCTCGAGACAGCGTTCTCTTCGACCCGCCCGATGTCCAGATCAGATTGAGTGGGTTGCTGGTGTGTACTTGGGTCTACCAGGGAGAACGCCGCAAACAGGGCGAGGCCAAGAGAAGAGGCGCCCAATACCGCAAAACCCCAATTAAGATTCGAGAGAGCCAATGCCTGGATTGCTGCCGAACGCAGGGCAAAATACGTCGCGCCAAGTATCGTCCCTTGGATCAGCAAGACGACCAAAAAGCGCCATAGGCTGAAGCCGCGTAAGGGCGACATTCGAATGGCTTCCCTAACCCTCGAACCGGTAACCGACGCCGCGCACAGTGATGATGCGGGTTGGCTGCTCAGAATCCTGCTCGATCCTGGATCGCAGCCAGCGCACGTGCACATCCACGGTGCGGCTCCCCCCGGAGAATTCCCATCCCCAGACCTGCTCCAACAGTTGTTCGCGTGAAAAAACCTGTCCCGAGTTCTGCAAAAAGAAAACAAGCAGATCGTATTCCTTTGGTTTCAGGTCAATCACTTTGCCGTCAAGATAAGCCTCGTGGCGGGTTAAGTTGATTTCCAGGTTGCCGCTCACCAACTGCTTGTGAGCTGCCGCTGCCTGTGGCTCTGCTGCTTCCTTCGCCAGGCGTTCGCGCCGCAACATCGCCTTTACGCGTGCCAGCAACTCGCGCATCGAAAACGGCTTGGTCAAATAATCATCCGCTCCAAGCTCCAGCCCTAAAACACGGTCAATTTCGTCATCACGCGCAGTAAGCATCAATATGGGAACGTTGCTTTCCTTCCTCAGGGTGCGCGTCACATCGTAGCCATCCAACTCGGGCAGCATGAGGTCAAGCACGATCAAATCGGGCGCCGATGCGCGGGCCGCTTCGAGCGCCGCTGTGCCATCGCCAGCAACCCTCACCTCATATCCCTCTCGGCCGAGGTTATAGCTCAACGCGTCCCTGATCGCTGGATCATCCTCAACGATCAGAACCTTTTCTTTCACTTTGTCATCATACAGCAATTGATTGTGGCCTTACAAGTTGCCAATTACTAAATTATTAATCTCCATTCTCCAGTAACCCAATAACTAATTTTCCAATCTCCAGCCTCTAACCCCAATCTCCATTCCCTAATCTCCGTTCTCCAATAACCAATAACGGATTTTCCAATCTCCAATCTCCAATCCCTACTCTCCAATATCTATTTCCTCTCCTCCTCCGCCCTCAACTTCCCCCAAGCGCCAATCCATGGAGTACCCAGGCGGTGTGTCTTCGGGACATCAACATCCTTCAATTTGGCCCCCAGGGTAGCCGCACTCTGCGCAATGCCGCCCAAATCCTCCTCTAACACAGCCTTCTTCATCTGCTTTGCCAGAGAGTCCACCCAGGCCCAGTCCATGCGGAAACGGTCTGCTTTCAGCCAATAACCGCGCTTCTCCCATGGCAGCACGCTGCGCTCCACCGTTTCCGCAACGGTTTCCAGCGCAGCGGCCAAAAAGGCAGCCAGGTCGCGACTCTCGTCCCCGTACGCGCCTTGCTTTCCAAGTTCGCGCAAAGCTACGACTATCGCCTTTATCAAGCGATTGCGTTCTGTGGAAAGATTTTGCGTGCTGATTACGCGACCCAAGAGTTCCTCATTGCGCGGATTATACAGGGCAAACTTCCCATGTAGGTTACAGTCGAATAAACAAGCCGATTCCTTTTAATTGGAGACTACAAGACTATTCGGCTACAAGACTAACCAACTATCCGCAGCGACCTTTTTGCTATAATTCGCTCTCACGGGGAAGTGCTGGAACTGGCAGACAGGCATGACTTAGGATCATGTGCCGCAAGGCGTGAGGGTTCGACTCCCTCCTTCCCCATAACTGAAGACCAGTAGGCAGATGACTGTAGACAATTCCCAATCTCCAGTCTCAAATAAACAATTACTAATAACTAATCACTAATAAGGAATTTTCCAATCTCCAAACTCTAGCAACCAATAACTAATAACTCTTCTACACAATATTTATATTCCTCTGATACGGCTATTTTTGTCGCCATGCTATAATCCGCCCGTTCCTCGTCTCCTTTACAAGAAGAACCATTAAATGGAATTTGGTTTCCTGATTACCCTTCACTAATCACTGATTACCCACCCCATGAAGATCAGTCAAACAGCCCTGGACGACCATCAAATCCAATTTTCGGTCGAGGTCGAAGCGCAAACGCTGGAGAGCGCACGCCAAAAAGCCGCGCGCAAGATCGCCCAACGCGTCAAGATCCCGGGCTTCCGCCCCGGCAAAGCCCCCTACGCTGTCATCGAAAAACAGGTCGGCGCCCAGGCGATTAAAGACGAGGCCTTGGACATCGTTCTCGACGACATGTATCCCCGCGTTATCGAGGAAACCGGCATCAAGCCTTACGGACCGGGAACGCTGGAAAAAGTCCACGATGACAAGGAGCCTCAAGTCTTCGAGTTCCGCGTTCCGCTCTCCCCAGAAGTGAAACTTGGGTACTACAAGACCATCCGCTTACCCTTTGAAGACAAGCCTGTCACCGAACAGGATGTTGAAAACATATTGAACAATCTTCGCGAGCAGAACGCGGTATTGCAGCCTGTACCGCGCGCCGCGCAGGAAGGCGACATTGCTTACATCCTGCTCAGCGCTGAGCGCCAGACGCCCAAAGATGGTAAGACGGCATTGCTGCCCGAGCGCCGTTACCCGGTAGTTATCGAAAAAGAAGACGTGGATACGAAGACCGAGTGGCCCTTTCCTGGTTTCTCAAGGTTGCTCATCGGCTTGAAAGTCGGCGAAGAAAAAACTTTCCCACACACCTTTGCCAAGGATTCAGAGTACGAAGACTTGCGCGGTGAAGCCTCAACCTTCAAGCTAAAGGTCGAAGAGATCAAAGACCGCCAGATGCCTGAACTTGATGATGCCTTCGCGCAATCTCTTGGCAACTACAAGACCGTTGCCGATCTCCATACTGAAGTTGAAAAACAACTGACTGAGAACTACAAACGGCAGGCCGAGGACGAATACGAAAATCGCATCGTCGAGCAGATCATCGATTCCAGCCAGATCAAGTACCCTCCCCAAATGCTGCATCACGAGATCCATCACTATATCGAAGATATGGAACCCGACCTGGCTGCCCGCGGCCTGGACATTGAGACTTACCTGAAGAGCCGCCAGATCACCATGGACCAGCTCGAAGAAGAGGTCAGCCCGCGCGTCGAGGAACGCCTCAGGAAATCGTTAGTCATCATGGAAGTTTCCCGTCAGGAAAGTATCGAGGTACCCGAATCCGAAGTACAAGATCTGGTGGAGGAAAAAATAAACCGCCTCCAGCAAGCACTTTCGGCCGAGGACATGCGCAGGGTGCTTGTAAAAGACAACCTGCAGGGTTTGGTCAGCCGCACTCTGACCGAAGAAGTGATCCGCCGCACCCTGGCGCGGCTGCGCGCAATTGCCCAGGGCGAAACGGCTATGGAAGAGAAAGAAAATCCCGAATCTGTGGAAACTAAGTGAGCTTTTGCCTGATAACTAATCACCAATCACTAATACCTGTCTTTTATGAATAATCGAAAGGAAGAATCCATGTTCAATCCCCAATCCGTCATCCCGATGGTGATCGAGACTACAGGTCGCGGCGAACGCGCCTTCGACATCTACTCCCTGCTGCTCAAGCGCCGCATCATTCTGTTGAGCACGCCCATCGAAGACCAAACCGCTAACCTGATCGTTGCCCAGCTCATTTACCTGAGCAACGAAGATCCCGATGCCCCTCTCCATATGTACATTTCTTCACCGGGTGGCTCTGTTTACGCCGGCATGGCCATTTACGACACCATGCAAATGATTCCCAACCAGATCAGCACGGTCGCAGTTGGTTTCGCAGCCTCTTATGCCACCGTACTGCTGACCGCCGGCACGAAAGGTCACCGCTATGCCCTACCCAATGCTACCATCCACATGCACCAGCCCTGGGCCAGCGGCGGCGGCGGTGGCCAAGCCACCGACATCGAGATCCACGCCAAAGAGATCTTGCGTCTCAAGCAGCGTCTCAACGAGATACTGGCTGAGGCAACCGGCAAGTCTGTCGAAGTCATTGAGCACGATACCGACCGCGACTTCTATCTTACGGCTGACCAGGCTGTCACCTATGGCCTGGTTGATCAGGTGCTCTCCAAACCTGAGCTGGTAAGTAGTAATTCCCGCTAATCCACACAAAGAGCCGAGCAATTGCTCGGCTCTTTTGATCCCTCCCCGCTCCCTAGCTCCCCTACTCCCCTTGCTCCCTTCTCCCCCGCTATAATGCCACGGCCATGCCCCCTCCCAAACTCCGCGCCCTCCTCCTCGATATGGACGGCGTACTCTGGCGCGACACAGAACCGATCGGCGACCTTCCTGCTTTAGTGCAAAAGATCGAGGCCAAAGGCTTGCAAACCGCCTTTGTCACCAACAACGCCACAAAAACAGTTGAACAGTATCAGGAGAAATTCAGGGGCTTCGGCGTTGAAATCCCAGCCGAAAGAATTCATACTTCGTCTAAGGTGGCCGCCCACATCCTTTCGCAGCAGCATCCAAATCGCGGCAACGTATACGTCATTGGCGAACGAGGATTACGCGAAGCCATTCACGATCAGGGATTTCAAATCAATGAAAACAACCCCCTTGCTGTTGTAGTGGGTCTCGATCGCTACCTCACCTACGAAAAGCTCGCCACCGCCACACGACTCATTCGCGCCGGCGCCTCCTTCATCGGCACCAATCCAGATCGCACGCTGCCCTCGCCCGACGGCCAGGTGCCTGGCGCCGGCAGCATCCTTGCCGCTCTGGAAGCTTCCACAGGTGTGAAGCCCACGATCATTGGCAAGCCCGAGCCCGCCTTGCTCGATAGCGCGTTGGCTCAGCTCGGTGTCCAGCCCGAGGAGTCTCTCATGGTCGGTGACCGCGTCGAAACCGATGTGGTTGCTGGACAAAAGGCAGGCTGCCGCACCGCATTGCTGCTCTCCGGTGTCACCGGCAAAGCCGCCGCGCGCGCATGGAAGCCAGCGCCGGATTACATCGAAAACGATTTAGTAACCCTCATCGAAAAGTTATGAAAAGTAATCTTCTCCTGGCGGCAATCCTAGGATTCGTAGGGTTGTCACCTCTTTTGGCGCACACATCGTTGCCGTCAACCTATCCACCTACGCTTTCAGTAAGGTGATCGCATTCTTCTTATCGGTCTTCTTACCGGATCCGGGCAAAAATTCTCTATGGAAGACGATGACGACGCATTCTCTTTGGCTGCGTTCATGGCCGTTTTCAAGGAGCCCAAGTTAGCGCCATGGTATCTAACTGTAACGCAATACGCAACACGTATATAAATCTAACAATGTTGGGGGATAATATCCGCCTGAATGCCCAAGCAGCTCATTTACGATCTCGACATTGAGCGCCTAACTGCCCTATTCAAAGTATGGGGTCAGCCGTCATATCGCGCCAGACAGCTATGGGACGGTCTCTACCAGCAGTTTTGGTCTCGTCCCGAAGATTTCTCCACCTTTCCAAGAGAACTACGCCAACAGTTGGCGGCAGAGTCCAGTTTCAGCAATCTGCATGAAGCCGAGCGGCTCCACTCCAAAGACGGCCAGACCACCAAGGTGCTTTTTATGTTGCCAGACGGCCAACCCATTGAGACTGTGCTCATGCGCTACGAAGAGCGCAACACGTTGTGCATTTCCACCCAAGCCGGTTGCGCCATGGGCTGCGTCTTCTGCGCTACCGGACAAATGGGTTTTCGCCGCAATCTGAGCAGCGGCGAGATCGTCGAGCAGGTCCTTTACTTCGCCCGCCAACTCAAAGACGAAGGAGAGCGCGTAACCAATGTGGTGCTCATGGGCATGGGCGAACCGTTCCACAACTACGAAGCCACCCTGGCAGCCATCGACCGCCTCGGCGATGCCGGCGGCTTCAACATGGGCGCTCGGCGCTTTACGATCTCGACCGTCGGCCTCATTCCCGCCATCAAGCGCTTCACCGCAGAAAAGCGCCAGATCGGTCTTGCTATTTCCCTTCACGCCACGCAAGATGAGTTGCGCTCCTCCATGCTCCCCGTCAACCAGCGCTATCCTGTCAAGGATTTGATCCAGGTCTGCCGCGAATACGTAGAGGTCACCAGCCGCCGTATCACTTTCGAATGGGCGCTGATCCAGAACGTAAACGATAGTCCGGAGGAGGCCGGCCGCCTGGCTGAATTGCTGCATGGGCTCAATTGCCATGTGAATGTAATTCCACTCAACCCGACTCGCGGTTACGACGGCCTGCGATCCACGCGCGAACGGGTTGCAGCATTTCGCGAAATTCTGCAATCACGTGGAATCTCCTGCACTGTGCGCGTCCGCCGCGGCATCGACATCCAGGCGGGCTGCGGCCAATTAGCTGAACATGCCACGTCTGCAAATGTGTCCACGTAATCGTTCCGTGCTAGAATGCGTTAGCCTGATCACGGGAGCCTGATTGTGACCGAACAAGTCGTTCGCCTCATTTATCCGCCTTCGATCGTCAACGTGCCTATTGTCAACCAGTTGATACGCAATTATGGCGATCTGACTGTCAACATTTTGCGCGCCGAGGTGAATCCCTCTGAAGGCTGGCTGGAAGTGCAACTGGTGGGTTCCGCGGGTCTCATCGAATCCGCTATCGACTGGCTGCGCAAGCAAGGCGTCGAGGTCCAAGTCCTCGGCGCGTGAGCCCATGCCCGGCGGCCCGCGCCCGGCGCCTAACCTCTTCATACGTTTCCTATTCTTTTTCTTTTATCTGATCTACGAACCACTCGCCTGGTCCTACGACCTTGTCGCCTGGGTCGTTTCTTTGGGCCGCTGGAAAAATTGGGTGTTTGCTACCCTCCCCGAATTACCCGGGCTCCGCGTCCTTGAACTCGGTCACGGCCCCGGTCACCTGCAGTTAGCTTTACATAATAAAGGCCTGCAATCATTTGGCATCGACCGCAGTCGCCAAATGGGGCGGATCGCGCGTCGTCGTCTATCTAAAAACCGCAGCATCCCTTTGCTGGTTCGCGCCACAACGGCGCATCTTCCCTTTCCCTCACTTTCATTTGATCAACTGGTGGCGACCTTTCCTTCTGAATACATCGTTCAACAGGCAACGCTTTCTGAGGCCAAGCGTGTCCTGGTCACAGACGGAAAACTGGTGATACTGCCGGTCGCCTGGGTCCGCGGCAATCGCCTATGGGAGCGTGCCGCCGCCTGGCTCTTCCGCGTCACCGGCCAGGCGGGAAGCTGGGATACACGCTACAGCGATCCCCTCCGTCGCGCAGGTTTCTCTGTTGAGGAAAACCGCATGCATCTGCCGGGATCCGAAGTAATGCTCATTATTGGTAAGCCAATCAATTAATCCATTAATCAAACCGATTGGTTAGCCAATTAGCGGATTAGCTGATTTGACTACCAGCCTGCCCAACTACCTGACTAAGTACTATCAAACTAACAAATTAATTTACAATCCCCCCGATGGAAATCCAGATCGGTGTGGCTAAGATCAACAAATACGCTTCTTCCGAAAGCGGCGATACGCTCGAAGTCGTGGAGCGCCCGGCCGGCGGGCTCTCGGTAGTGCTGGCGGACGGCCAGCGCTCCGGGAAAAGCGCCAAGCTGATCTCCAACATGGTAGTGCGCAAGGTCATTGCGCTGCTTGCCGAAGGTGTCCGCGACGGCGCAGCGGCCCGCGCCGCCTCCGATTACCTGTACACACACCGCGATGGAAAAGTGCAATCGACGCTGAATATCCTGTCCATAGATCTGGAATCCCGCACCCTGGTGGTTACCCGCAATAATCCCAGCCCAGTGCTGGTGCATGCAGACGGAAAGACGAAGGCTCTGGATGAAGAAAGCCCGCCCGTCGGCCTGCGCCGCGGTACGCGACCCGTCATCACAGAACTTGACCTGCGTTCAGGCTTGCTCGTCGCCTTGTATACGGATGGTTTGCCCTTCGCAGGATTTCGCCGCAATCATCCCCTGGACGTCCCTGCCGAGTTCGACCGACTGCTCGCCAGTGACGCCGCGCCCCAGGACGTTGCCGATGGCCTGATGGCCGAAGCCCTCAAACGCGAGCAGAACCGTCCCGGCGATGACATCAGCGTCGTCGTCCTTGGTGTGCTTCCGCGCGGTAAAGACGAAGTTCGCAGGATGTGGGCCCGCCTACCTCTTGGCTATATTGAATCGAAGCAAGGAAGGGGAGTTGCCTAGAGCATCGAAGCAGACTGGTAACTCCAAAAGCGAGCGCGCCAGCGCTCGCGTACACATCGGTGTGGTTGGCCCGTGCAAGTCTGGGAAATCCACACTGGTGCGCGGTTTGCAAAGTGCGGAATACGAGGCCACCCAGATCGCCCAGGAACATTCATTCGCCCCACGCATGTGGCAGCAAATTGCCAAACCCGACATTCTGATCTACCTGCAATGCGACTACAAAACCACCGTGGCTCGAGGCATAAACTGGATGCAATCTGAATATGACGACCAGCAGCCGCGCCTGGCGCACGCTCGTGAGCATGCGGACTTAGAAATCGTTACTGATTCAATTAATCCCGACCTCGTCTTGCAGAAGGTTCTTGAATACATCAATGCCAATCGATGACGCGTCTCTATATAAGGAGGCAAGGATTTAGACGGTTTCCCCGATGACCGGCTAAAGCCTCGACTCCGCCTAAAGATGCGGTCACTCCACATCGCCGCTGGAGATTACTCCGCAAAGTTATCCCTGTCTGCAGTGAACGGCTCGCGCCAATGGTTGGTCTTTGTAAGGATAGGTTTTCAAACCTGTCCGTCATTGGGAGGCAGGCCTTATCCGCCGGGCAATCTAGCGCTTACCCTATATAAATCCCCGCCACCACAGTTGCCACCGCACCCAGGGACAAAAATGGCGCGTAGGGAATCGATGCGAATGCGCGATATTTGCCGCTGAACATCTTGATCAGCAAGAACACGGCGCTGAATAATCCAGCTGCCACCATTCCAACGAATAACGCCGCGATCACTCCCGGCCAGCCCATCAGCAAGCCGATCACGCCCGCCAGGTTGACGTCGCCGAAGCCCAGCGCAGTCTCTTCCCAGGGCTCATTGCGCGCCCGCGCCATCAATCGCCCCAGCCAATCGCCGAGGTAATAGATGGCCAGCATGAATCCGAAGCCCACCGCCCCACCGATCGCTGAATCCAGCAGGCTGTGGCCGCGAAAGACGCCGATCCCGGCCATGATGACGGCTCCTGCAATGCTCACCGGATGCATCACCACGCGGTGCTCGATATCTATTACGGCCACCAGGAGGAAGTACATAAGTACACTGGTAAACAAGGTAAGTGGGAAATCCGTGGGAGGAAATTGGTATATCAAAAACGCGCTTATAAGCGATGTGGTAATGACGATCAAAACCCGCGGCCGTAAAAAATATTCTCGTACTCCATCGCCGCTCACCGGCCACCAATCGGGCCTTGACAATCTTCTGGTGGCAGGAAGTACGTCAGCTAGGTAATTAACGATCAAACTACACAACAACCCAACTATCAAACTAAGTATCAGCATGCGGTCATTATAGTAAAAAACGGAGGCTGAGAATTCAATTCAGCCTCCGTCACTATTCCACATCTCCCCTTATCTAATTGTCTACTTTGTGTACTTGGCTACATGTCCACTTTTACCCTAGGCAGCCGCCTCAGCCTGCTTGGGCTTCGCCACATCGACGAACTGGTCGAACAGCTCGCGCAGGATCGGCTCGGGCATTGCGCCAACCTGGCGGTGCACCAGTTTGCCGCCGGCCACGAACAACATGGTCGGGATGCCCTGCACGCCATACTCTTGCGCCCACTTGGGGTTCTCATCGGTATTTACCTTGGCCACGACCACCTTGCCGGCGTAGTCCTTGGCCAGCTTATCCAGCACCGGCGCAACCCGCAAACATGGGCCGCACCACGGCGCCCAGAAATCAACAACGACCGGCGTCTCCGATTTCAATACAGACTTTTCGAAGGCCTCGTCGGTCACATGTATGGGTTCACTCAGCATTTAATCTCCTATCGGCGCGCTTTTCTAGCGCAAGTATTATTCTACTCTTTTGACGTCGTTGCCATACGTCCTCTTACCTAGCACCAAGACCACTTCATCCTTCATCCCTCATCCTTCATCCCTTGCTATAATCCTTCCGTGCTTTCGCTTCTGCATCAAAACGCACCTCAACCCTACACGGTCGCTACGGACGTTTACCAGGGGCCGCTGGATTTGCTGCTGCAACTCATCGAGCGCGCCGAGTTGGACGTCACCAAGCTGGCGTTGGCCCAGGTCACCGACCAGTTCCTGGCCTACATGCGTACCCTGCAGGAATTGCGCGCCGAGCGCGTCTCCGAGTTCATCGTGGTGGCATCGCGTCTCATGCAGATCAAGTCCGAGGCGTTGCTGCCGCGGCCGGTGCTACGCATGCCGGATGAAGAAGACCCCGGTGAAGCCCTGGTGCTGCAGCTCCTCCTGTACAAGCAGTTCAAGGAGCTGGCCCGGCTGCTGGCAGGCCGCCAGGCAGACCATCTGCGCACTCACCTGCGCATGGCGCCTCCCCCCAAGATCGAAGGGCGGCTGGACCTGAGCAATGTATCGGTCCATGATCTGTATGCGGCCGCGGTCCGCGTGTTCAACCGTGAAGATCTGCGCACGCCATTGCGCGAAGTGGTCGCTCCGCCAAAGATCACCATTCGCGAAAAGATCCTGCTTGTCGCCAACTCGCTGAAAGCCAGCACACTGGTCCGCTTTCGAGAGCTGATCAAGACTTCGCCTGGTCGCCTCCACATGGTGATCACTTTTCTGGCCATCCTCGAGCTGGTACGCCGCTACCGAATCTCTGCCCAGCAAGAAGCGCTATTCGGGGATATCGAACTGCGCCGCGACGACGCCTGGGACGAAGACCTGGACTTCGAGCTCGAATTCACCGAATAACATGAACTCTCTTCTGTCATTCCGAACCAGTAAGGCGTCCGTAGGCAGCCGTGACGCCGCGAGAAATCCCTCTAGTCGTAGCGAGACTCACTTGACTTGCTAGGGCTGGAGGGACTCCTCGCTTCGCTTGGAGTGACAGAAAAAGTCTTAGCACATGGATGAGCACACTTACTACGTCTACATCATGTCCAGCAAAACCCGAACCATCTACACTGGCGTAACCAGCAACTTGGAAGGTCGAGTCCTCGAGCATAAGTTGGGGAAAATTCCGGGATTCACGAAGAAGTACCAGATAACGAAACTGGTTTATTATGAAGAATATGCTGACGCCTATGATGCCAGCGCCAGGGAGAAGCAAATCAAAGGCTATCGCAGATCCAGGAAGGTCGAGCCGATCAAGTCTTTGAACTCAAAATGGTTTGACTTCGCCGAAGGCTGGATAGAGAAGCATGCAGAAAGCCAAATCTAGAACTTCGCCCAAACGCAAAACTCCAGGCAAGGCCTCGGCACCCGCAGTCGACTGGGCGCAGGTGGCGCGGCTCATGCTCACCTCGCGGGCCATTGATGAGATCGAAGAGCAGGAACTGGCGCCCAGCGGCAAGGTCACCTACCAGTTCTCTTCCAAAGGCCACGAACTGGCCCAAGTGCTGCTGGGCCTGCAGCTCACGCACCCGCACGACGGCGCCGGCGTCTACTATCGCTCGCGGCCATTCATGCTGGCCGTCGGTCTGACGTCACAAGAAGCTTTCGCCGCCGACCTGGCGCGCACGGGTTCGTCGTCTGAAGGGCGCGATGTCGGCGTGGTCTATTCCATGCCGCCGCGCCGCGGCGTCACAGTGCTTCCAGCCTCCGGCGCGGTGGGCGCCCAGTATTCTCCTGTCGCCGGCTGGGCACAGGCGATCCCTTATTACCAGCAAGAACTCAAGGACAAGAATTGGGACGGCGCAATTGCGGTTGCCCTGGGCGGCGACGGGTCGGTGGCCGCCAATGGCTTCTGGGCCGCGCTCAACATTGCCACGACGCTCAAACTACCGATGCTGTTCTTCATCGAGGACAACGGCTACGGCATCTCGGTGCCGCGTATCTTCCAGACCCCCGGCGGCGACATCGCCGCCAACCTGGTTGCATACAAGAATTTGCGCGTGCTCAGCGGGCCCGGTACCGAGACCGAAAAGACTGCGCTCCTGGTGCTGGATGCGGTGAAGCATGTGCGCAGCGGAACTGGTCCGTGCCTGCTGCGCGTCGAGGTGCCGCGCCTCTCCGGTCATACCTTCGGCGAGGATCAGACCGGCTACAAGTCCTCCAAGCAGATAAAAGACGAACAAGCTAAAGATCCTCTTGTGGCTATGCGCAAGATGATGATCAAAGCCCAATGGGATCAGATCACGAAAGAAGTTGGCGAAGATGTCCGCTCCCAGCTTGCCGCCGCCGAACAAAATCCGAATCCGCCGCTCGACTCCTCGCCTTTGCATCTCTTCTCCTCAGGTGAGCACTCCCCCCAAGTTCCACCAACCCTCAAAAAGCCACCCGCAACCTTAAACCTTAAACCTGAAACCGAGGGTGCTCGCATCAACATGTCCGAAGCCATTCGCCGCACCATGGAAGCGGAGCTGGCGCTCAACCCCCGCTTGCTGATCTTCGGCGAAGACGTCGGCCCCCGCGGCGGCGTGCATCGCGTCACGCTGGACTTGCAGCGCAAGTTCGGCGACCGCCGCGTGTTCGACACTTCGCTCTCCGAAGAAGGCATCGTCGGCCGTGCCGCCGGTCTTGCGCTGGCCGGCCTCACCCCGCTGCCCGAGATCCAATTTCGCAAATACGCCGACCCCGCCACCGAACAGATCAACGACACAGGGTGGATCCGCTGGCGCACCGCCGGCAAGTTCGCCGCGCCCGTCGTGATTCGCATTCCGGTGGGCTACAGCAAGAAGACCGGCGACCCCTGGCATTCGGTGTCCGGCGAAGCCATTTACGCGCACAGCCTGGGCTGGCACGTGGCCATGCCCTCAAACGCCGCCGACGCGGTCGGCTTGCTGCGTGCCGCGCTGCGCGGCCACGACCCCACGCTATTCCTCGAACATCGCGCCCTCTACGACACGCCGCCTTCTCGCCGCCCCTACCCGGGCGATGAGTATGCCCTCCCCTTCGCCAAAGCCGCCGTGGTGCAGGAAGGCAGCGATCTCACCATTGTGAGTTGGGGCGAGATGCTGCACCGCTGCATGGAAGCGGCGCAGCCGTCTGCCGGCCGCGTGGAGATCATCGACTTGCGCACGGTTTCGCCGTGGGACAAGGAAACGGTGCTGTCTTCGGTGCGCAAGACGGGGCGCTGCCTGGTCGCCCACGAGGACGCTTTGACCGGCGGCTTCGGCGCCGAGATTGCCGCGACGCTGGCGCAGGACTGCTTCACCTTCCTCGACGCGCCCATCCAGCGCGTCGCAGTTCCTAATGTGCCCATTCCGTTCAATATCCCGCTGATGAACGTGGTGATCCCAAGTGTGGAAGTGATCCGAGCGGAGATGGAAAAGCTAATGAGGTGGTAATCATTTCCTCTCCAAAATTGCAGCGAGCAATACCTTCGAGATTCTTTTCGATTAAAAAAGCCTAGACCGACTGATAGTCTACATTGCCATCCTGAGAAGGGCCCGCTCGCTTCTCTCAGGGAAGGCTCCGCCTGAACGAGTAATCCCTTTGGATCCAGCAGCCGGATTCCGTATTCAAGGGATTCCAAGCACCACGTTACACAAATCTCAGATCATAAAATCAGCGATCAGAAATCATAAAATGGTTTTGTTTTTCTGTTGCACAAAGGTTTTACCTTTAATGATTTAAAATCATCCTGTACCATGACCTCCTTCCATTGCAGCAACTGCCACCGTCCCTATCCGAAAAGCGGAACGCCCTATCGTTGTCCTCATTGCGGCGGGGTCTACTCGCTGGCCGGAGCGCTCAATTTTTCCATCGACCAGATCGAGCCGGACCTGCCCGGCATCTGGCGGTATCGGCACACCTTTGGCCTGCCAGCGGACGCGACGCTCATTCATCTCGGGGAAGGCGACACCCCGCTGGTCGAAGGGCAGGGTTTAGGGCGCAAGCTGGCTTTCAAACTCGAATTCCTGAACCCTACCGGGTCGTTCAAAGATCGCGCCACTGCGCCGCTGGCGTCTCTCCTTGCTTCGCGCAGCGTCACCGAAGCGGTTGAAGATTCGTCCGGCAACGCCGGCGCGTCGTTCGCCGCCTACGCGGCGCGCGCCGGCATCCATGCGCGCGTCTTCGTGCCCGACTACACTTCCGGACCCAAGCGTCACCAGATCGAAGTGTACGGCGCGGAGTTGGCGCCGGTGCGTGGCCCGCGGTCCGAGGCGGCCGCGGCGGTACGGAAGGCAGCCGACGAGGGCGCAGTCTACGCCAGCCACGCTTACCTGCCCTTTGGACTGCCGGGCATCGCCACCATTGCTTACGAACTGTACGAAGAACTGGGCGAAGCGCCGGGCGCTGTCGTGGCGCCTGTGGGGCACGGCAGCCTGCTGTTGGGCATTGCCTACGGATTCACCGCGTTGCATGCCACAGGTATAATCAAAAATCAGCCGCGTCTGGTCGGTGTGCAAGCCAGGGCCTGTGCCCCGTTGTGGGCGCTGAGTACGCAGGGCGCCGCCGGCTTGGCCTGGGTTACGGAAGGCGAAACGCTGGCCGAAGGCGTGCGCATTCACCAGCCGTTGCGCGGCGACGAACTGCTGAAAGCCGTCGAAGCCAGCGGCGGACGCTTCGTCGCCGTGGAAGAAGAGCAGATCCTGCCCGCCCGCGACTCGCTCGCCAAGGCAGGGTTATTTGTGGAGCCTACTTCAGCCATAGTCTGGGCTGCATTGCAGGAGTTCGCTACTGAATTGCCGGAGCCAATTGTGTTGATACTCAGCGGTTCAGGTTTGAAAGCGTTGTAATAGTGACGCGGAGTGCGAAGCTCGTACCCACGCTCTGCGTGGGTACAAGCAGCAAACAAGCGCTGTAAATCGAGGAGCTATTCATGGCCGAGAAAATTGTGATCACTGGGATGGGAACGGTGAATGCCGTGGGCAACACCGTGGACCAAACCTGGAATAACATCGTCAACGGCGTTTCCGGCCTGGGGCCCATCACCCTGTTCGATCACAGCGATTTCCTGGTACACGTCGCCTGCGAGGTGAAGGATTTCGACCCGACGCAATACGTCGATGCGCGCGAAGTTCGCCGCCGCGACCGCTATGAATTATTCTCCGCCGCGGCGGTCGACCAGGCGCTCAAGCATTCCGGATTCCAGATCACTGAGGAAAATGCACCCCGGGTTGGCATGGTCATCTCCGCCGCCATCGGGGGCATCCAGTCGCTGGAGGATGGCGTACTGGAAATCGAGCGCGGCGGCCCGCGGCGCGCCAGTCCATTCTTAATTCCCATGCTGATGCCCAACGGGGCTGCGGGCCTGGCGGGTATCGATACCGGCGCCAAGGGTCCGGCGCTCTCGGTGGCCTCGGCCTGCGCTTCAGGTCAGGATGGCATCGGCACGGCCTGGATGATGCTGCGCTCGGGGATGGTCGACGTTGCCATTGCGGGCGCGGCGGAAGCCGCCATTGTCAAGACGGCGGTGGCCGCCTTCGACCGCATGCAGGCCATGTCGCGCCGCGGCTTGAACGACGGCACGCCCAGCCCCTTCGATAAGAATCGCGACGGCCTGGTCATCGGCGAGGGCTCCGCCATCCTGATCATGGAATCCGAGAGCCATGCCAAAGCGCGCGGCGCCGATATTTTGGCGGAGCTGGCCGGTTACTCGGCGTCGGCGGACGCGTATCACATCACCGCGCCCCACGCCGAAGGCATCGGCGGGTCGCAAGCCATCCGTAGCGCTTTGCAGACCGCGGGAGTAGACCTGAATGGCGTGGATTACATCAACGCCCATGGCACCGGGACGCAGCTCAACGACCTCTCCGAGACGCGCGCCATCAAGGCGGTTTTCGGCGAGAAGGCTTACGACATACCCGTGTCATCAACCAAGTCGATGACCGGGCATATGATGGGCGCTACCGGCGCGTTGGAAGCCTTATTATGCATATTGGCTATACGCAACGGCATTATTCCGCCGACCATCAACTACAAAGAGCCTGACCCGGAGCTGGACCTGGATTATGTGCCCAATAAGGCGCGCGAAAAAGAGATCGGTGTGGCCATCACTAATGCCTTTGGCTTTGGCGGCCACAATGCAGTCTTAGTTCTGCGCAAATACGCGTAGAACGTACTAAAATCCAAGAGTTGGAACTACGTGACCGCTAGCTACTCCTCGCGGGGAGGGGTGGCTGACGTCCACTGAGTTCCGGGAGGATGCGGGATGGTTCACGAAAGCCCGGGGCTGGAACCCGCGCAAAGTTTTGCCAAGCGTCTATCGCTGCCCATCAAGGACGTGCGTCTCATCAGCCGGGCGCTCACCCATCGCTCGTACCTCAACGAGCACCCCGAAGCGCTCGAAGACAACGAGCGCCTGGAATTTTTGGGTGACGCCGTTCTGGACTTTGCCGTTGGCGCCTGGCTTTACAATCACTTCCCGGAGATGAGCGAAGGCGAGATGACCCGCCTGCGGGCCGCTCTGGTCAGCACCGATCGCCTCGGGGAGTTCGGAGCGCAGATCGAGATCGGCCAGGCGCTGCGCATGGGCAACGGCGAAGAGGAAAGCGGCGGACGCCGCCGCCTGGCCATGCTATGCAACGCCTTTGAAGCCATAGTGGGCGCGGTGTACCTGGAGGCGGGCATCCAGGCGGTGGAGACCTTTCTCGATCCGCTGTTGGCCAAGGCCGTGACCCAGATCCGGGCCGGAAATACGGACCGCGATCCCAAGAGCCTGCTGCAGGAATGGGTACAGGCGCGAGGCCTGGGGGCGCCGCAGTACCGCATCATTTCCGAGAGCGGCCCCGACCACAGCAAGTATTTCCATGTCGAGGTGATGATTAGCGGAAAGCCTGTCGGCCGCGGCGAAGGCCGCAGCAAACAGGCAGCCAGTAAGGTCGCGGCGACAGAGGCGATGAAAAAGCTGGAGGGATGATTGGAGAGTGGAGACTGGAGAAAGATTGGAAATTGTTACTAGTTATTGGTTATTAATTAGTAACTGTCGACTGTCTACTATCTACTGAATGAAGAACTTACGACTCAAATCCCTCGAGCTGAACGGCTATAAAACGTTCGCCACTCGGACCCTGTTCGAGTTTGCGGGTCCAATAACGGCCGTCGTCGGGCCGAACGGCTCGGGCAAATCGAATATCGCCGATGCACTCCGCTGGGTGCTGGGCGAGCAATCCTACAGCGTGTTACGCGGGCGCAAGACGGAGGACATGATCTTCGCCGGCTCGGAGAAGCGGCCGCGCTCCGGCATGGCAGCCGTCAACATCACCTTCGACAATAGCGAGGGCTGGCTGCCTATCGATTTCTCCGAAGTGTCCGTCACCCGCCGCGCTTACCGCGACGGAGACAACGAATACCTGATCAACCAGCAAAAGGTGCGATTGAAGGACGTCTCGGAACTGCTTTCGCAGTCTGCGCTTTCCGAGCGCACCTATACGATCATCGGCCAGGGCCTGCTGGACTCGGCGCTGACCCTGAGATCCGACGAGCGGCGGCGCCTGTTCGAAGAAGCGGCCGGCATCGGGTTGTACCGGGCGCGCAAAGAACAATCGCTGCGGCGGCTCGAGGCCACGCTGCACAACCTGGAACGCGTCGAAGACATTCTCGCCGAACTGAGGCCGCGCCTGCGCAGCCTGGAAAAACAGGCGGAACGCGCCATCGAATGGTCCACGCTACGATCGCAGTTGAAGAACACCCTGCGCGAATGGTACGGCTATCATTGGAACCGCGCCCAAGCCGATCTGCACCAGCGACGCCAGGAAGCGGATGGGCAGGAAGATCAACTGGGAGGGGCGCGCCGCAGGCAGGCCGAACACAGCAAGGAACTGAACGAGCTGCGCTCCCGCACGCAGGAACTGCGCGTGCAGCTCAACGAGTGGCACCGTCGCCTGGCGGAACTTCACGCCGGGCGAGAAGGCGCCAGCCGCGGGCTGGCGGTGGCCGACGAGCGCCGGCGCGCGTTGCTGGAACGTCGCGCAGCGTTGAACGAAGAGCGCCAGCGCCTGGAAGCGGACCTGGCCGGGCTGCGCACGCGCTTGCAGGAAGCCGAAGCAGATGCCGAACGTTATAAGACCGAACAAGAAGAAGCGCAGGGCAAGTTGGACGAAGCGCGCAAGACCCTTGGAGATAGGCAAGCTGTAGAGCTGGAAACCGAAGCCAAGACGCAAGCTTTCCGCGACCAGATCGCCAGGTTGCAGGGGCAAACGGCCAGTTCGCTGGCACAACGCGAATCACTCAAGGCGCGCCTCGAGCGCAGCCAAGCAGAGCAAGCCGAGCTCGAGCGCACATTGCAGGGCCTGGCCACCGACCTCAGCGCGGCGCAGGAAGCGCAGAAGCAGGCCCAACAGAAAGCCGGCGAGGCAGAGAAAAATCTAAGCCAGGCCAGGGAAGAAGGTTCCCGGCTTCAGAAACAACTGGATGAAATAAATGCCGAGGTGCAGAAGGCAGAAGGCGCGCGTAACGCGCTGACTTCCAAGCGGGCGCAATTATTGGCTGAAATTCAGGGACTGGAGCAAGCCGAGCTTGCCGCCGTAGGTTTTGCCGAGGGCGCCAAATTGCTGATCCAGGCTGCCCAGGAGAAAAGGCTGCGCCTGGCCAAGGGAACCTTAGGGCGCGAGATCCGCGTGCCCGAAAAATACGAAACCGCCATCGCGTCGGCGTTGGGCGCGTATCTGGATGCCGTCCTGTTGGACGAGAACGATCCCGAAACTGCCCTCAGTCTGCTGGAGAGCCGCGAAGCATCCGGCACTTTATTGCCCCTGCCATTGCTCAGCCTGAACAGCCGCATTCCAACAGCAAAGGGCCAGGGGCTGGTTGGCGTCGCCGCCGACCTAGTCGAAGCATCAGCGGATCTAAAGCCGGCGGTTGACCTACTGCTCGGCAACGTATTGGTTGCCGAAGATCGCCGCTCGGCGCGCAGGCTGCTTGCCGAGATCCCTCGGGCCACACAAGCCGTCACGTTGCGCGGCGAATTGTTCAGCCGCGGAGGCCAGATCGAAGTCCGTTCGCCCAAGGCGGCCGCGGGTCTGGCGCGGCCGCGCACCGAACGGGAATTGCGCGCCCAGGTGGAAAACATTGAACAAGAGTCAGGCAAACTGGCAGAATCGATTGCAGATCTCCAAAATCAAGTCCAAGGCCTCAACGAAAAACGTAAACCGGTCGAGGAAAAGGCGACTGCTGCCCAGGAGGCGCTGGAATCAGCCCGGCATGAGCTGCAGGCCGCCACTTTGGACATGGAGCAACTGGAGCGCCAGCGCGACTGGTTCAGCGCCCAGAAGCGCACTGCTGAAAATGAAGAAGCCGGGGCTTCAACTCAAATCGAAACTCTACTGGCCAACGAAAAATCATTGGCTGAGCAAATTGCCAAAGCCGAAACCGATCTGGATGCACACCTGCACTCTATTGTCGATCTGCCCACCGACGAGCAGCACGCGCAGGTGGCGCATTGGGAGATGCGCCTGGCCGTAGGCCAGCGCGCCCTGCAGGAGGCGCAGCGCCGCACCACAGAACGCCAGCAATCCCTGCAGCGCGCCGAGGCCCAGCTGGCCAAGCAGCAGGAACGCAGCAAGGAACTGGAAGGACAGCTCCAGGCGATTGAAGTCGAGCATACACAATTGGGAGAACAAGAGGGCAGCGTGGGCGAAGAAATCAGCGCCATCCAGGCGCAGATCGCCCCGGCTGAAGCCAACCTGGCGGAAAGCGATGCCCAACTGAACCATTTGCAGGCGGCAGAAACCCAGGCGCTGCAAGCCCTGAGCGCGGCGGAACGCGCCCATACCCAGGCGCAGATCGCCCTGGGCCGCCAGCAAGAAGCCCTGGAGAGCTTGCGCAGCCGCATTGAAGACGATTTCGGGCTGGTGGCATTCCAGTATGAGGCTGAGGTCTCAGGTCCCACTCCCCTGCCCCTCGGCGAACTTGTTGAGCAGCTGCCCGTGGTCGAGTCGCTGCCGCCCGACCTGGAAGAGACGCTCAAGGCGCAGCGCGCCCAGATCAGGCGCCTGGGTTCGGTGAACCCCGAAGCGCAAAGTGAATTCCTGCAGGTCAAAGAACGCGTGGAAAGCATGCAGGAACAAGTTAAGGATTTGCGCGCCGCGGAAGCCGACCTGAGAAAGGTCATCGCAGAACTCGACCTGTTGATGGAGAAGGAATTCCGCACGACCTTCGACAAGGTGGCCGCCGAATTCCGCGAGATCTTCGCGCGGCTTTTCAACGGCGGCAGCGCCAAGCTGCTGCTCACCGAAGAAGGCGACCTGGCCACCACTGGCATCGACATCGAAGCCAGGCTGCCGGGCAAGCGCTCCCAGCGACTGGCGCTGCTCTCCGGCGGGGAGCGCAGCCTGACCGCCGCGGCGCTGATCTTCGCCCTGTTGAAAGCCTCGCCCACGCCGTTCTGCGTGATGGACGAGGTGGATGCCATGCTGGACGAAGCCAACGTGGGCCGCTTCACCGACGTGCTGCGCGAGTTGAGCCGCGATACACAGTTCGTGCTCATCACACACAACCGCAACACAGTGCAGGTGGCGGATGTTATTTACGGCGTGACCATGGGGCGCGACACGGCCAGCCAGGTGATCAGCCTACGCCTGGATGATGTGGATGAACGCTATTCGGAATAAGAGCAAAGCTATAACCACAAGGCCACCAAGCCTGCCCTGACCCTGAACGCAGTGAAGGGAAATGGGAACACAAAGATATTTCTTCAATCCAAAAAAAGGGGTATCTGGGATGGCAAAGCTGGCGCCTTGGCAACGGTTTTTGTAGGGACAGGTTTCTATTTGATTTATCCGTCTGGCCATTCGATTTGGCTGGAATGCTGAGATGGCTGTCAAGGCTACTGAAACCTGTCCGTAGACGTCGGTTTGCTGCCATTGGCTTCGCCGGTTAGCAGGACAGGTTTGGCATCCATTGCTCTCGGTCAAGCGATTACTTGGAAAATCATGGGTAGAGTAGTTAGATTTAAATTCGAAACCTGTCCCTACGGTTTTAGGGAAGCTCCAAAGAATTCTTGGTTAACGCAACAATGATCTTATTTTTTCGTATATCATTCCGGAAAATAAATGCGAGGATAGAGACCATGTCAAATAGTTCTGGAAGAGTTCTGCGGCGTTCGCGACGCGATCGAATTCTAGCAGGGGTTTGCGGCGGCCTGGGCGAGTTCTTTGGCATTTCGGCTATCTGGTTCCGGCTGGGGTTTCTGATCGCTCTGCTCCCGGGCGGGATCCCGGGGCTTCTCGCCTACTTCATCTGCTGGATCGTGATCCCCAGCGAATAGATCAAGAAAACCCTGCTAAGAGCCTGCCTCTGACCCTTCCCCTTCGCTTCGCTCAGGGTCAGGGGAATGGGATGGTCTTGTTGAGAATTCCGGATTTCCTGATAACCTTCGCAAGGTTCATTTAGAAAGAGAGCCGGGTATACCGGCTCTCCGAATTTATTGCAGTTGTGCCTGTACGGGGATATCGGGGTCTTCGGGGGACATGGCTTGCCAGCCTTCTTCGTTGATCGTCCAGCTGTATTTTTCCCGCAGCGTTTGGAGGAAGCTGCTCAGTTCGGCCTCGCGCAACCGTTCGTATTCTTCGCTGCCAAGCGGGCGGTCTTCGTGTCCTAATACCTGGATGATGTGAAAGCCGAACTCACTTTCAACCGGTTCGCTGACCTCGCCGATGCGCAGCTCAAATGCGGCGGCGGCAAAGGGTTCGACCATGATGCCTTCGCGCGGGAACCAACCCAAATCCCCGCCGGCATCTTTGTTGCTGGTATCCAGGGAGAGTTCGGCGGCCAGCGAAGCCCAATCTTCGCCTTGGTCCAAGCGAGCCAGAACTTCCTCAGCTTCCTCAATGGTGGTGACGAGGATGTGCCGCGCCCAAACCTCCTCCTGCGTCCGCGGCAGGTCGGCGGTGATAGCGTCTTTGACCGCTTCGCGCAGAAGGCTCGAGTAAATCACGGCGCGGAAATCTTCCTGCGTCACGCCAATAGATTCGGCGTAGTCAATAACCGCCTGCTGGAAGCCTTCAAGCGTATAGGGCGTTGCAGTCGGCGCAGGAGTCGGCGACAGAGTGGGCGTCGTCTCCCCGGTGGGCGCGGAGGTCGGCGTGGCGGTTGGATCTTCGGAGGTTGCTGACGTCGCAGACGGCCTGGGCGTCTGGCTGGCCGTTGGCGTGGCGGACACGATGGCTAACTGCGTCTCAGACAGAGTTGAGGTGGGTGCTGTAGTAAGGGTAGCCTCTGCGGTTGGCGTGCCATTGGGAAAATACTCGAAGAGGGTTTGCATTCGCTGGGTGATGTCTTCTTCGCTGACCGTGATGCCCAGATCGGCCGCCTCGCGCTTGAGGATCTCATCGTCGACCAATTCATTGATGACCAGCGAACCGACAACTTCGGGAAGCAATTGATACTGGTAGGTGTAGAGTTGGTTCGAGTATTGTTGATCGATCTGCGAGCGAGTGGTGGCGTCAGAGCCAAACAGGTTGACCATATAAGTGTATTCCTGATACACGTAAAGATAATTGCTGACCAGTTGGGCGCGATAAAGCTTGGCGCGGGCAATGAATTCTTTGCCCGTGATCTCGGTGCCTTCGACGGCGGCCACGACCTGGCCGGGCTGAATGAAATTCTCAGTGATCCAGCTCCAGCTGACCAGCATCAGCACGATGCCAACGACGATCACCGCGCCGATCAGCAGCAAGCGGTTGTAGAAGCGTTCGCGCTCGAGACCGACCAAGTGTTTGCGCGTTAAGACAGGGGGTTTTTGTGTGGGTTTTGCCATCTGGTTATGTTATCTCTCTTGTATTAAGGCAACGCTAGAAGGGAAATTCTTCCTCGTCGGATTGGTGTGCAAGATCATTCGCCGGGTAGCTGAGCTCCGCTTCGCCAGCGGGCTCGCCTTCGGCCTTCTCGGGGCGCTCTCCAAGCATGATCATTTCGCGGGCCACGACCTCGACGCTGGAGCGTTTGTTGCCTTCTTCATCCTCCCAGCGACGGGTTTGCAGACGGCCTTCAACGTAGACCTGCTTCCCTTTCTTGAGGTACTGATTGCAGATCTCGGCCAGGCTGCCCCAGGCTACGATGTTGAACCACTCCGTCTCAGAGCGGCGTTCACCGTCCGCGGTGGTCCAGTTGCGGCTGGTGGCCACGCTAAAGCTGGTTACCGGACGGCCCGACGCGGTATATCGCATTTCTGGATCACGTCCCAAATGTCCAACGATCATGATCTTGTTTAGCCCTCTGCTCATGGTTCCCTCACAAGTGATTCCACACGACGGTTCATAGCTGGTAACAATGAATTATCTATCGGGATTGCTCGCTCCGCTCGCTATGACAGGCTAGGTCACCTCACCCTACCAAATCAGCCAGTCGGTTCCTCGGCAGTCTCATCGGCGGCAACGATCAGGAAACGCAACACGGATTCCTGGAGGCCGAACTGGCGCTCCAGTTGGCCGCAGGCGGCCGGCTCCATATTTGTGTGCAGTAAAACGTATTGACCCTCAGACTGCTTTTTGACCGGATAAGCCAGCTTACGTTTGCCCCAGACGTCGACCTTCTCAATTTCCCCGCCTGAATCCTTCACCCAGCCTTTAACCTGGTCATTGAGTTGTGTGAAGGCATCAGCATCCAGGTCGGGATGGGCGATATAAGTGATTTCGTATTTGCGCATGCGGTGTGGCTCCTTTTCCACGGGAATAGTCCTCAAGCCTGCGCAGACCAGAGGACGGAAATGCGGCGGAGGATTTTAGCACGGCGAGCGCGAATTGGGAAGCATAAGCCCGACAGTTGTACTGTCGGGCATCGAAAGGGCTCGGTGAAGCAAAGGCGATAATTGTTATTGGTTATTGTTATTCGCCCGGTTTAGGGACGTAGTCCCCCTCGATCCATTGCTCGCCTGCGGGACTGACCTCCTTCTTCCAGATGGGAACGATTTCCTTGAGGCGGTCGATGCCATAACGGGCGGCCTCGAAGACGCCGGTGTCGCGATGGGCTGCGGTGCAGCCGATCAATACGGTCGGCGTGCCGGGCATCAGCGTGCCGACGCGCTGCACGATGGCAATGCCTTCGACATCTGGCCAGCGCTGGCGGATTTCATCGGCCACCTGCTTCATCTTGGCTTCGGCCATGGGGACGTAGGCTTCGTATTCCAAATGCAGGGTCTGATGCGGCTCTCCGCGCGCGGTGACCCCGCGCACCACCCCAGAAAAGAAGCAGGCCGCACCCGTGGCTGGCAGGGTGATCTGGGCGAGGAGGTCGTTCAAATCCAACTCGGATTCGGTGATGGAGAAAATGGTCGGATGATCCATGCTTATCCCCCACTGACCGGCGGAAACAAGGCGATCTCGGCGCCCTGGGGGATTTCTTCCTGGTCGAAGGCATATTCTTTGTTTATGGCGACCAACAGAGACGCTTTGCTCTTGGGCAATTCAGGGAAGCGTTGAAGCAACAAATCCTTCAGTTCGGAAACGGTCGTTCCAGCGGATATTTCCAGGTGGCTTTCCCTGGTTCCGGTCCGATCTTTTAGGGTAGCGAAAAAGAGAATCTTTACTTTGTTCATTTCTTCTTAGGCTTGATTGATTTGCTAGCCTTTACCTGATCTGCTTTTTTCTTCTGGACCTCTTGCAGGGTGAATACCGAGCGACCGATCACCCTCATTCCCCGTTTACGCTTATCAAGCTTCTTTGCGCGTCGCTTCCATTTCTCTTTCATTCGCTGTCCCTTCTTGATAATCCCCACTCTTGCCGCCGCTCTTCTTGACTAATCTTACGTTTTCGATGCGCATGCCTTTTTCAGCCGACTTGGCCATGTCGTAGATGGTGAGCGCGGCCACAGAAACCGCGGTCAGCGCTTCCATCTCCACGCCGGTCTTGCCCGTGCTGCGGGCGGTGGCGCGAATACGCACACCAGGCAGGTCGTCATCCAGATCGAAATCGATGGCGAGGTGATCCAGCGGCAGCGGATGGCAAAACGGGATCAGCTCCGCGGTGCGCTTGGCGGCCTGGATGCCGGCCACCTGGGCTACGGCCAGTGCATCGCCCTTTTCCAGCGCGTTGTCACGAATCAAGGCGAGCGTTCCAGATCGCATGCGGACTTCGCCTTCAGCAATGGCCATGCGCTCGGTGATGGGCTTGTCGCCAACATCAACCATACGGGCGCGGCCTTTTGAATCCACATGGCTCAACTTCTTTGCCATGAAGAAAATTATAGCATCGCGCCCTCATCCGCTTGCAATGTCTTCGTCGCCAAGTGATATTTAAGGAAAACTTCCACGACCTTTGGGTCAAACTGTTTGGCGGCCTGGTCGCGAATGTAGGTGACCGCCTGTTCTTTTGTCCAGGCCCTTCGATAAGGGCGGTCGCTGGTCAGCGCGTCGTAAACGTCGGCCACGGCAAAGATGCGCGCAGCGATCGGAATCTCTTCCCCCTTCAACGTTTGAGGGTATCCGCTGCCGTCCCAGCGCTCGTGGTGAGCATAAGGAATATCCAAAGCGTTCCTCAAGTAATCAATATCGAGGAGCATCTCATAGGCAAAAACTGGATGCTGCTTCATTACCGCCCATTCGCCTTCGGTCAACTTGTCGGGCTTAAACAAAATGGTGTCCGGTACTCCCATCTTGCCAATATCGTGCAACAGCGCACCCCGGCGGAAATTCATCAATTGCCTAAAACCGAGACCCATGCGCCGGCCAAGCTCCATGCCTAAGTCTGTGACGCGTTTAGAATGGCCTTCGGTTTCCTTGTCCCGCAAATCCAGCGCACGAGACCAACCCTCGATAGTTGCATCATAAGAAAGTATCAGGTCTTGGTTGGAGCGCTCGAGGTTTTCCAACACCTTGATCGTGTCGATGGCCAACGCGGCGCGGCCGGCCAAAGCTTTCAGCAGATCCAACCATTCCTCATCGGCGCTCAATGGACTGCGATGGAAGACTTCCAGCACGCCGCGCAACTCCCCTTTCGCAATTAGTGGCACTGCGTAATAGCTGGTGAATCCCTCTCCGATCAGGGCTTTAGCCAGCCTGGGATTATCCCGGAGAGCCTGCAGAGGATCTATATGCATGATCTTACGTTCGGCCGCGGCTTTGCCCGCGTACCCTTCCCCCAAACCGACCACCTTGCGCTCGAACGCCTCAGTGCGGAAACCCGCTCCTTGAACAGATTGCAAAGTCTGCAGCACGGGATCGAACAGCATCACGTTGGCGGCATCAACGCCCAATTGCTTCACTACGTTATCCACGAGAAGCCTGAGGTTGTACTGCAGGTCAAGGTTCGAAAGAATGGCGCGGTCAATTTCGCTGAGGGCTTTGAACTGGCCAAGCTGCTTTTCGGTCCTTTGATGCAAACGTTTGTTTTCGGTGACGTCATGTCCTACTCCGATGATGGTGTTGTTCGGTCCCAGGGCATCATGCCACTCGATCCAGCGAATTACGCCATCCCGAGCGCGGATTGGGCGTTCATAGGGCACAGGCGAAATCGAATCCATCCCTGTGGCTATGCGTTTCAGCGATTCTTTTTCATGCACGGAAAGCTTGGGGTCGGCTCGGCTTACCGCCCACCACCCGTCTCCAAGAAGTTCTTCAGGCCGGTAACCAATGATTTCTTCCGAAGCCGGACTGGCGAAAATGATCTTGCCTTCCTTGTCCATCACCAAGACGAGAGACTTCACGCGCCGCAGGATCTGATCGGACAGGCGAAGCTGGCTTTGGGCGCGCAATTGCTCAGTAACGTCATTGGCCAGAACCAGCCGGGCATCTCGATCCGCAAATCGAAGGGAGTGCGAATAGATTTCCACGTCAATGACAATTCCGTCTTTCTTTAGATGCTTCCAGGGACCGGAATGCTGTCTGGCTTTCCCGACGGTGCCTTCAAGATTCTGCTCGAGCGCCGGTATTTCTTCGGGTGGCCGAATGTCCCTGATGGTGAGTCCGAGGAATTCCTCGCGCGTGTAGCCGTAATGGTCCACAGCCGCCTGATTGACGGCTAAAAACCGCAGGCTTTCCACATCATATACCCACATGGGCAATGGATTATTGTTGAACAGTAATTGGTAATCCTGCTCCAACACCTGTTGGCGCTCTGAACTTCGGAAAAGACCTTCCAACAGTGCGCCCAGCGGGACCGTGACAATGGCATTTGCGGCGAGGAAATTGATTCCGTAAACAGCCCACCCCCCGAAGGATAAGTTTTGAATTCCAGGAATGGCGGAAGAACCGGTGAATACCAGGTAGCCTAAGCCTACAAACATGGCGATATTCAGGGCCGAGAAAAACAATCCCCATGGCAGGCCTAGCAATAAACTGGCGAATGGGGGAACAGCAAACATCCAAAATAATCCGGCGCCCTCATCCCCGGTGGCGAAAAAGACAACAACGCCGACCGACAAACCTAACAAGATCAGCAACAGGGCGCGGAGGGAATAAGGCGCCCTGCCGCGCAACAGGTAGAGGCCAATAAGGAAAATATAAGCAAACAGGTCAAAAAGGCCCAAGCCGAATAAGCCAGAAGTAAACGAAAGCCAAACGCTTGGAATCAGGGCCAGCAGTCCCCAGACCAGCATGGCGGAGACCATGCTGTTGTAAATGCGCTCGCGCCAAAATTCCAAGCCTGCTCCCTGGGTGAATTCTGCACCCGCGTTGAGATTTCGAAAAACCTTTCGAAACGCTTTCACAATCACCATCCGATGTGATCCGAATTGCTTGGTTGATAACCCACCACCAGGGTTGGCGAGCAAGCAATACCGGATAGACGCAATTATAAGTTTTAACGAAAACCCAAACATTTCTTTTTTGTTAGCCGATCTCGTTGCTATAATCTACCTAGCGAGGAAAAATGCAAGAACTCATTGATCGACTCACCCAAGCCAAGCACCGCATCCAGCCACTCATGGAGCGTCTTTGACTTACCCAAAAAGGAAGCCGAGCTTAGAAAGCTAGAGGAGCAATCCGCGGCGCCCAATCTTTGGGATAATGCCCAAAAAGCCCAACAACTGATGAAGCGCATCGCCAGCTTGCGCAACGAGATCGAAGGCTGGCGCAGCCTGGAGCGCCGCATCACCGACGGGCTTGAGCTCGCCGAACTCGGCGATGAAAGTTTAGACGGCGAGTTGGAAGCTGAAGCCAAGGCCATCGAGCACGAGGTCGACCAGCGCGAGCTGCGCACCTTGCTCTCAGGCGAATACGACGAAGGCGATGCGCTGCTGAGCATCAACGCCGGCGCCGGCGGCACCGACTCGCAGGATTGGGCGGCGATGCTGCAGCGCATGTACCTGCGCTGGGCGGAGCAGGAGGGCTACAAGACCGAGATCCTCGACCTGACGCCCGGCGAGGAAGCCGGCATCAAAAGCGTCACCATCGCCGTGGATGGAGAATCCGCCTATGGCTATTTGCGGCCAGAAAAAGGCGTCCATCGCCTGGTGCGCCTTTCGCCGTTCGACTCGGCGCACCGGCGGCATACGTCGTTTGCCCAGGTGGAAGTGCTGCCGCAGGTGGAGGAAGCAGATATCGCCGTCAATCCCAATGATCTAAAAATCGACACGTTCCTTTCCAGCGGCGCCGGCGGACAGAATGTGCAGAAGAACCAGACCGCCATTCGCATCACGCACCTGCCGACCGGCATTGTCGCCTCTTCTCAAAACGAGCGCTCACAGACGCAGAACCGCGAGAACGCCATGAAGGTACTGCGCGCCCGCCTGCTCGACATCAAGCGCGAAGAGAAGGAAACAGAGCTTGCCAGGCTGCGCGGTGAATACCAGAAGACCGAATGGGGCAGCCAGATCCGCTCGTACGTGCTGCATCCGTATCAACTGGTAAAGGATCACCGCACCGAATACGAGACGGGCAATACGCAGGCGGTGCTGGATGGCGACCTCAATGGGTTTATCGAGGCGTATCTCAGGTCGCGAATTGGGGTGAAATGATTTCAATCAGTTTAATCGGTCAATCGCGCGCCAGTTTTTGATTAACGGATTAACCGATTGACAGATTGTCCTTGTCCTATAATCCCCGCAATGAATCGCACTTTTCTTACCCGCTACGCGTGGCTGTCGATTGCCGCTGCGTTGGCGACCATTGGGCTCAAGGCCGGCGCTTACCTGCTCACCGGGTCGGTGGGCTTGCTCTCCGATGCGCTGGAGTCGCTGGTGAATTTGGCCGGCGCCATTTTGGCTCTGGTGGTGCTGCGCGTCGCGGCGCAGCCGCCCGACCAGGAGCACGCGTATGGGCACTCCAAGGCCGAATATTTCTCCAGCGGAGTCGAGGGCGCGCTCATCTTGATCGCCGCGGCCAGCATCGGCGCGGCCGCCGTGCAGCGGCTGCTTAACCCGCGCCCGCTGGAGGCCATTGGTCTTGGCCTGGCTGTTTCCATTATCGCTTCGCTAATTAATCTCGTCGTCGCGTATATTCTGGCTCGCGCCGGCAAACGGCACCGCTCCCCCACGCTGCAAGCGAACGCCCAGCACCTGCTAACCGATGTGTGGACCTCTGTGGGCGTGATCGCCGGCGTAGGCCTGGTAGCGCTCAGCGGCATCGGTTGGCTTGACCCCGTCATCGCGCTGCTTGTGGCCGCCAATATCACCTGGGCGGGCTCGCGCATCCTGCGCGGTTCGGCCATGGGCTTGATGGATACGGCGTTACCGCCCGAAGATATGGAGGTTTTGAAGGCCCTGCTCGCTAAGTATGACCAGGACGGCGTAAAGTATCACGCCCTACGCACCCGCCAGGGCGGCGCTCGCCGCTTCGTGTCTCTGCATGTGCTGGTGCCGGGGCAGTGGACGGTTCAGCGCGGCCACAGGCTGCTGGAGCGCCTGGAAGGCGAGATCCGCGCGGCGTTGGAGAACGTCACGGTGCTCACCCACCTGGAGTCCCTTGAGGACGTGGCAAGCTTCGAAGATCAGACACTGGATCGCGGTTAACTGCGTTCATTCGCTACAATTTCGCTCAGGAGAAAGACCATGGCTGAACCTATTGGATTCCAAGTAAGACTTCCAGATAGCTACGATGCGGCGATAGAAAAGGTAACCCATGCGCTGAAAAACGAAGGCTTTGGGGTCTTGACCAGCATCGACGTGAAAGAAACCTTGAAGGAAAAGCTGGATGTCGACTTTCGGCGCTATATCATTCTGGGCGCCTGCAATCCGCCACTCGCCTACAAGGCGCTGCAATCCCAGCCCCTGATCGGCCTGCTGTTGCCCTGTAATGTGACGATTGAGGAGCAAGAGGGTGGTACGCTGGTTTCCATTGCGAACCCGGATGCGATGCTAACCATCGACCCACTGTCGGCAAGCGATGCAGTGTGCACTGTCGCCGCCGAAGCAAGGGCCAGATTGGAGCGGGTAGCGCAAGCGCTGCAGGGCTGAGTCAATACACCGGGGAATATGACCGGCCGGCGGTCCGAGCTGGAGCGCCCGGAAGGCGATAACACGAGCCTTTGGATAGGGAACATCCACTTATCCTAGTCCAACGTCAAACATTCCAATTGAACGTCCCCCGAATTCTATACCACTAGTTCCCTAGCTCATCCAGCACGTCGGCGGCGTCGAGGCCGAAATAACCCAGAGAATCGGTCATGTCGAAGTAGGCATTGCCGAAGAATTCATCGCGGCTGATGACACCATCCACGTATGACGTTACGCTATGCATGGGAATAGTGAAGGCCATCTTGCGCGAACCTTCTTCGTCGCGATATTCCACAGTGACGCGTTCGAGTCCCAAGCTTTCGCTGCGATCGCGGTTCACCAGGTCGCTCAGGACCTGGACAAACACCGAGTCATCGCCTGCGTTCGGACTGGTGCCCTGGTATCCATTGCTGGCGTCGAGGATGATGAAGGCCTGGGTTGCTGTCTTGCCGGTGACCGGCATCACGTAGACTTTGACTCCCGCTATCTGCTTGGCCTCGAAGATATTCTGCACCGATGCGCTGGCGAACGGGTCCGGGGCGCCGGAATAAGCTTGCTCCGCGGGCTGGCCGAAGACTCCCAGCCGCGAGAGCGCAAACGGCGCCACGACGCAAGCCAGCACTGCGAGAACGATCACACCAAGACAGGTCAGGCAACTGCGGCGCAGAAAACCGGGGCGCTTCTTGGGTTCCTGATTGCCTTGTTCGATAGCCGGTTTCTCTTTGGTCGCCATGCTGTCTCCTATTTACCCTGGCAAAACAGGTTGCCGGCAGGGTTGGAATAGAGATCGCTCAGCTCTCTGGCCGAGATGTCGAAGGCTAGCTGCAGCGACGAGTAATTAGGATCCTCCTGGCTGAGAGTGCCGAGTTGCTGCTCCAACGAATCCACCCGGCGGCTGAGCTGATTGGCGCGCAGGTTGAAGCACTTCCCGCCGGCGGCCACCGCCTCGTTGACCAGGTCGTCCGAAGCTTTCAGGGAGTTTTCAGCCACCCCGGTGTCACCGATGGCTACTGCAATCGAGAAGGCATCTTCGCGGTAATTCCAGTCGTTGGGCCTTAGCTTGATCGCCTCACCCAGCGCAGGAAGGTTGCGCAGAGCCCTGGCAGATTCTGATACGGCATCGGCTTGCTCCATCCTGGCGATAATGTCCAAGCCGTCCAGGGCGGTTGCTTCCTCGGAATTGGTGGCCTCGTCCCACATTTCTTCGGCTAGCGATGAGACAAATCCTGCCACGTTGAAACTTTCGTTGGCGGGTGAGTATATATCGTTGGCGCTCAAAAATTCTTCTGCAATATCCCAGGCAATTGCTTCATCGATGTCATAGCAACCGCTCAGCACAAATGATGAGACGGCAACCACGGACAATAGCATCAGGTTTCGAGCTAGTTTTAGATTGGACTGCATAGCGCTCAACCTCCTGTCAAAGCGGTAGCGAAGCCGGTCAAGCAAACCAAAATACCCCTTACTTAATTGCAAGGATTAAAGCACTGTTCAATCCCCGGGTCAAGCCGGAAGGAGAACTAGCCAGGAAAGCCGAGTTGTAACATGTAACACATGTAATATTCGGACCCCGCCCTATTACATCTTGACATATTACATATCGACGGGATGATAGCCCGGCAAGAAGGAATGACCGACAAGCCAGGCGGGATCGGCCTCTCTGGACAAGACCCCATCCCCAACCCTCGTCGCCGGCGCTTTCGCTGCGCTCAGGGCAGGCCGCGCGGCTCGCTCGAGACTGGCCATTCCCTTTGAAAGGGGAAGGGCGTTGTTCCGCCTCCATCAGTTGCCGCACTTCGGCAAACATTCCACGCCTATCGTTTTTTCAGCCTTGGAACCTCACCCTATGTATCTTCGTGATATAGTGCAATTCTAAT
>DATDRZ010000095.1:0-3763 GCA_035291465.1 Anaerolineales bacterium
GCGCCGATGTCCTTCGCCTGGCGGATGCGCTCGGTGCTGACGCGCGAGGTGCCGTGCTCTTCCTCTTTCCACATCTGGGCGCCACCGGCGCCACAACAGAATGATTGCTTGCGGCTTTTGGCCATCTCCACCAGTTCGGCATCGATGGAATTCAGGATATTGCGCGGCTCGACGATCACGCCATTCTGGCGACCCAGATAACAAGGGTCGTGAAAGGTCATTTGCTCCGTCGCCCCAGCTTTTACTTTTAGCCTGCCGGATTTAATCAACTCATCGATATATTCGGTGTGATGCACCACATCGTAGTTACCGCCAAATTGCGGATATTCTCTTTCGAGTGTATGCATGCAATGGGGACAGGTGGTCAAGATGTGCTTGGCTGCAACTGCATTCAGCATTTCCACGTTAGCAGTGGCTAATTCATTGAAGAGGAATTCATTCCCTGCGCGGCGCGCCGAATCGCCGGTGCATTGTTCGCGCTGACCCAACACGGCAAAGTTTACGCCCGCAGCCTGCAAGATCTGCACCAGGGCGCGGGCCGTCTTCTGGGCACGCGCATCCGTAGCGGGAGCGCAGCCGACCCACCAAAGAATTTCCGGTTCCGGATTCTGCTCAATAGTCGGCACATTCAAACCCTCTGTCCACTTCAAGCGCTCGGCGGGCGGCACGTTCCACGGGTTCACGCTGCGTTCCATGCCCCGGAATGCGACCTGCCATTGATCGGGCGCCTTGTTCTCCATCAGCACCATTGAGCGGCGAATATCCATGATGTCGCGCATCGGGTCGTTACCGACAGGGCAAATATCGGTGCAAGCTCCGCAGGCTGTACAGGCCAGCACGGCTTCTTCGGTAATGGCGAATTCCAGCAGAGGTTTGGTGCTGGCTTCGCCCCTTGCCAGTCGCGCGCCTTCTTCATTAATGAAATAGCGTTTGTTGATCTCCAGCGCCGCAGGGGAGAGCACTTTGCCGGTTGCGTAAGCCGGGCAGGCATCCTGGCAGCGATTGCACATAATGCAGGCATAGGCATCCAGGATCTGGTGCCAGGCGAAATCCTCGATGCGCGTGGCGCCAAACTGTTCGACGCTTGTGTCGTCGAAATTGAGTTTGTCCAGCTGCCCCGGCGAAGGTCGCTGCGGCCGCAAAAGGAAATTCAGCGGCGTCATGAAGATGTGAATGTGCTTTGAATAAAGGAAATAAGGAAAGAAGGCCATGATCAGGCCGATGGCCAGCCAGAAACCCGCATGTTCACCCAAAACCAAAACGGAATTGGACAATCCTGATAAGAAACCCGAAGCAGCGTTAGCAAAGGGCTGCCAGGCATCAGGGCCGTTCAGCGCTAACTTGAAGGCCTGGCCAGCAAACCTGCCGCCAACGTGGAACAAAATAAACAAGCCAACGATCAGGGAGTCGCGGCGCATACCGGCGCGCGCTTTAGGATGAACGAGCGTAGATTCGCGAATACGCAACTCGGGATCACGCACCACGAAGCGGCGCGCCAGCAAAGCGGTCATGCCGACAAGCGCAGAAACGCTGAGCAAGTCTGCCATCAGGCGGTAGCCATTACCGAGGAGGCCTGTGCCGAGAAAAACAAAATCAGGCAGCAGTCCTTCCAGCGAATCACCAATATTGACGAAGAGGTAAAACATGAAAGCCCAGACCACCATGGCGTGAAGGACGCTGGTGATCAACCGTCTTCGCCAAGTAGGCGTAAGAGCAACAGTTTTGATAACAGTATCGATCAGGCGGCGAGGAATCAATTTCCAGTCGGGCTTGCCGTGGCCGCGGCCGATGATGCGCACAATGTGAATTGCAGCGCGCAAGACCAAACCTCCAGTGATTAGGGCGGCAAGGACGAAAATAATCTTTTCCGGAAGAGTCAGCATAGTAAATAAGGAGGGCAAAAGCAGTTTACCATAAGCAAAGTGACGGCCTATTGGCCGTCACTTGAAGTAGATAATGTATGGTTATTTGTTACTGATTATTGGTTATTCGATCAAGACAGCTTGCTACGCCCCGCCGGCGCCGTACAACGAAGGATCTTCCGGTGTGCGGCCGGACGGGTCGTGCACCCAGACCCAGTCGCCGTCGGTCGCCCAGTTGAAGAGCCAATGCGAATCGGCGACGGTTAGGTTCACACAGCCGTGGGATTGCTCGAAGCCTAAGCGCGCTCGCCAATAAGCGCCATGCAAAGCGCGGGCCTCGTCGAAATACATGGTCCAGGGAACGTCTTCGAGGTAATAGAAATCCGAGCGATCGGCTTCAAAGGCGCCCTTCATCAGTGTTGATTCAAGTCTTTCATAGATCTGAAAGAGACCGGGGCGGGTCCATACGCCGTCGACGCCGGTAGCGATCAGTGTGGCATACACTAGTTGCCCGTCTTGATAAACGGAAAGGGTCTGTTGTTCGAGGTTAACTTCAATCCAGCGGCCGTTGGTGACGCCTTCGGGTTGGGTAGTGTTGGGGACAACCAGGTGCAACTGGCGGGCCTCCAGCCAGAGGTCGGGGCCGATCTTGTACCAGGTCTCTCCATCGATGACGCGCGTTTCATAAACTTGAACGACGCTATCTTGGTTGTAATAGCGGTCGCCCAATGCGGCGGAATGGCTTGGGGCTTTGCGCGGCTGCACTTGACCGCTCACCTGCAGGTCCACCAGCCAACCAAACTGTCTGGCGGGAGTGGCAGTAAATTGCACGCCCATGAATTGCGAGTAGAGCTGGTTGGGACTGATATCGCCGCGGCGCATCCACTGTCCGTAGGCGATCATGTAATAGTTTTTTCCGTTTATTTCGCGCACATCTGTATAGGTTACGTAACCTAGCCCGCCGTCAACAATACTGATCGTGCTGGCCACCGGCTTTCCGGCGGCGGCATCCTCAGGTGAGGCAAATACAGGAGCGTTGGCCGTGTTTACTCTGGCGTAGTAGAAAGGCAATTGAGTGAGCGCGGGATCCGGGCTGGCGGTGGGCAGGGGCTCTTCAAAGAAGAACTTGCCGCTCTCCAACATGCGGTGCAAAACGTAACTGGATTCAAAAGGATTGCAGTTCTCCGCTGTGGAGATAGGTCCGGCGGTGGAGCAAGGATTGGCTTCTTGCTGCCCGCCGGCAGCAAGAGCCGGCGCGGGGAGGTGTGCAGCGAGCAAGGACAAGGCCAGTGAGGCGAAAAGGAGTTTGTTCATGGCGGGATAGTTGACAGGTATTGCTCCTTCTAGAATGAGGTTGCTTCGTCGGCCTTCCCTCGGCGCAGCACAGCTGCTTCTCGGGACAGGCACTCGCAACTGCGCAAAGCAAGCTTTGCTTGATTATATCGGGCGATGTTGGGAGTGGAAATAAGCATTCTTGCTGGGCATCAAATGAAAACACGGGGACACGGAAGCACGGAGAAAATCCCATGTGGTTAGCGATCACTGGAATTCCTCGATACGCGCTCACCGTCTATTTAGGCTTTAAAATGCAATTCTGAATGTTGAATTATGAATGCTGAATAAGGAATGCGCTGCCGGCAATGACGATAGCGCGCGCTTAGGCATTTACTTGTAGACACTCCATATCTGTAAATCTTACGCCACCTGGGGGGACGGAAGAGGGTCCCATGTTTGTCATTTTCGACGAGCACCAAAGGTGCGAGGAGAAGTGACAGGAGGGACTCGATGCGCCTCTCTTGTCAGTGCCCCTCTCGGAAAACGCAGTGTATAAAAAAAATAAGTAGTTGAAGAAAGAATTAGCCGCGCAGCACATCCTCGGCGGGGATGCGCAGGCCGCGGAT
>DATDRZ010000096.1:0-5493 GCA_035291465.1 Anaerolineales bacterium
GACCAGATCAGTGAGGTTGAAAACCAAGTAGAGACCGAACGGCGCCCAGGCTAACCAGCCTTCAGGGCGCGGCGAAAACAGGAAGCCAGCGGTCAAAGACAATAGCAGCAGCCGAAATAATGAAAGCCAGGTTCCAATGCCAAAAAGGGGGAGCAGTGATTTTTTATCTTTCGGTTCATTTTTTGAAAGGTCAACAAAGAAAAAAAGGGATTGCCACACAAAGGCGAGTCCGGCGATTACCAGCCAAACATTTTCAGCAGCAAACGGAACTTGCCGCAAAAACCGATTACCAATAACGATTAAAGCCAACCCTGCAAATAAAAAAATCGACCACCGCGCTCTCAGCTTTTTCAAAGCTGCAAATTTCGAAACCCTTCGCTGAGCCATTCAGCGCATTCTATCATCGCAAAGACCCGCGCCTGATATATGGGATAATTATTTTTGCCTTATTAGGCACTGAGGATGTGACGATGAGCCGAAAAATTGGGACCTGGATGAAGCGTCAAGTCGTTTCGATTGGTCCGGATGCCAGTTTGCTGGATGCTGCCAAGCTGCTGGCCAAGGAAAAGGTGGGGACTCTCCCGGTGGTGGACAGCAAAGGAAAATTGGTTGGCATCATCAGTATGCGCAAAGTGGTGCGCTACTTTCTGCCCGACTTCATCAATGTGGTCGAGGACGTGGATTTCGTGCGCGACTTTGGCGCCATTGATATCCCGTCCCCGGTGGATATTAAGAAATCGGCAAAGATCAAGGTGGCCGATTATATGGAAGAAGCCGTCAGCATAGAGGAAAGCGCCTCATTGATGCGCGCCCTCGCCATCATGATCACCCACGACCTGCAGGATCTTCCGGTGGTGCGCAACGGCAAGCTGGTGGGGATCGCCTCACGCGTGGATATCGGTCGCGCCTTCTTGGAAGGCTGGTTAATAGAGCTGAAGGGCGGCAAGAAAAAGAAATCATGATCGGGCTTTTGATTTCCGCAATCATCTTTGTTGTTGCCTTTGTCGCCATCTTACGCGAGAGAGTCGACCGCACCATAATTGCTATGGCCGGCGCGGGTACGATGCTGGCCGTTGGTCTGCTGTTGGGATTCTATAGCCAGGAATTGGCCTTAGAGGCCATTGACTTCAACACGCTGGGACTGCTGCTGGGCATGATGGTTCTGGTCAGCATGCTGGCTGCTACAGGCTTCTTCCAGTATCTGGCAATCCTGACTGCGAAACGTTCAAAGGGCGATCCCTGGCGCTTGTTGCTAATTCTTGGCGGGATCACGACCATCACCTCAATGTTTCTCGACAACGTAACCACGCTGGTCCTCATTGCCCCGGTTTCGATCCTCATTGCCGAAATCCTGGGTATTTCGCCGGTTCCCTTTTTGATTTCTGAGGCCTTGTTATCCAATACCGGTGGTGTGGCCACCCTGGTCGGAGATCCGCCTAACATCATCATTGCGTCGGCGGCGAATTTCAGCTTCAACGATTTCCTCATTCGCCTGGCGCCCATCGTGGCAGTGGCCTGGATCGTGGCCGTGTTGCTATTGCGTTACCTGTTTCGCAAGGAACTCTCCCAAATATCCAGGGAGGCAGATGCTTTAGGCAGCCTTGACGAAGATGAGGCCCTACACGACAGAAAATCATTGCGGAAGATCCTGATTGTGCTTTCTGCGGTGATTTTGCTGTTCTTTGTACACACCTTGATTCACTTATCGCCCTCCGTGGTTGCGCTAATGGGAGCAGCAGCCGCTTTGCTCTGGGTCCAACCCGACGTAGAGAAGGTTTTGAAGGAAGTTGAATGGAGCGTATTGCTCTTTTTTGGCGCGCTTTTTGTTTTGGTCGGGGGGGTTGAGGCCTCCGGCTTGCTGGAGCAGCTGGCCACAGCTGTGACCGGCCTTGCTCAATCTGACCTGATGCTCTCCGGCATCGCCTTGATTTGGGGATCAGCCATCCTTTCAGCCGTAGTCGACAATATTCCCTTCACGATTGTGATGATCCCGGTGATCCAAAGCCTGGGTAATCTCGGCGTTGACATTACACCTCTTTGGTGGGCGCTTGCCCTGGGGGCCGGCTTCGGCGGAAACGGGACGCCCATCGGGTCGACCGCCAACGTGATTGCGGTCAAGCTGAGCCAACGCACCCGCAGTCCCATCACTACCAAGCTTTGGCTGCGCACTGGTCTGCCGGTAATGGTCACTGTATGCCTGGTTGCCACCGTTCTGTACATAGCAACTTTTCCATTCATGTAACAAGTAATTTCAAGAAACTGCATAAGGATACAGATGCACTCGCCATTGCCTCACCTGTTTCTCCATTGAGTCCAGTTAGATTGTGACCATGCTGTGCCTCGCTAAGCAACCGGTTGTCTTAATTCCAGATCATTTAGCTTAACTCTCTCATTGTCACCATTTTGTCGACCGACGAGGTGACGCCAACCGTCCATGAGGGCATACCTCCGCGCAAAGGAATAAAAATCCAATACAATATATCTTCACCGTTTTAGGCATTCTTATCGGGAAAAAGAAAGCCTTCACGTTTCATCGCATCAACTGTCAACTTAACATTGAAAGGACGACAAATGAAGAACGTATTTGCCTTCCTCCAGCCGCGCCGCGGTCAGCGCATCGGACTGGTTTCCAATCTCCAGGAATTCATCCGCGAGGAAGGGGGTGGCGGTATCCTGCTGCTGCTCGCCACCGTGGTCGCTCTGGCCTGGGCCAATTCGCCCTGGGCGGAGTCGTACGAAACCTTGTGGTCCACGCCGTTCACCGTTGGGTTGGGTTCCTGGACTCTCTCCAAAGACCTGTTCCATTGGATCAACGACGGTCTGATGGCGGTTTTCTTTTTCGTCGTCGGCCTGGAGATCAAACGCGAGATCATGGTGGGCGAGCTTTCCAAGCCACGCCAGGCCCTGTTCCCCATTGTGGCCGCTCTGGGTGGCATGGTTGCCCCCGCCATCCTGTACGCCGCCTTCAACTTGGGCGGACCCGGCGAAAACGGCTGGGCCATCCCCATGGCCACAGACATTGCCTTTGCCCTAGGCGTGCTGTCTCTGCTGGGCAAGCGCGTGCCGTTCGCCTTGAAGGTTTTCCTCACCGCCGTTGCCATTGTGGATGACATCGGCGCGGTGCTGGTGATCGCCGTCTTTTACAGCCACGATATCGTCTGGGTAAGTTTGTTGGTCGGCGGGCTGGCGCTGGCTGCGCTGTCCGCGCTGAATCGGCTATCGGTGCGCAGCCTGCTGCCCTACGGGCTCCTGGGCTTTGTGGTATGGCTTGCATTCCTGCAATCGGGTGTGCATGCCACGATTGCAGGCGTGCTGGTAGCGGCAACCATCCCAGCCAACCCACGCATCGATCGCAAGAGCTTCCTCCGGCGCAGCCACACCTACCTGAAAACCTTCGAAGAGGCCGGCAACCCCGAAAGCAATATCCTCCCCAACAGCGAACAGCGCGCCGCGGTGCGCGAACTGGAGGAGGCCGCCGAAAAGGTCAGTTCGCCCCTGCAGCGCCTGGAGCACGGCCTGCACCCCTGGGTGGCTTATGCCATCATGCCCATTTTCGCATTGGCCAACGCGGGATTGGCTCTGACTGGTGGACAAGGTGCTGCGTTGCTGACCCCCGTCGGACTGGGGGTGATGGCTGGCCTGGCGCTGGGCAAGCAGTTGGGGATTACGTTGTTTTCGTGGTTCTTCTCCCGCCTGGGGTTGGTGTCACGGCCACGCGGCTTGCGTTGGCGACACATCTACGGCGCCGCCTGGCTGGGAGGCATCGGTTTCACCATGTCTCTCTTCATTACAGATCTGGCCTTCCTCGACCCCTCACTGATACTTGCAGCCAAGTTGGGCATCCTTTCAGCCTCGTCAATATCCGCGGCGGGCGCAGTATTGGTCCTGTTGGGTTTTAGGTCAAAGGACTAATTCCACCTGTCTACTTGTCTGCTGTCTAATTGATTGCTTGTCCACTTGCCCCTTATCCCCTTATCCCCCTGTCTCCTTGTTTACTTGTCTACTTGCCGCCTTGTTTCCTTGCCAGCTTGTCTACTTGCCCCTTGATCCTGCACATACACCCGCGGCACCCGCGTATTGATATTCGTCAGCACCTCATAGGGAATGGTCTCCGCCCATTCCGCCAATTCCTCAACTGTAATTCTTTCCCTTCCATTTTCCCCAACCAAAATCACCTCATCCTCATTGAATGCTGAATCTTGTTCGATGTTCACCATGAATTGGTCCATACAGATCGCGCCGACCACGGGATACCGTTTGCCATGAATCAATACCTGCGCCTTGCCGCTCATCGAGCGGAAATAACCATCTCCGTATCCCACAGGAATGGTGACCACTCTCGCATCGTGGTCGCTCTGCCAGGTTGACCCGTAGCTCACCGGGTGATCCGGTTTCACAACTTTGAAGTAGACCACTCGCGAAGTCCATGTAATCGCAGGCTGCACTTCGATGGTTCGTCGCACTTCAGACGACGGGTACACCCCATACATCAAAATCCCCGGTCGCACGATGTCCATCCACGAGTCGGGCAGCTGAAGGATCGCACCTGAATTCGCCATATGCCGCAATGGGGTCGGCAAGCTATGTTTCACGTAAAACCGCAGCACTTCTTGGAACCGTTCCAATTGCATCCTGGCCGAACTCAAATCCACCGCGTCCGCATTGGCAAAGTGCGAAAAAATTCCCTCCACCTCGACATGTTTGCATTTCAGTGACGCTTCCAGCAGCGATTCTGCGCTGTAATAATGCACACCGATCCGTTCCATCCCTGTATCGATCTTGAGATGCACCCGGGCGCGCACGCCCATGGAGGCAGCAGCCTCCTCGACCTGTTCCAGTTTCTGCTGCGAGGAAACGGTTAGGGCCAGATCGTGCTGAAGGAAGAGTGGCGTCTGGCTGCCAAGGATGCCGCCCAAAACCAATATCGGTGTCGTCACTCCCGCCTCTCGCAGTAATATTCCTTCTTCTAAGTAGGCTACCCCCAACATCTTGGCGCCGATCTCCTGCATGTGCTGCCCCACCCGTACCAGTCCATGCCCGTAGGCGTTTGCCTTGAGGATCGGCATTACCAGGGTCTCGCCAACGGTACGCTGGATGGCTTTGTAATTCTTCGTGATCTTGTCCAGGTCCACCAATATATGCGTGGGTCGCAGCGCAACCCGCGTGCTGATCGTGGGATGATTGCTTATGGCCATATCTGATAATTCTATCCGGCTAATATTTCAGGCGCCCTTTTTTGTCATTCTGAGCCCCGAATGCTTTTTTCGGGAGCTATGGCGGGCGAAGCCAGCCGTGCACCCGCGAAGAATCCATCCGGATCACATTCCGCAAGAAATGCTTATTTTGGTTTTCCATTCAGCATTGTTCTAGGTGCGCAACTTGCTGCGCACCAACTCCAACGCCCCCTCCCTATCCCCCACCTCCCCCGCCGCCTGCGCTTCGCGCACCGCTTCCAGCAGTTCGCCGATCTTCGGTCCCGGCTGCAGCCCCAGC
>DATDRZ010000097.1:0-51641 GCA_035291465.1 Anaerolineales bacterium
ACGCGGCCATGGCCGAGATGGCGCAGAAATGGGCGATCGACCGCGGCCTGGATCTCTATGCCCCAGAGGGCTATCGCTCCAAGACAGTCACTACCATCGACAACACGAAGAACATCGATGTTGGCAATCTCAACGCGTTCCTCAGTGAGCGCGGCATGCGCATCGCCAACGGTTACGGCCCGCTGAAGGGCAAGACATTCCGTATTGGCCACATGGGCGAACTCACCCCAAGGGATGTTGAAGAGTTGCTTAGTGCGATGGATAAGTACTTGGATTCGACGAAAGAATCCTGAAAAACAAGGATGATTCCACATCTTCTTCAATATGGTTCTTGTTATTCTGGGCAAGGCTGGGCCGCGTAGACGCCATCCCAGGGTCCAAGCTTAAAACGCAATTAATCAGGGGGTTTTAACCTTGACCTTCTAGTTACTGGAAGGTGTATCCTGGCTATATTCCTCACCTGGAGGAGCTATGGAAATAAGCGAACTTGCCAAGAAAACCGGTGTTACGGCTAAAACGATCCGGTACTACGAGCAAATCAATCTCCTACCGCCACCGACGCGCAAAAATAACAGTTATCGTGACTACGTAGAGGTGGACATTTCCAGGCTTAAGTTGGTGAACGGGCTCAGGCGGCTCGGCTTCTCCCTGGATGAAATCAAAGAGGTCTTGGATCTGCGGGAACACCAAATCGCTCCATGCGAAGTTCTGCTCACCCGCCTGGAGCAGAAGCGCAAAGAAATCAAGCGACGCATCGCTGAACTGAAAAAACTGGAAGCTGATCTAGGTCAATTGCATGCGTTGGGTCTCACGTTTCCAACGGATGATATAGAAGGCAAGAATTGCGTTTGTCACCTGGTGAGCCAGGTGGCGGACTAAACATCAGTGAAGAAAAATGGCTACTCATACCCAAACCGAAATAAACACGAGCAAACTTATCGAGAATATGACGGCTTTTGCTGATCGCGGGCATGCCCAGGTTCCAGGGATGCTGCAAGTCATCAAACTTCTTTCCTACGGACAACCCCTTTCCCGAGCGAAGGTCGCAAAAGAACTTGAGCTCGACTCTGCTCAAGTCGACAGGCTGTGGCGAATCGGGGAGGTGAACGAAAAAGGCGATTTGGTTGGCTTTGGCATCTCGCTGGTGCCAACCCCTCACAGATACCAAATAAAGGATAGGGGCCTCTACGTTTGGTGTGCCGCCGACGCCATCATGTTCTCGATGTTCCTTAAAATGAGAGCCTTCATTCAGTCCCCGGATCCGATCAGTGGGGAAAGGATTAATTTGGTGGTTTCGCCAAATGGTGTAGAAAGCTTGGACCCAAAAACAACCGTGATTTCTCACCCCACGGAGACTGAGGGATTGAAAAACGTGCGCAGGTGGTTCTGTGACGCCACCCACTTCTTTGCTTCGCACGAAACGGCGGATGAATACGTAGCTAATCGTCAGGAGATACAGCTGACGACCCTCTCGGCGCAAGAGGTTTTTGAAATCTGGCAAAAGGTGTACGACCGAGAACCGTACGTCTCGTTAGTTGCGAATCGATAGCGGATGTCAAGGCTAGTGCGGAGACTGTGATCAATGGTCAAGCTGATGGAAGCTGGAAATGGTCAAGTATTCGAATGCGCAGAGTGCGGCCTTCGATATCGAGATCAAAGGATTGCGCAAAGGTGCGAGGATTGGTGTAAACGATTCGACAGCTGTAATTTGGAGATAACCTCCAACTCGATCGAACGAATTGCCCATGATGAGCCTGGAGACCTGCAAATGGGATGAAGGAAAATCCATTCTCACTTATTAATTCAGAATCGAATGCACTAAACAAAACAATGAGCGCCGACTGGCGCTCATTGTATTTCGTCATTGCGAGTCGGGCTTTTCAGGCCCTCGTAATGGGCTCAGATGTTACGTCGGCCTCTTCACTGACGAGCGCGGCCTCCCGTTGCCAGGGATCACCCAGTAAAGCACCATGCTTACCAGGCTCACCACTATAGCGCCCAGGAATAATGCCCAAAAATCGTTGACCGGTCGGGTGACATCGAACCAGGAGCCAATCTGAAGGGTCAACCAAAAGAGGATCGTATTGACGATCAGGCTGAACAAACCCAAGGTGAGGATATAGAACGGGCAGGTTATCAGTTTCACGATGGGCCGGATGAAGACATTCACCAGGCCAAAGATCAGACCGAGGATTGCATAGGTAGCCCAGTTCTCGTTGATTACCGATCCTTGCAATCCCGGAACAATGTATATGGCCGCGTACAAAGCCACCGCATTGACCGCTAAACGAACGATCCACAAGCTTTCCATAAAGTCCTCCTATTTGTCCAAAGGTGCAAAGTTCTCGATGTGGTGCTTGACGGCGTAGGCCGCCGCCTCAGAACGGGTGGCGAGGCCCAGCTTGCTGAGGATCGAGCTTACGTAGTTGCGCACCGTTTTTTCGCTCAGGAAGACTTCTTGGGCGATCTCTTTGTTGCGCTTTCCCTGCGCCACCAGGGCTAAGACCTTCAACTCTTGCTCCGTCAGGGGTGTAAAGGCTTCTGTCTCCGCCTTGCGCGTGCTTTCGCGCATTCGCTTGAACACTTGCTGTGTCACAGCAGGATCCAAAAGCGATTCCCCGCGTCCTATGCGCTCCAGCGCATTAATCAATTCCCCGCTGTCGATCTGCTTTAACACATACCCAGACGCGCCCGCAGAGATCGCATCAAACAGAAGTTCATCATCTGCGAAGGTGGTGAGCATGATCACCTTTGTATCCTTGTGCTTGCCGGTGATCTCGCGCGTGGCGTCGATCCCGCTTTTCCCCGGCAAGCGAATGTCCATCACCACCACGTCGGGTTTGTATTCATTCGCCAGCCGGATCGCCTCATCGGCATTACTGGCTTCGGCCACGACTTCGAATTTTGGATAATGCGAAAGGAGCGATTTCAACCCCAAGCGCACGACCTCGTGATCGTCAACGAGCAGGATTTTGAGCATGATAAGGCGCAGAACTCCACATGTATAATTTTGGCTATGCAAAATTATAGCATGAGGGTTCCCTCCCCATGAGCAACCGCCAATTGAAGTGGATATCGGTGCTGCTTCCGCTGATTTTCATGATGGCGGTCATTTATGTGCGCCAGAATTTTGTCCCGCCGGAACGCAGCCTCGAAGGGGATCTCTATTCCTATCTGGCCGTAGCCCTCGGAGCCATCATTTTCTCCATTATCTTCTTTGGCACCATCGAACGCCGCGAAGAGGAGGCGCGCCAAAGCAATCGCCAGTTGGAAGCGCTGCATGAAGCTGCCCTGGCGCTGACCACCGAACTCGATTTGCAGAACGTGCTTCAGAAGGTCGTCGATATCAGTCGCTCGCTGCTGCATGCCAAATATGGGGCACTGGGCGTGGCGGACCTGGAAACCCGCAGCATCAAGCAATTTATCACCTCGGGTGTCACCGAAGAAGAACGCGCTCGCATTGGGGCGCCGCCGCAGGGACACGGCCTCTTAGGTGTGCTGATTAGTCCGGACGGCCAACCATTAATCGTGAATGACATCCAAAATGACCCGCGCTCGGCGGGCTTCCCTCCGAACCATCCGCCGATGAAGTCCCTTTTAGGTGTGCCTATCAAGTCCAAAGGTGAGATTTTCGGGAACCTGTACGTCGCCGATCGGTACGGAACCGGACCTTCTGGTGAAGAAGTACTCTTGATCTTCACCCAGATAGATCGTCAACTCCTGGAGAAATTTGCCACCCAGGCGGCTATCGCCATCGAAAATGCGCAGCTTTATCGCAAGACGCAGGAATTGGCAGTGTTACAAGAGCGAGAACGCTTTGGAATGGCGCTGCATGACGGCATTATGCAGTTGGTTTACGCCACAGGTTTGTCATTGCAGGAAGCCCAGCATCAGGTAGAAAGGAATCCACACGAGGCGCAGCGGCGGGTCAGCCGCTCTATCCAAGATCTAAGCCAGGTGCTGCGCGATTTGCGCAATTACATCCTGGGTTTGCGCACTGGCCGCTACCAAGGGCAGAACCTGGCCAGCAGTCTGGCGCAAATGGCGCGTGAGTTGCATGCGAATACGCTGCTCAATGTGCATTATACGCCTCCGCCAAAAGTCACTGTGCTCGGCCTTAGCGAAGAGCAGACTGATCAGCTGGTCTACATTGTCCAGGAGGCGTTGAACAATATTCGCAAGCACGCCTACGCTCAAAATGTAGATCTGTCGTTGAAACGCGATGACAACCATGTCGTCCTTACTATCGATGACGACGGTGTTGGTTTCGACATGAAGGATGCGGCCGACAAAGGCGGAAATGGCCTGCGCAATATGGGCGAGCGCGCCTTGAAACTGGAAGCGGGGATCCGCGTTTGGTCACAAAAAGGAAAGGGGACGCACATCCAACTCAGCGTCCCTGTGAAAGAAAAAGAACCGAGTCCGCCGGCGTAACTACCAACAATGTTGGCTGGCGAATCGCTTAAGCTCCTCGCGGTGGTCAGGGTGCGCGATGCCGATGAGCTCGCAAGCTCGCTCGCGAACGCTCTTTCCGTGCAGCGTGGCGACGCCAAATTCTGTCACTACGTAATGTGCATCGCCGCGAGAAGTCACGACGCCTGAGCCTTCCTTCAGCCTCGGCACGATGCGGGAGATGCCGCCCTTCGCGGTGGAGGGCAGGGCGATGATCGCCATGCCGCCTTTGGAGTGCGATGCGCCGCGGACGAAATCCATCTGGCCGCCTATACCGCTGTAGAACTTGTCACCGATCATGTCTGCGCACACCTGCCCGGTGAGGTCGATTTCGATGGCAGAGTTAATGGCCGTCATCTTATGATTCAGCGAAATGGTGAACGGGTCATTTACATAATCTGTGGGATGCAATTCGATCATCGCGTTGTCGTTTACGAATTGGTACAGCTTCTGGGATCCGAACAAAAATCCGGCCACGATCTTCCCGGGATGTAGCGTCTTGGCCAGGTTGGTGATAATGCCTTTCTCGACTCCCTCCATAACCCCATCGGAAAAAAGTTCGCTGTGGATCCCCAGATCGCGCTTCCCATCCAGCTTGCTAAGAACCGCATTGGGTATGGCGCCGATTCCCAATTGCAGCGTGGCCTCATCTGGCACCATTTCGGCAATAATTTCACCGATTTTGTCTTGTTCTTCGCTGATTTGCTTGGTTCCGGTTTCGGGTAATAGATAATCAACCTCGACGACATAATCGATGTTGCTCAAGTGGATAAAGGAATCGCCCAGCACGCGCGGCATATTCGGGTTCACTTCGGCAATGATCATTTTTGCCGATTCTGCGGCGGGTTTTGTCACACCCACCTCAACGCCGTAAGAGCAAAACCCATGGGCGTCGGGGGGTGAAACCTGGATCATGGCTACATCGATCGGAAGGATCCCCTTTTTGAACAAGCCAGGGGCTTCTGAGAGGAAAATCGGTACATAGTCCGCGCGCCCTTCATTCACCGCCTTGCGGGCGTTGGGCCCGATGAATAGGGCTCGGTGCCGAAAGCTCTTTTCATAAGCTGGATCCAGGTAGTTGCCGCCCGCAAAGGTGAGCACGTGCACGACTTCGACATTTTCCAGCTCACTGGCTCGGTCCGCCATGGCGCGCTCCAGCGCCTGGGGGATGCCGGCGCCGCCGCCAAGGTAGACCCGCGTATTAGAGCGGATCTTTTGGGCTGCCTCTTCGGCTGTGATCAGTTTGTTCGCATATAGAAGTTCGAGACTCGCAGTCATTTCCACGCTCTTATTATGCCGTGCTGCCTGATTATCCCGCATGGGCGCATGACCCGGGCTAACCATGTCGTTTGTCCATTCTTTCACAATGTCCCAAGGAAATAGTGAGCAAATATGGACGACTGTACCTATTTACATACTTGCATAAGACGTAGATTCGGAGCAACCTTTTCGCTTTATCTACTAGGAGCTCACAATGGCAGCATTACTTCATAACGGAAGAGTCATCCAGGACCCTCCATTCGTAAGGACCCTTTTCAATGATCCGCGCGCCGCGGCCTTGTGGCTGCTTCTGCGCGTATGGCTTGGCTATCAATGGATTGAAGCTGCATTGCACAAGATTGACAATCCGGCCTGGGTGAAGACTGGCGATGCCCTGAAAGGCTTCTGGACCAGCGCGGTGCAGATCCCTGCAGAAGGGCGCCCGCCGATCTCGTTCGATTGGTATCGTTCCTTCATCCAATTCCTATTGGATGCACAAGCGTATACCTGGTTTGCTAAATTGGTGGCTTACGGCGAACTGCTGATAGGCATTGCCCTCATCCTTGGCGCGTTCACTGGCCTCGCCGCATTCTTTGGAGCTCTGATGAACTGGAATTTCATGATGGCGGGATCGGCCAGCAGCAATCCATTGCTGTTCGCTGTCGCCATTGGAATCGTGATGGCTTGGAAGATCGCCGGCTACATCGGCCTGGATTATTTCCTGCTTCCCTGGATCGGCACACCCTGGGGAAGAAAAACAAGGGAACGCGGAGCTGTGTCAGTGCCAGAGACCAAGAAGGTTTAAGAGATTCTCTCCTCCTCTAACAAATAGGGCGGCTCTATTTGTTGCCAGGTTTGGCTGTCAGCCCAGCAATTGTTCGTGATCTACCATGATACAGCGGTCCATGACGACCTTCAATCCGGCCGCCTCGGCGCGCTGGGCTGCATTGTGATCGACAACCCCCAGCTGAGCCCAGATGGCTTTTGCGCCCACGGCAATCGCTTCATCGACAATTGCCGATAAATATTCCGAGCGGCGAAAAACATCCACAATGTCAATGGGGTCGGGAATAGCAGCAAGATCTGGGTACGATGGTTCGCCGTCAATTTCGGCTACCGTGGGATTGACCGGATACACCTTGTAGCCCGCTGACCGCAAATATTGGCCGATACGGTAACTGGTGCGATAGGGTTTATCGGAATACCCGACCACCGCGATCACCTTTGCGCTTGCCAGCAATTTTTGGATTTCGCTGCGGTTTTCAATTGTCATTGTGGCCAGGGATAATCCATCCAAATCAATGTGCGCACTGCTTGGAATCCGGAACGCGTAAATGCCTGTTCAGCCCTTCGCGCCGGATAGTTCAACGCCAGGGTTCTCCCTGGCCGCAATACTGCATGCGCGTGGCCGGCGAGCACAGGGATTGCCTGGTCTTCAATGCCAGGTTGTGCAGCCAGCCATAGGCGATCTGCTTCCAGCGAAGACGATTGCCAGCTAAGTATACCTAGCAACCCATCCTTACCCTCAACACCCCATTGCAGCACCTGCCTCTCGCTGAGCAGACGCTGCAGACCGCCTTTGAGTCCGGGCTGCAGCAGTCTGAAATCCAGCGGCAGCTGCCAGCGTACTACGGCAGGGTAATTATTTCGCAGCCAGATTTTTTGTGCTGGCCAATCCGAAGGTCGGCGATGCCGCAGAGTCACACGCGCGTCGCTTTCCATGGTCGGCTGGCGCCGCGGCTGCAGGCGCCAGCTTGTGCGCCGCAGACGTTCGCGGAACCCCATGCTGCGATACAGCCCCACAGCTGTCGGGTTGTTTTCATCCACCTGCAGCCATGTTTCCTTCCGTCCGCGGCGTTCGATGTCTTCCAGCGCGGCCTGGGTTAATGCGCGTGCGACGCCGCGCTTGCGATAGTCCGGGTGCACGGCTACGTTGGCGATCAAATACAAACGTTCGCCGCTGCGGCGGTGAGGGATCAGGCTCAGGTTGCCCACCACGCGATCGCCTTCCTGCCACACGTATCCACCCATCGGCAGATCGATTTGGCTTCCGCCCGCCGAGGCCAGGTCCAGAAGCGGACCGCTGCGTGCCGCCTGGCGCATCTGCCTGATGTACAGACGTCCATCTGCATCCAGGTTATCTGCAAAACACAGCTCAACAAGATCGGCGACCGGCACTAAATCCCTGCGGATATCGAAGGGTCGCAGATTGCTGCGGAGTGCCTGATTCAATGAAATGGCCTGGGCATTCATGGTTTTTCGAAGGGAATTATATTGCGTTTGACGTGGTGAATGGTGAGTAGTGAACGGTGAGCTGTGAATTGCGAACAGGAATGACGAATTGGGTAGGCCGAGATCCCTCTATTCATTTATCGTTACTCACTAATCACTTTCTTTCCAGATATAATTCCCGCCGCTATGAAAAACTATGCGCGATTCTTGTTTGTAGGCGCGATTTTGGCTATTTTGTCGCTCATTTGGGGCGCAGTCTTGCCTGCCCGCGCTTCCCAATTCGCTTACCAAACCGAACCCACGCCCACTCCGGGCGCGGATGGCCGCATCCTTTACACCGTTTTGGCTGGGGATACCCAGATTGGTATCGCCGATAAATTTAGCATTGACCTTAACACTTTGCGCCAACTGAATAACTGGACCGCGGACACCCCGGTGATCGAAGGCCAAGTCATTTTGCTGGGAGTTGTGGGCCAGGAACCCACCGCCACCTTGGGGCCGACCTCCGAAGTGGTCGCCACGGTGACCGAACAGGCCCCCGGCACCGGCATGATTTGCGTGTTGCTCTTCGATGATGTCAATGGCGATGCCTTGCGCCAGGAAATCGAGTTTGGCATCGCTGGTGGTGCCGCCAGTGTCAGCGAGCGCACCGGGCTGGCCTCTCGCACAGGCACCACGCTGGCCGAAGTGGATGCCGATGGCGAAGCCGTAGCCACCTGCTTCGAGGAACTTCCGTTAGGCGAATACACGGTCAGCGTAGCCGCACCTCAAGGCTACAATCCCACCACGGCGCAGAGCGCCACGATTCAATTGAACGCCGGCGATGCAACCAGACTCAACTTTGGCGCTCAGATAGGTTCCTCCTCCGGTCTTGGCGCACTGACGCCTGAAGAAGGTGGCCGTTCTCCTTTAATGGGCCTCTTGGGTATGGTTTTGCTGTTGAGCGGCGCGGGTCTTGGTTTCTATACCTGGCAGATGTCTCGCGGTCGCCGCTAGGCTACCCTTCATAAATTTTTAGCAATTCGTTTCGGAATTTTGCCGCTGGCCAGTGCGCCGCGCGTTCCTGCGCACTTTCCTCAAGTTTTTGCCGCGCCTTTTCATCAACTACAACTGTGATCATCGCCGCGCCGAAACCGCGCAGATCGCCAGGCGAGATAAGATAGGCCGCAGAGCTCACAATCGATTCCGTGTTCGCTTCCTGATGCGCGACGATCGCTTTCCCGCCGGCCAGCGCATGGCGCAAAGGATTTCCCCACGGCGCAGGGATCCCCAGGTGTACCAGCGCGGTACAAGCCCGATAAAGGCTTGGCAAATCTTGCGCTTGGATATCTCCTATTACGAACACACTCTCTTGCACATGATACTCGGGAAGCCGCGCTTTGATAAATTCTCGCCCGGCTTCATCCAGTCCAACGATCACCAATGGATAAAGCTCTCCGATTGAAGCTGAAGCCCAGGTCCAGCTTTCCAGAAGGTTCAAGGTTTCTTTTTGATCGTGGAGGCCATGTACTAGCAGAAATTCATCCGGTAAGTCCAAACTTCTCGGCACGTTTGCTTTGCCCAGGAAAAATTCAGGATGCACAACCGGAGGTAACGTGCTCGACTCGCCGGGTACTTTCCCTTTCGGCACGTCCTCTGGCCAAAGGATTTTCGCCCGCGCCAAGCCGCCGTAACCCAGAGCTTCACCCAGCCGGCCGCGGCCGGCAATTTCAGTTTCCGCCGGACTTACCAGGGTGGGCACTTTGCCAAGTAACGAAGCCCCCAGGCTGGTGGTGTGAATAACTTTCGCTCCGCGTTCCTCTGCAAGCCTCGGCAGCAGACGTTGTTCCCATTCACCGCGCTCGTGTGTGTGATGATGGATCGTCTCTATGCCGGCGATTGCGTTTGATGCGCTTGGTTCCATTGGCAGCGCCAGGGTGGGTTGAACCCCTTCGGGGTTCAACGCTAGCAGCGTACGCAGATGCCAGGCTGCCGAACCCAACGGGTTGTGAACCAAGGACCAACCGTCAAAGAGGACTCGAATAGCCCCCATTTGTCATTCCGAGCGGGTATGCAAACCTATACCCAAGGAAACTCCAACACCAGCGAGGAAACCCTAATGCGCGGTCTTCCACATTGTCTGATTCCGCGAATTCTGTCTAAGGTCGACACTTATTCCTATTATGCATGATTTGAGTACCTTTCCCTCACGTATAATGTTCTCAAATGGCAAAGAAAAAGACATCGAAATCTAAATCATCCAAAAAGAAACCATCCGCTGCTCCAGTGATGGATTTCCAATCCATCATCACGTCGCTGCAGCAATTCTGGTCCGACTGGGGTTGTGTGATCTGGCAGCCCTACAACGAAAAGGTTGGTGCGGGCACCATGAACCCCGCCACCTTTCTGCGCGTGCTGGGCCCCGAGCCCTGGAATGTCGCTTATGTCGAGCCTTCCATTCGCCCCGATGACGGCCGCTATGGCGAAAACCCGAACCGCATGCAGCAACACTACCAATACCAGGTCATCCTAAAACCCGATCCGGGCAATCCGCAGGAGATCTATTTGCAGTCCCTCGCCGCAATCGGTGTCGATCTCAAAAGACATGACATCCGCTTCGTGGAAGACAACTGGGCTTCCCCGGCGCTCGGCGCCTGGGGACTGGGTTGGGAGGTCTGGCTGGACGGTTTGGAGATCACTCAGTTCACCTACTTCCAGCAGGCCGGCGGCATCAGCCTGGATCCCATTTCCGTGGAACTGACCTACGGCCTCGATCGCATCGCCATGGCGCTGCAAGGCGTTCAGTTTGTAGGCGATGTGCGCTGGAATACACCAAAAAAGGGTGTGCAGCGATCTTGGGGCGACCTGAACTTGCAGGGCGAGCAAGAACACAGCAAATATTATTTTGAAATTGCTGACACGGACCGCCTGCGGCAAATGGTTGTACTGTACGAAGCAGAGGCCAAGAGCGCACTGGAAGCCGGACTTCTGCTGCCTGCCTACGACTACGTGCTCAAAACCTCCCATGGCTTCAATGTCCTCGACGCTCGCGGCGCCATTGGCGTCACAGAGCGCCAGGCCTATTTTCGACGTATGCGCGCCCTCTCCGGCCAGGTTGCCGCAGCCTACCTTGCTGGTCGCCAGCGTCAGGAATACCCATGGCTTCCGGCAAGCGTTGTAGGGGTGGGTCTTAGACCCACCCGCAAGCCCGCGAAGCTTGCCTCTCCCAAACAACCGGCCGATTTCTTACTCGAGATTGGCACTGAAGAATTACCTCCAAGCGATGTTGAAAAAGCAATTTCCTACTTTGAAACTACGTTTAAGACTCAGGTATTCGACGTTAGGAACTTGAGCTACAAGAATTTCAAGGTAATGGCTACCCCTCGAAGGTTAGTGGTTTCCCTTAGCGATTTGGAAAACGAGAATCTGGTGACTTTTCCAAAGGAAAAAGGCCCTTCCGTGAAAGCCGCATACGATTCGACTGGTCAGCCGACAAAGGCGCTTGAGAGCTGGGCAAAACAAAAAAGGATTCATCTAGAAGACGTAAAAACTGCTGAAATTGACGGGGGGCATTATGTTGTTAATAAAAGAAAACCTGAACTTGTTCGCACGATTGACATGCTTGCGCATGTCCTTCCAGCGTACATTGGAGATATTAAGTTTGAAAAGACAATGAGATGGAATGAGAGTAAAGTCAATTATTCTAGACCGATCCGGTGGTTGCTTGCCCTTTATGGCGATACCAATATTCCGCTCGAATACGCAGGTTTAACTTCAACAAAACATAGTCACGGCTTACGCCTTGGTAAACACGACAAATTTGCAGTTAAGGATCCGAAAGACTATTTTGCCCAGATAAAAAAACAAGGCATCCTGCTGGATGTAGATGCACGCAGATCTGACATTCAGAAACAAGTTCAGACGCTTGCTGCCAAGACCGGCGGCAGCGTCCCTCAAGATGATGACCTGCTCAACGAAGTGACTCATCTCGTCGAAACTCCGACCGCGTTGCTCGGCGAATTTGAAGCCAGCTATCTCGATTTGCCACGCGATGTGCTCATCGCGGTAATGAAGAAGCACCAACGTTATTTCCCAATCGAGAAAAATGGCAAGTTGCTAAACAAATTTATCGTGGTGGGCAATGGCAGCTTCGATCTCAAAGCCGTAACCGCTGGCAACGCCGACGTGATCCGTGCTCGCTTCGCCGATGCCACCTACTTCGTGCGGCGTGACCGGGAAGACCCGCTGGAAAGTTATGTGGGAAAACTGAAGACGCTTACGTTCCAAAAAGACCTGGGTTCGATGTGGGATAAGACTCAGCGCATCGTTGCGCTAACCAAGGAACTCAGCACCAAATTGGGGCTAAGCGCCGAGGAATCCCATACTGCGAAGCGAGCTGCCGAGTTGAGCAAGGCCGACCTCGTCACCAAGATGGTGATCGAGATGACCTCGCTGCAGGGTTTGATGGGTAAATACTACGCCTTCGACTCCGGCGAGCCGGCTGCAGTTGCCGAGGCAATCTTCGAGCATTACCTACCGCGCTTCGCCGGTGACGAAAGCCCTAAATCGAAACCTGGCCTCGCCGTCGGCATTGCGGACCGACTCGACAGCCTGACCGGTCTCTTTGCCATGGGCCTCGAACCCACTGGCGCCAAGGACCCGTTCGCGCAACGCCGCGCCGCTATCGGCCTGGTGCAAAACCTGATCGCTTTGGATCTCGATTTCGATTTGCGTGAAGGGATTGTGTTGGCTTCGGCTGTGCAACTTGTTGTTGTCAGCGATGAATCCAAGGCCAAGACTCTGGAATTCCTCACACAGCGCCTTCGTGCCGTCTTGCTGGAAGCCGATCATCGCCACGATGTCATTGACGCTGTGCTGGGCGCTCAAAGTCACAACCCGGCCGCGGCGCAGCGCGCCGTGATCGCATTAAGCGAACAGGTGAAGGCCAAGAGCTGGCAGCAAACCCTGGATGCCTTCGGTCGCTGCGTGCGCATCACCCGTGCCCTGAAAGAAACTTATTCGGTGGACGAAAATGCGATTATTGAGAATGCCGAACGTGAATTACTGAATGCAATTGTCGCTGCAGAGGCCACCAAGCGTGCGCCAGGTTCCGTCGATGATTTCCTCAACGTCTTCACTCCCATCATCCCTCGTATAAACCTCTTCTTTGATGAAGTGCTGGTGATGGCTGAAGAAGAAAAATTAAAGAGAAACCGCCTTGGTTTGCTGCAACGCGTCGTCAAATTAGCCGATGGTGTCGCTGATTTTTCGAAGCTCGAAGGATTTTAGTAGGAACAAGGCTTCTTTTGCTGTCAACAATCTGCTGTCAACTGTCAACTGTCTACTGTCTTTCTCACTCTCCTCAAAAACTTCGGACTATTCAAACTCCGCTCTAGCAAATACGTAACGTACGCGTTCATCAGCGTTTCCAGTTCCGCTTGCACCGCCGCGCTCGGTTTTGCTCGCCGCGCTTCGTCATAACTACTGCGCTGCAGGTGCCGCAGCACCTTCAGTGCGCCCAGCGAAATCGGCCTGGCTTCTCGATTACCGCGCCCACACTGCGGACACAGAACGCCGCCCTGCTCGAACGAGAAGTATTGATCCTCGGGTTTTATTTCCTTTTGGCAGTTTAAACATTTTTGTAGTTCTGGGCGAAAGCCCGCCAAGTCCAGAAGCCTTATCTCGTAGTATCGCACTGCCAGTTGCAAATCCTCGCCCCCCGCCAGGCGCTGCAGGGTGTCGCGCAGCAGCCGGTAGAGTCCTGCATTCTCGTCGTGATCGCCGCTGAAACGGTCCAGCAGTTCGACCACGTACGACGCGTAGCCCAGCGCCTCCAGGTTTTCCGTCAGCACCGAGTTGGTTTCCACGGCTTCCGCCTGGCTGACTACCGCCAGCTCGCGTCCTTTTCCCAGCAGCAATCGCACCCGGCTGAACGGCTCCAGGTGCCCGCCTTTGCGCGACCCCGGCTTGCGGGCTCCCTTGGCTATCGCGCGCAGCTTGCCCTGCTCTCGGCTGTATATCGTCAGCAACCGGTCGGCTTCGCCAAAGTCGCTGTGCTTGAGCACGATGGCTTCAACGCGTTGGCTGCGTGCTTCGCGGGGCATGGGTGGAAGTATAGCTGGGCAATCGGTTTGATTAACTGGTTAATGGATTAATTGATTGATCAATCCGTTGATCAATCAATGCAGGCACTTGACTCCTTGACCAACTTGTATTATTCTAGTACTAGAATAACATGACTAATGCCGAGCTTGCCATATTGGGCCTGGTGGCCGAGGCGCCCAGGCATGGCTATGAGATCGAGCAGCTCATCGAAGAGCGAGGAATGCGCGACTGGACCGTAGTTGGTTTTTCCTCGATTTATTACATTTTGGGTAAGTTGGAGCAGCGCGCCCTGATTGCCAGCCACCAGGAACCCGCCACAGGCCGTGGTCCATCGCGACGGGTTTACACCATTCAGCCCGAAGGCCGGGATGCTTGGCGTAAAGCAACCCTTGAAGCTTTATCCCACCCCTCCCATCCGGATTCTTCATTCTTGCTTGGCCTAGCCGGCGTTCCCGGCATCAAGCCGCAGGACGCCGCGGCCGCACTCCGCCAGTATCGGCGTAGCGTTATCCAGAATCGCGATAATGTCCAGCAAACCTGGCGACAGCGTGGCGACCTGCCGGTCTTCCTCGAAGGCATGTTCGAATACAGTTTCAACCTCCTGCAGACCGAGCTCGAATGGCTCGATCGCTATATCCCGCGTCTCGAAAGTCAAATTATCAGTAACGAATAACCAATAGCAAAGTCTCCATCTCAAACAGGAGTAATGATGAAAAAGTTAGATCTCAAGAAACTGTACAAGCATCTCTACAATCCCGGCGCCAAACAGGTCACTGTGGTCGAAGTCCCGCGCTTTCACTTCATCATGATCGACGGCACTATTCCTGCTAATACGCAGGTCGCCGACGCGCCCGATTACCAACTCGCACTGGAGACCCTCTACGGCCTTTCATACACGCTCAAGTTCATGATCAAGAAGCGCAAAAAGAATCCCATAGATTATCCCGTCATGCCTTTGGAGGGCTTGTGGTGGACTAAGGACTCCCATAAGGAATTCACCGTCAGCCACAAAGCTGACTGGTATTTCACCGCACTGATCATGCAGCCGGATCCGGTGACCCAGGACTTATTCGAGCAGGCGCGCCGTCAATTGCGCGCCAAGAAAAATCCCGCCATGTTGGATCAAGCGCGCCTCGAATCTTTTGCAGAAGGTCTCACTATGCAGACCATGCACCTTGGTTCCTACTCCGAGGAGCCTGCCACTATTGAAAATATGGTGTCCTTCGCCGCCGAGAATGGATACCGTACCCATGGCAAGCATCACGAAATTTACCTCGGCGACCCGCGCCGCGCAAGACCGGAGAAGTTGAAGACAGTGCTAAGGCACCCGATTCGAAAATAAGGTGTTGCCCACCCTGCAAGACGTGCAAGCGCAGCCCGGTCCCGACTGGCTATCTTGGTGACTGCGAGGTTTGCTGCCTACAATCAACGGCGCAGTGTGCCGTTGATTGTGTTGCTGCTGATTAACCGACTGATTGATTCATTGATTAACAAACCGGCGCACAACTCACGCACTAATTGGACCCTGACTATCCGACTAAATCTTACCGGTAACATCTTTAGTTTTATGGCGTTGTGGACTAATGTTGAGAGGCTTGTATAGGTATTGCGTTACAACTTTTCCCATATCTGGTAAAGGGCCAAATTTGCGCCTTTCCCATCCGAGGCAAATTGGTCTACCACCCGGAAGTCTGTTTGCTTCGCCAACTCCGCCAACTCGGGCTCATCAAAATGATGGACATAGCGCAGTCCCGACCCGCCGCTGCGCCAATCCAGCAGGTAATCGCCCTCATCCACCTGCTCTTCAGACAACCCAATCCGGTCCCACGGTTGGATCCGTTCCCGTAGCCGTGGGCTGTTCAGAAACTGCCAGTTGGAGAGCACAAACCGCCCTCTGATCGCTAGCAGGCTGTGCACCTGCCGCAGTAGACTCAGCCTTACATCTCGGCTAGGCAAGTGATGGAGGACTGCAAAGGCAAATATGAAATCAAAACTGAGATTAGGGATTAGAGATTGGAGATTCCAATCTGAAGAGGCCAGATCTGATAAGAAGAATTGGACGTTGGACGTGGGATGCTTGGACATTTGACTTTGGGCATTGGACTTTGCGACCTCCAGCAGCCCTTCGCTGGAGTCCACGCCTACATAACGCCCGCGGTGCCCTCGGCGAACCAACTCGCGGGCTACGCCACCATTGCCGCAGCCGAGGTCAAGGACGTCCGCTTCATTTGGGACCTTTTCCAGAACGCGCACTACGCCAGGCTGCAGCCGGCCGCGGGTGGCCGAAAATGGCGCGGCGAGATTTTGATAGAATGATTTGGTCAGGGCGATGAGTCGCTGCGCGACTTCTGTGTCCATGAGAGGATTATAGGCAACTCACCCCTTGCGAAGGTTGGATCTTGGGAAGCTTGTTCCGAAATCAACCCGCAAGGTTACAAGAAGATGACCCTACTGAAAAGTGACCGTCCTCGCATCCAGGCTTGGGAAGCCGCCAAAAAATCCACACCCGAGCGGATGTTGCGCGCCCGCGCCGCGTTGGAAGAGATCCGTGTCGGCGCTCCGGTGCTTGAAGCTATCAGCCACCATCCATTGGAGAACGGCGGCTTTGTTGGCAAGCAGATGCTGGTTGCGGCTTACCGCGAACTGGTGGGTAGCGGCGCCTGGGTAGAGGACCCGGGCCTATTGGCGCGCATCCGCCTCAAGCCCATGCGCACACTCTCCGGCGTCAGCGTTGTCACGGTGCTTACCAAGCCCTACCCCTGCCCCGGCAAATGCGTCTTCTGCCCTACCGATGTGCGCATGCCCAAGAGCTACCTGCCAGACGAGCCCGGCGCCATGCGCGCCCTACAGCACGAATTCGACCCCTACGATCAGGTGCACAGCCGGATGGAAACGCTCGACCTTCTCGGCCACCCCACGGACAAGATCGAAATGCTCGTCCTCGGTGGGACCTGGTCTTCCTACAAGCGCGATTATCAGGAAGAATTCATCAAGCGTATGTTCGATGCGGTCAACGAAGTCGAAGCGCCAACCTTGCCGGAAGCGCAGCACTACAACGAAACGTCCGCGCATCGCTCGGTAGGTCTGGCGATTGAAACGCGTCCCGATCATATCAATCTGGAGGAGATTACCTGGCTGCGTTACCTGGGCGTGACCAAGGTGCAGTTAGGTGCGCAGAGTTTCGACAACAGAATCCTGGAGCTTAACAAACGCGGCCACTCTGCCGAAGAAACAAAGCGCGCCACGGACCTGCTGCGTGCGGCTGGCTTCAAGATCGTCCTGCACTGGATGCCAAACCTGCTAGGCGCCACGCCGGAAAGCGACCGCGCCGATTTCGCCAAATTGTGGGCTGGCTATTGCCCGGATGAACTCAAGATCTATCCCACGCAACTGCTTGAGAACGCCGAACTTTATCTGCATTGGCAGCGCGGCGAATATCATCCGTACTCGACCGAAGAATTGGTAGAACTGCTGGCTGATCTCAAAGCTACTATCCCCGAATACTGCCGCGTGAACCGCGTCATCCGCGATATCCCGTCAACGAATGTGGTCGAAGGCAATAAGCGCACCAGCTTGCGCATGGACGTGCATGAGGTCATGAAGTCAAGAGGGCAAAAATGTCGGTGCATCAGATGTCGAGAGGTCAAAGGTCGCGGCGTCAACCCGGATGCTCTCGAACTTCGTGATGCCACCTATGCGACCAGCCGCGCCGAAGAACATTTCTTATCCTTCGTCACACCTGAAGACAGAGTGGCGGGGTTTCTGCGTTTATCCTTGCCCGGCGCAAAGTCTCCAGACACCGGCTTGCGCGATCTAGCTGAAGCCGCCTTGGTTCGTGAAGTGCATGTTTATGGGCAGTCATTGGAGGTTGGCGAAGAGCAGGTCGGCGCCGCCCAACATATCGGCTTGGGCACGCGCCTGCTGGCTCGCGCTGAGGAAATTGCGCGCACCAAAGGCTTCCGCAGGTTGGCTGTGATCGCCGCGGTGGGCACGCGCGGTTACTACGCAGGCCGGGGCTATCAACTGGGGGACACATACATGGTGAGGAACCTGGAATAACTACCCGTCTCGAATGAGCAAGTTCGCTTCGCTCAGTGTAAACTCCGCAAGCGCGGCAATCCCCTACTATTTCTTAGATGACCACTGACTTTTACTCACGTCTCGTCTATGCCCGCCGCGGTCTAATGGGCCGCTTCACTTACCTTTTGCTAAAGGCACTCGGTGCCGAGGTTCCCCGTTCCGTTGAGGTCGGCGAAGGATTCACATTGGTGCATGGCGGTTTTGGTGTGGTCATTCACCCGCAGACCAAGATCGGTAAAAATGTGAAAATCTATCCCGGCGTCACCCTTGGCCGCGCCGATATTCATTTGCCGATCGATCAATCGAAATTTATATCCGTCGAGATTGGTGATGAAGTCATCCTGTCGCCAGGATCCAAGGTGCTCTGCAAAGAAGGAGTGCTGCGAGTGGGTCGTGGCACCGTATTGGGCGCCAACGCGGTGCTGCTGGAATCCACCGGTGATGGAGAAGTGTGGGCTGGATTGCCTGCCAAAAAAGTCGGAATGCGCGACGGTTGGCCCGCCGTTTCTTGACAGGCCTTGTGCGCGCTTGTACAATGTCCCCCCTTATGCCGAGGTAGCTCAGTTGGTAGAGCACGCGACTGAAAATCGCGGTGTCGCCAGTTCAATTCTGGCCCTCGGCACAGACACAAGCGGTTATAATTATTTCTGTTAGCGGGCGTGGCTCAGCGGTAGAGCGTCTCCTTGCCAAGGAGAAGGCCACGGGTTCAAATCCCGTCGCCCGCTCTGATCGGAAAAATGGGTTTTTGAACCCATTTTTCTTAAATTGAGAGGGGTAAATCTTCACCGAAGGATGACCGGTATAATCCCCTCTCATAGCGAAAAGGGGTATCAACTCTGAAGTAAGGCTGGTATTAACCCCTTTCGCTAGGCGACGTGGCCAAGTGGTAAGGCAAGGGTCTGCAAAACCCTCACCACGGGTTCGAATCCCGTCGTCGCCTCACATAACGGATTTTGGCAAATTTCGTTCTTGAAAACAGAAGAGGCCAATCGAAAGATAGGCCTCTTCCACTTTAATTTACCTGCCCAGCATTGCTTCTCTGGCCAGTTTGTCTACCCTTTGATTGTCCTTGTTTGTCGAATGCCCTTTTACCCAGTGCCAATGAATCTGGTGGCGCTCGATGGCCCGGTCCAGGGCCTGCCACAATTCCACGTTTGCCAGCCTGCCGCCCTTGCGTTTCCAGCCTCTGGCCCGCCAGCCCGGAAGCCATTCGGTGATTCCGCGCCGCAAGTATTCAGAGTCAGTATAGAAATCCACCTGGCTTCGGCCGCTTAGTGCTTCCAGGGCTCGCAGCGCGGCAGTTAATTCCATGCGGTTATTCGTGCTTTGTGCCTCGCTGCCGGTGAGCACCTGTTCGCTCGAACCCTCACGGATCAGTGCTGCCCAGCCGCCGCGGCCGGGGTTCCCCAGGCAGGATCCGTCGGAATAAATTGTTAGGTGTGCCATTGAGGGGATTGTAGCTGATTGCTCTGGACATATTTCGCATATAATGAAAAATATCCACCCGGTATTTGAGGAGGAGCACTCATGAACGATTTTCGTAAGGAGTTTTCAACCTTCAACATTGCCCTCATGGCGGTTGCCATTGCCATCAACATCGCGGTTGGCACCTTGGTACTTGGCCTGAAGGTACCCCTGTATTTAGATTCCATCGGTACGGTGTTGGTTGGTGTCCTGGTGGGACCCTGGGCCGGAGCCGCCACCGGCTTCCTGGCCAACATCATTTGGGCATTCCTGGGTAATCCCGCCTATGCGCCCTTTGCCGGCGTTGCAGCTATCATCGGCGCGTTGGCAGCCGCCTTTGCTCGAGCTGGCTGGGTTAAGGAATGGTGGAAGGCAGCAGTGGCTGGTTTGGTCACAGGACTGGTCGCCGCATTTATCTCCGCACCGATCGCTGCCTATGTATTTGGGGGCACCTTGGGAGCCGGAACTGATGCGATTGTGGCCATGTTCCGTGCCGCTGGACTCGATGCATTGGGCGCCAATATAGCGCAGGGCATTACTTCTGACCCGATCGACAAAATGATTAGCTTCCTGGTCGTTTGGGCAGTCCTGCAGGCGCTGCCGGCTCGATTCCAGGCCCGCTTTAGCGGGGAAGGTGCCCCCGCGAAGAAAGCGCCCGCTCGCAAAAGGCGCTAACCTAATCGCATCAACAGGTTGTCAAGGCCCGCTTTTGCGGGCCTTTGTGTTTTGAACAGTGGTTTAATCAGCGAGAATGCGCGGTAGAACCCTGTTCGTTCCTGGAGACAGCGGCCTCCATCGTCTTAATCCTCTCACAAAATTAGAGCTCAGTTTGCTTTTTATCATTTTGGCAGCCACTTTACCTAGCTTGCTCTGGCTTTTGGGCGCATTTCTCTTCCTGCTTATTCCCTTATCGGCTTGGGGCGGTGTTTTGTCACCTTTTTTGCGACGTTGCCTGGCGGTCATAACCCCATTTGTCATTTCGCTTTCCATAATCCAGGGTTTCTTCACACCTGGCGAAACGCCGCTGTTTCGATTCTCCGTCTTCGTTTTCACCCTGGAAGGTTGGCTAACCGGTCTTACTGTGGCATCGCGACTTTTGCTGGCAATCGGTGGCGCGCTGCTGCTTATGCTCAGCACTCGGCCCGATATGCTCATGCTGGCCCTGACCCAAAGCGGCCTGCCGGGCAGTCTGGCTTACGTGGTGTTGACATCTATACAGATATTTCCGCGCTTCCAGGAGCGAGCAGAGGTGATTCTGGATGCCCAGCAGGCGCGAGGGTTGGAGATCCGCGTGAATATTTTCCGGCGCCTGCGCTTACTGGTTCCCTTGGTGGGCCCGCTGGTGCTCAGCAGCATCGTGGAAACTGAAGAACGCGCCATGGCGCTGGAGGCACGCGCTTTTAGCCGTCCGGGGCGGAAAACAAGCTTGCTTGTATTGAGGGACAGCGGCTGGCAGCGTGTGGCTCGCTGGGTTTTCCTGATAGTGATGCTGATGCTAATCAGTTTTCGGGTTTGGTGGGCCTTCACCTCGTGATCCGGTTCAATGCATTCACCTATCGTTATCCAGCTCAGGAACAACCTGCCCTGGAGGGCATTGACCTTAAGATCCCAGACGGCCAATTTGTGGGCGTGGTGGGTCCCAACGGCGCAGGCAAATCAACATTTTGCTATGCCCTGGCGGGATTTGCTCCCCACTTCTTTAGGGGCACCTGGGAAGGGGAGGTACATGTTGATAACCTGAATATCGTGCATTCCGCTTTGGGGAACATAGCAGGCAGGGTTGGACTGGTATTTCAAAACCCTTTCAACCAACTCAGCGGGACGCGGTTTACCGTACGTGAAGAGATCGCCTTCGGTCTCGAAAACTTGGGGTTGGCACGCAAAGAGATCGAGCGGCGCGTGGATGAAGCCTTGGACTTGATTGGCTTGGAGGAATTGGCAGAACGCTCGCCTTTTGCTCTTTCCGGCGGGCAACAGCAGCGAGTGGCTATTGCGTCCATTCTCGCTATGCGGCCCAGGGTATTGGTATTAGATGAGCCGACCGCGCAATTGGATCCGCAAAGCACCCAGGATGTGTTCAGGATCCTAGATAAGTTGTCTCGACGCGGCAGCACCACGGTCGTTTTGGTGGAGCATAAATTGGAATGGCTGGCCACATTCGTGGATCGCGTGCTTGTCCTTTCCGATGGACGCGTGGTTTTGGATGGGAAGCCTGAAAAAATCCTGGTGAACGAAAAACTGCAAAACCTCGGGGTGGGGCACTCACAATACAGACAGGCTGCTGCGGCGGCGCAGGCGAAAAGACTAGTCCCTCGGTCGCGCCCAATGCCTGTCACACTCAAGCAAGCTCAAAAATTTTTTAAATGAAACTAAGTGTCAGAAATGTTTCCTTTATGTATCCAACCGGCGTGCGCGCGCTGGATGGCATAAACCTCTCAATTGAAAGCGGAGAGTTTGTGGCCATCGTCGGCGAGAACGGCGCTGGAAAAACCACGCTGGTCAAAATGTTTAACGGTCTGCTGCGCCCACAAGAAGGCAAAGTGACTGTTGGGAATTGGGACGCTGCCGATTACAGCACAGCCCGGTTGGCTGGCCGGGTAGGTTTCCTTTTCCAGAATCCCGACGAACAGCTTTTCGAGCAAAACGTGCTGCGCGAGGTGGAATTTGGTCCTCGCAATCTTAGTTTCTCCAAAACGAAAATCCTTTCACGCGCAAAGGCTGCGTTAAGCACGGTTGGCCTAAAGGAGAAAGCCGATCAGAATCCCTATGACCTCGAACCCTTCGAACGCAAGTTGTTGGCATTGGCGGCAGCCCTCGCCATGAATACACCCGTTCTCGTACTGGACGAGCCCAGCATTGGCCAGGACGCGGCCGGGCGGAAGCGTATCGGACGCATCTTGCAAGACTTGCATAAAATGGGCCGAACCCTATTATTGATCAGCCACGACTTGGATTTCTGCGCCGAAAACGCTCATCGCGTGATCGTTATGGCCAATGGAAAAATCTTGGCCGATGGCCCGGCAAGTAAAGTATTCGGGCAAACAGAAATTCTTGGGAAGGCAGCTTTGTTGCCCCCTCAACTTGTCCGCCTGGCGCAAGCGCTAAATATGCCGGCCAATCCGCTTAGTGTAAAACAGTTTGTTGCACAGTATTCAAAATGGCGCAAACGAAAGAAGAAAACGTGACTATTCTTATTCTCGGCGACCTGATCGCCGACATCAATATGCGCCTGCCCAAGTTCCCGGTGCAGGCCAGGGACATTCATCGTTTGTCCTACATGGAAGTCGGGCCCGGCGGCGCCTGTAACATCGCTATCATGGCGGCGCGTTTTGGCTTGCAAGTAAGCGCCGTGGGCGAAGTTGGCGATGACGGCTTTGGGTTGCTGGTGCGCGAAGGGCTCAAGCGCGAAAAAGTTGATGTGACCAATCTCCAAGTAACTGCTGGTGCCAGAACGCCGGTCGCAGGTGTGGTGGTGGATCGGGCCGGCGAACCTGCTTATCTCGGTTATGCCGGCAGTTTGCAACTCCGCACCTGGCCAGAAGAATGGTCTGCTGTGGTGCAAAAAGCGCAGGCTTTATTTGCCGATGGGTGGGCTGAGTATATAGAAACTCCCGATCTGGTTTTGCGTGGATTCGAAATCGCCCGCCAGGCCGGGGTAAGCGTATTCTTCGATCCTGGACCCGGTAACCCTGATGTTGGCAATACTTGGATGAAGGATGCGATCGGTTTGAGCGACGTGGTAATGCTGAACCGATCGGAAGCGCGTACCATTGTTGGGGACCGGGATGACCTTAATCTCATCCGCGCCCTGCAGGACCTCGGTCCTAGCTGGGTGTTGCTCAAACGCGGCGCCGAAGGGTTACTGCTGGCGCGCGACTCTGAGGTCGCCAAAGCACAAGGGCTCGCAGTGGAAGTTCGTGACGCCACCGGCGCGGGCGACAGCGTCGCCGGCGCAATCATTTATGGTGTGATGAACGAATTGCCCCTTGAATCGTTAGCCGTATTGGCGAATGCCACCGGGGCCGCCAAAGTGATGAAGTTAGGCACTGGTCACAACATGCCCAGGTTGCAGGAAATTGCCGCCGTGCTCGAGGCAAACGGTTACCGACCAGCAGATTACCTGCCGAATCCTTGAGAACTTGAATGTCGAACCTAAGCCCAGAACTTTTGCCCCTGATCCAGAACAATCGGCTCCCAGGCTTGGATTTAGGCCCTGGGTTTTCTTATCCTGATTATTCAGGCCAGTCGATTCTTAATTTGCCGAGCACTATTACTGATTTACTCGGCGTGCCGCCGTTTGGCAAACACACCTTGCGTTCAGAAATTACCTCGCAGCTTGGCGGACGTTATCAGAGAATTATCTTGTTGTTGGTGGATGCACTATCTTTACACCGTTTTCAAAATTGGTTGCAGGAACCTGATTTTGCTATTTGGAACGAATTGATGGGTTCGGGCTTGTTGGCGCCCATGACCTCGGTGGTGCCGAGCACAACGTGCGCCGCCCTCACCAGCATCTGGACCGGGAAATCCCCGGCAGAGCACGGCATAGTTGGCTATGAATTGTGGCTGAAGGAATATGGCATGGTGGCGAATATGATCACCCATGCGCCGTTCAGCTTCGAAGGGCAGGCGGGGTCTTTGCGCTATGCGGGGTTTGTACCCACCGGGTTCCTGAGTTCGGCCACGCTTGGAAGCCACTTGGCAACGGCTGGTGTTGGCAGCTATGGACTGCAGCCTTCTTCCGTTTTGGGCTCCGGACTCTCGGATATGTTTTTACCCAACGTCACCCGCATCGGGTATCACTCCACTAGCGATCTCTGTATAAGTCTACGCCAATTAATTGAAGTCCAGTCCAGGCAAAGGATGTTTGTGTATGCGTACTGGTCTCAGGTGGACACGCTCTCGCATAAATATGGGCCTGAAGACGAACGCGTGCGCTACGAGTTCGCAGATCTCAGCCGTGCTTTTGAGAAGCTGCTTATTGCAAAACTACCTGCTCATCTGAAGCAGGGCACCTTGGTTTTGCTGGCGGCTGACCACGGGCAGGTTCGTACAGAGAAAGATCCTCGTTACGACCTGCGCAATCACCCCAATTTGACACGCCGCTTGCATATGCAGCCAACCGGAGAGAACCGGCTTATTTATCTTTACATCAAGCCGGGACAAATCGAAGCGGTTCGCGAATATGTCGAGCGTACCTGGCCTAATCAGTTCGCGCTCCTCGAATCAGCTTATGCTCAGGAGGTTGGGTTGTTCGGCTCTGGCTCGGTTTCGCCACGACTTTCCGAGCGCCTCGGTGATTTGATTTTAGTGGCGCGGGGTTCAGCTTATCTGTGGTGGGGAGCAAAGGAAAACCCACTTATTGGCAGGCATGGCGGTCTTACTCCTGAGGAAATGCTGGTTCCTTTCCTCGCAGCGCCGCTTGCGTGACTTTAACCTTAAACTCTTACACGTTCTCCATAGAGCTGTTCACGCAAACCGGCCACCTGTCGGCGCAATCGCTCATCATGCTCGAGCAATTCGCCGATCTTCTGGCAGCCGTACATCACCGTTGTGTGATCGCGGCCCCCCAGAGTCTCCCCGATCTGGGGCAGCGATAGCCGAGCCTCCTCGCGTAGAAGGTACATGGCTATCTGGCGAGGCAGGGCAACTTCGGCAGAACGGTCGCGGGAGAGAAGTCTTTCTTGCGAAACACCGAAGGCCTGCCCTACCGCGTCCACCAGTTGGATGGGTTCCAGGGGCTGGGGTTCGGGAACTAGATCCGCTAACGCGTTGTCAACCACGTCTGCGGTGAGCGGGATCCCCCGCAGGTAAGCGTAGGCAAGGATGCGGTTCAGTGCGCCCTCGAGTTCACGGATGTTGGATTGCATGCGCTGGGCGATGGTTCCTAATACGTCGTCGTCTACCGCCCGCCCGATCCGTTCGGCGTTGCTGCGCAATATCGCCAGGCGTGTCTCATAGTCAGGCGATTGAATATCGGCAATCAACCCCCATTCGAAACGCGAGCGAAGACGCTCCTCCAGAGTCATCAAACCTTTTGGCGAGCGGTCTGAGGTGATAACAATTTGCTTATTTTGTCCGTGCAGAGTGTTGAACGTATGGAAGAACTCTTCCTGGGTGGATTCTTTGCCGGCGATGAATTGAATATCGTCGATCAATAAAACGTCTGTACGGCGATATTTCTCGCGGAACGCCTGCGTGGTATGAGTGCGAATGGCATGTATTAGATCGTTGGTGAACTCTTCCGAAGAAACATATAGAACAGCCAACCCGAGTTGGCTGGCCGCATTGCCAATAGCGCGCAAAAGGTGTGTTTTGCCCAGGCCAACCCGGCCATAAAGAAACAATGGGTTATAAGCCTTGGCCGGATTTTCAGCCACTGCCAAAGAGGCCGCGTGCGCCAGGCGGTTGCTGGCGCCCACCACAAAGGTATCGAATGTGTAGCGTGGATTAAGGGTGAAATTCCCCGGTTGATTTGACGGTATGAGTTCGGGTTCCGCCGGAAGATCCGGGATTTCGGTCAGCGTTTCTGTTGGAGCCGTTGGCTGCCAGACCACGAATCGCACATCAATCGTGCGGTTCATCATACCGGTCAGCAGTCGGGTCGCAGTGCTCTTAAGACGGCTATCCAGCCAATCGCGGGCGTAGGCATTGTTAACGCCGATAACAAATGAACCATCTTCGTATGCCACCATTTCCGCATCGCGCACCCAGGTATCGTAGGTGCCTCTTGGCATTTCGACTTGTAATTGGCCTAGTGCTGCCTGCCATGCCTGGCTCGCGTTCATCGATCTTCCTCTCCCGCGAGGGTGGCAGACCTCGTCATTCAAAATGCAGATAGATAGGGCAAACCGTCACCCAGTTCTTGACGATTGCTGGCCCGCTCTATTTAATTGTCATTTAGACGAGAACTGACGCCTTTTAGCCGAGGTCCTGAGCGAAACCTCTTCCTATGGCGTCGAACTGCGCACACCTGCGCTAAGGTTGTGGATTCTAAGCGGGATGCACGTAATTATCAATTGCGCAGCCCTACGCACGTCTAAAAAAACAACATTCTTTAAGGTGGTGATCTCTTAAAGATTCAGCTTATAAAACTTCGAGATTGATCGTCGTTGGCGTAGGCTGAATAGCTCACCATAGATGGGGGTAGGTAAACCCCGCTAACCACAGATGGTGCATGGATGCATATTGAACGCCTGTCTGGAAGACCAGACTGGCCGATCTTAAAAACCTTTAAGACGGGAGGTCAGCGCGCCAACATACAACGAACCTGCAGAATGTGAATCAGTGTGGATTTGGGTTCCAATTTAACTACGCCAACCTTAAATTTTGGTTTGATTATCAGATTTTTGGCGCGGCGCCGCGATTTCTATTCTTCGCGCACATGAAAAGGCACATCCACAATGACCTGCTGATACCCCTTTTTGCGTCGGCGGTAAAGAAGTGCGAACTTCATCAACCAGGCCATCTGGTTGTGCAGGATATTCCCCCAGAAGCCTTCCGTTACAAATTCCGGAAGAATGACGGCGGCGAGTTGGCCATCATTCACTTCTTCATCGTAGCGATCGAGGAAATCGATGAACGGTTCAATGATTGAGCGATACGGTGAAGGAATGATCTTGAGGGTTAGATCCGGGAACCATTCCTCCCACTTTTTTCTAACCCGATCTCCAGCTCCTGGCTCGACTTCTACATATACGGCGATCAGATTTTTCGAGATCGAGCGGGCGAAATCCACTGCTTGGAAAATACCTCGATGTACGCCAGAAATGGGCATCACGAAGCGCAGCTTGGGGTAAGGCTTAAGCTCGGGCGGCAGTCCCTTGAGCGAAAGCTGTTCACCGATTTTGTCGTAGTGATGATGGACACGTAGAAAGAAGTAAATGATCAAAGGGATTATGATCAGCGTAATCCACGCACCCTGGATAAATTTACCAACGCCGACGATGATAACTACGGCGCCGGTTGTCAATGCCCCTAACCCGTTAATGAACGCTTTGGTTCGCCAACCCCCTGTTTTCTTTCGGATCCAATGGCGAACCATGCCGGCCTGTGAAAGCGTAAATGCCGTGAACGCGCCAACGGCAAAAAGCGGAATTAATGAATGGCTGTCGCCGCGGAACAGAATGATAAGAAAAGCGGTAGCGGCTGCTAATAGAAGGTTGCCGTTGGCGAACACTAGTCGGTCGCCCAGCGCCTTCAGTTGGCTGGGTAGATAGCGGTGCTCCGCCAAGATAGCCGCAATGCGCGGAAACCCCGCAAAGGCGGTATTTGCGGCCACGGACAGCATGGCTAAGGTGCTGATCTGAATCAGGTAGTACCAAAATGCATTGTCGAAGAGATGGCGAGATAAGGCAGAAAGGATAGTTTCTTCCCCCTGAGAGACAATCCCAAAATACTGAGTCAAGCCCAACGTTCCGAGAAACAAAAAGCCCATCAGGACAGACATGACGATCAATGTGATACCGGCATTGATCGACTCTGGCTTCTTGAAAACTGGCACGCCATTGCTGATCGCTTCCACGCCGGTGAGAGCGGTGCTGCCGGAGGCGAAAGCGCGCAACAAAATCAGAATACTTAGTGGCTGCGCGGCTGGTAGGTTTGGGCTAAATGGGATGCTAGGGGTCGTTGCCATTCTGACTAACCCGACTATAATCATCAAGAAGAATGAACCTATGAAGAAATAGACCGGAATGGACATGACCGTGCCTGTTTCTTGAAGACCACGCATATTAAGAATGGTGATGAATAACAAAATGCCCAGCGACATAACCACGCGATATGGGAAAAGGGCAGGAAACGCGGAAGCCAGCGCCTCCACGCCTGCGGTGAGGCTGACCGCACCCACCAGCAGATAATCAAGCATCAGTGCAGCGGCTGCGAGCAGCCCGGCGAACTCCCCGAGATTTTCCTTAGCTACAATGTAGGACCCTGCACCGCTGGGGTATTCATGGATCGTTTGGAGATATGAGAGGGCAACGATAGCCAAAATTGCGGTGATGACAATCCCCAAGGAAAATGTAAAACCCAGCCCGGCACTGCCGGCCACGGCTAATCCCAGGAAGATTTCCTGGTTGGCGTAGGCAATGGAAGAAAGCGCATCCGGCGAGAAGGCAGCCAGGGCTTTAAATTTGCCGATTTTCTCGTGGCTGAGGCCAGCCGTGGGAAGGGGTGATCCTAAAAGAAGAGTGCGAAGACGGTACAAAGTGGCTGATCAGGTATGCTCAGCAGGTGCATTGTACATAGGAAAAGCCCCATTGCAACAACTAAATTGCAATGGGCTTTTCTGGTATTTAGCAGGTTATGGACTTACCGTAGGCAATTCGTCGTAAGTGTCGCCGTTGAGGTTCAGATCGGACTGCTCCATCCACCCTGTCCCGCTCAGGCCAGTATTGCCTGCACCGAGATCTACCTGTGCCCAGCCATCACTTGCGTAACCAGTGACCGCAGCAAAATCCTCGACCTCCAACGTCGCCAGCACTGACGAAGAGGTATCAGGGCTTGAGTAGACATTCACACTGCTCATTGGCATTGTGTAACAGAGGTCAGGTTCCGGTACCCAGGCTAGTTCGGGCACGGCTATACAGTTGCCGCTAAGTGAAACGTCATCGAAGAACGCCCAGCGCAAGCGGAAGACGCCGATGTTAGCGGCCTGGGCAATGGCCGGATCAAAACCCACCCAGCCATCGACGGTGCGTCCATCAACCTCCGCGCTAAAGCCAGACCCTACTTCGCTAAAGATCTGCGATTCGGTGCTGGGACGATTATAGAGAGTTACCGAGCCCGTGGTTGTAAGTGTGCAGGTACCTGGCTCGTTGGGCCACGGGAAACCTGAAGCAGTGACGGTGGGTGCTCCTGTCGGGGTTGCGAAATTGAAATTGATAGTGCAGGCAGCTGAAGCAGCCAACAGGCTTATCAGGATTGGAACAAAAGACTTTTTCATTCGACACCTCTCGTGCTCAATAACGGCTATGGATTATGAACGAACAGGCGCGGTTGCAGTTATTGTTTTCAGGCTTCTTACGCCTGAGAATAGGACACTCACAAGCGGTATCAGTCGGGGCGAAAGGATTTGAACCTTCGACCTCACCGTCCCGAACGGTGCGCGCTAACCGGGCTGCGCCACGCCCCGATGACGTGGAAGACGATTATAACGGCTCCTGAGTGAGTAGTGAATAGTGAACAGTGATTGGAGTTTCCTGATTACTATTCACTACTCACTGCTACACTTCCGATGCGTCGCACGCGTTCTAGGAACATCTCGCGATGATATAATTTTTACCTGCAATACAGGTGAATGCATGTCCGGTCATAGCAAGTGGTCTACGATTAAACGAAAGAAAGCGGCAACCGATGCGAAGAAGGGCCAGGCATTTACGCGTCTGGTGCGCGAGATCTCTATCGCCGCACGGGAAGGCGGCGGCAACCCCGACACGAACTTTTCGCTGCGATTGGCCATCGAAAAAGCCAGAGCGGAGAGCATGCCTGCCGCCAATATCGAACGGGCCATCAAGCGCGGCACCGGAGAAGACAAAGAGGGCGCCGCTTTGGAGCAGATCACCTATGAAGGCTTTGCTCCTCACGGTGTTGCCGTGATCATCGACTGCGTGACTGATAACCGCAATCGCACGGTTTCCGATATCCGCCACCTGCTCACTCGCCACGGCGGCGGTCTGGGAGAAAGTGGCTCGGTGGCCTGGCAGTTCACACGCGTGGCCTTCTTTGCCTTCAAGGCAGGCAGCCGCAGCGAAGACGAGATCTTTGAGATCGCAGCGAATGCCGGGGCCGACGATGTCTGGTACGAGAACGGTCAGGCGGAGATCACCGCTCCGGTGGAAGCTTACAAGCGTATCGGCGATGCGCTCAAGAATGCCGGGATTACCATGGATGATGCCGGGTTGCGCATGCAAGCCAATCAGGAAATCGAACTCAGCCCTGAGGAATCCGTCCAGGTAATGAATGTTATCGAAGGTCTCGAAGAACTCGATGACGTTCAGAATGTCTCCTACAACCTTAAGATCAGCGACGCTGCCTTAGAAAAGATCGCTGCGGCTTAATTCTTATGCTGGCGTGGCTAAAATGCTAGCCATAGGTATTGATCCCGGCACCGCTACGACCGGCTACGGCTTGGTGCGCCGTGATGAAGCCGGGAATCTGACTGCTGTTGATTGGGGCGTTATTCTTACGGCTCCCGTCGAAAATGCCAGTGAGCGTTTGGCCAGGATCCACAAAGAACTCGAAAAACTTTTGAAGAAACACAATCCGGAATGCGCGGCAGTTGAATCGCTTTTCTTCCAGCGCAATGTCCGCACCGCGATGAGCGTGGGCCAAGCGCGCGGCGTGGTGTTGCTGGCCTTGCAGCAGGCCGGCATCCCCAGCTATGATTACAATCCCAACCAAGTGAAGCAAGCGGTGAGCGGTTACGGCGCGGCCGACAAACGCCAGATGCAATCTATGGTGCAGACTTTATTGCGCCTCCCCGATTTGCCGAAACCGGACGACGCTGCCGACGCGCTGGCCATCGCAATCTGCCACTTGAATACGCACCGCACCCAGCAAGCCATCGCGAGCGCTTCATGATTTCCAGTCTTACCGGCCGTGTCTCCTACATCGATGAATCTAGTCTGACGCTGGAGATCTCGGGCGTCGGTTTCAAGGTTTCTGTACCCAAAACGCTGTTGTTGGAAGCTCACGTGAGCCAGGTTCTTTCGCTGCATACGTATTTGGTCGTGCGCGAAAATGAGCTGAGTCTTTATGGTTTTTCCTCGATGGAAGCGCGCAATTTGTTTGTTAATTTGCTTGGCGTCGATCGTGTCGGACCGCGGCTCGCCCTGGCGTTGCTTTCCAATTTGACGCCGGCGGCCTTGCGCGCCGCGGTGCTCGGCGGCCAGAGTTCCGTGCTCGGCAGAGTTCCGGGTGTTGGCTCCAAGACAGCGCAGAAAATCGTGTTGCATCTGGCCGATCGCATTCCCCTCATGGAAGGCGATGAGTCGGCAATGCAAATGCAGACCAGTGACAGCGAATTGCTGGAAGCGCTTACCGGACTTGGCTACACCGTAGTGGAATCTCAAGCCGCGCTCCAATCGATCCCCAGGGATGCTCCGGCAGAATTGGAAGAACGGCTGAAAATGGCTTTACGCTACTTTAAGTAAATAAGTAAACAAGGACATTGGCCACATTGAGTTTTCTTGTCTACTTGTCTACTTGTTTTGCTTGTGCATTTCTTCGATTTCTAACCCCAGCGCTAATAATTGTTCTCGCAAGTCAGCGATTTTCGCCAGATAATCCGCTTCCATTTCGCGCAAAATATCGCGCCGATGTGGTCGACCGTCATTGGCGTCGCCGCGCATCTGCATGGCCGGCGACAGATCCAGCTCGCGAATGGTCTGCTCGATCTCGAAGATCATCGCGTCCAGTTGGCGTAGCTCCAGCTTTAGCCGGGCCAATTCCGCTGTCGGAAGCTTGGAACCGCTGTTTAGACTGGAGCCATGAGTTTGGGCAAGTGCTTCCAAGGTTTCTAAGTCCTTAGCCATGTAGGCCTGGTTGATCTCCGCCATGATCTTTTCGAATTGCTTTTTGTCTTCACCTTCTTGTGTCAGATCCGGGTGGTATCTCTTGGCCAAACGCCGGAACAGATCACGCACCTTACGCTCGTAATCCGGATCGACCGGCCGTGAGCGTTTCTTTTGTTCCATAGGCTCTTGCTGGTGCTGTTGCCCGTTGGGACCTGGCTTCGGCTGAGTCCGCTTTCCCCGACCCTGCCAACCACTGGCTGGTGGCGCTAAGTCAAACGACCATTGCTCCAGAAGCCGGCTTAGGCGCCTTTGTTCTTTTTCCAAGGGGCCGATGCGCTGGTTATAAAGATGGGTAAATTCCTGAACGATGGTGCGGGTGTTGGTCAACTCGGTCTCGAGCAAATCCAGATATTCGCGTCGTCGAAAAACCCGTTCGCGTACCGCCTCGATTTCTGCATCGACTTGCAACGAGAGGTTCTTCTTTTTCTTTATTGCCGAAGAGGTTTTCTTCGTCTTTCCCATCTTTCTGTGCCCAAGAGGGCAATTATACCTACCCGGACATCTGAAGGCAAAAAAGGCAGGGATTCTGTGATTTCACCGGGGGCTTTGTAAATCAAGGAGGGTTTTCCTTCCGCAGATGCGAGGAGTGGCTTGCGCTCCAAGCCCGACGAAGCAATCTGAAACCCGGTTTTTCTCAGATAGTTTGTGAATTACTGGACAATGTAGGGGCTTTCAGTTATCATGCCTTCATCGCTTCGCCCCAATAATTCTTCCACGGAGCCCGCTTCATGTCTGACCTAATTAAAGACATATCCTCCAGCCTCCAAAAGCAGATCGAGGGTTTTAAGCCTGAATTCGAGGTCCGCGACGTCGGTACCGTTACCGAAGCTGGGGATGGCATTGCCCGCGCATCTGGATTGGCCCAGGTGCAGGCTCAGGAACTGGTCCAGTTCGATAATGGTGTGATGGGTATTGCCTTCAACCTGGAACAGGACAGCGTGGGCATCATTATCATGGGCGAGTTCTCCGGCATAGAAGAAGGCATGATGGTGCGTTCCACGGGTCGCATCGCCTCAGTGCCCGTAGGCGACGGCATGATCGGGCGTGTGGTCAATGCCCTCGGCGAGCCGGTGGATGGCAAAGGCCCTATCTCTTTCGATCGATACCGCCCCATCGAGCGCATTGCCCCCGGCGTCGTACAGCGTAAAGACGTAGACACGCCGGTGCAAACCGGCATCAAAGCCATTGATGCCCTGACCCCGGTTGGCCGCGGCCAGCGCGAGCTGATTATTGGTGACCGCCAAACAGGGAAAACAGCTCTGGCCATCGACACGATCATCAACCAAAAGGGCCAGGACCTGACCTGTATTTATGTGGCCATCGGCCAGAAGAAAGCCGGCATCGCCCGCACCGTCGCCATCCTGGAAGAACACGGCGCCATGGATCACACCGTGGTCGTGATTGCCTCCGCCGAAGAACCGGCCGCGCTGCAATACATCGCCCCCTACGCGGGCTGCGCCATCGGCGAAGAGTTTATGGAAACCGGTCGCGATGCGCTGATCGTGTATGACGATCTCTCCAAGCATGCTTGGGCTTATCGCCAGGTTTCCTTGCTGCTGCGCCGCCCGCCGGGCCGCGAAGCTTACCCGGGCGATCTATTCTATTTGCACTCTCGTCTGCTCGAGCGCGCCTCGCGCCTCGCCACAAAATACGTGGTCGTTTCCAAAGATTTCAAAGGCGACGCAGCTACAGAGAAAGACTCGCTCGACAAGAAGGTGTACGGCGGCCCGCTTGCGAAGCATGATGCCGAGCACGCCGCGAAAGATGGCAAGGCGGTTAAGCTCGCAGGTTCCGGTGGTTCGCTGACTGCATTACCCATTATCGAAACGCTGCTCGGCGACGTATCTGCTTACGTTCCCACGAATGTGATCTCGATCACGGACGGTCAGATTTATTTGGAGGCCAACCTGTTCTATGCGGGCATCCGCCCCGCCATCAATGCCGGTCTCTCAGTTTCCCGAGTCGGCGGCGATGCACAGACCAAGGCGATGAAGCAGGTGGCCGGCGGTCTGCGTCTCGACATGGCTTCCTTCCGCGAGCTGGCTGCCTTTGCGCAATTCGGTTCCAGTCTTGATAAGGCCACGCAGGCGCAGCTCAACCGTGGCCAGCGGCTCCAGGAAATTCTCAAGCAGCCGCAATATAAGCCTGTATCCCTTGAACACGAAGTGGTTGCCATTTTTGCGGGCACCAGCGGCCTCGCCGATAAGATCGAAATCGAGCGCATGACCGAATGGGAAGGCGCACTACTACGCTACATGGACACCTCACACGCCGATCTGCTCAAGGAAATTCGCACAAAGAAAACGTTGAGCGACGAGTTGAAGGCAAACCTCCGCAACGCGATCGAAGATTTCAACAGCACCTGGTCGTAAATAGACGACAGTAGACAGATGACAGTAGACAGAAGATAGAAAACAGTAGACAGTGAAAAATGAAAAAAAGAGTCAGGTAAGCTAAAAGAAGCAAATGATGTTTCTAGTATCTGTCAACTGTCTACTATTCACTGTCAACTAATAAAATGGCTAATACTCGCGAAATTCGTCTCCGCATCCGCAGCGTCAAGAACATCGCCCAGGTGACTCGCGCCCTGCAAGCGGTGAGCGCCAGCCGGGTGCGGAAAGCCATGGAAGCCGTGCAGCGCACGCGCCCTTACGCCACGAAAGCCTGGCAGGTGCTCACGCACATCGCCGGGCAACCGGGACGGGGCACCTTGCATCCGCTGCTCTCTGTACGTGAAGAAATCAAGTCTGTCATCGTAGTGATGGTGAGCGGCGACCGAGGCCTTGCCGGCCCCTACAATACGAATATCCTTCGTTTCACGCTGGGCCATTTTCGCAATTATCAGGTTCCGGTACGCTTTATCCCCATCGGCCGGAAAGGGTCCGAATTGCTTCACCGCCGCGGCTTGAATGTCATGGCTCAATTTACCGATCTTCCCGCGGAGCCGCAATTTACGGATGCCTCTCCCATCGGGCGTATCCTCGTCGAAGAATTCCTGGCGGGTCGTGCCGATGAGATTTACCTGGTCTACACCGATTTTGTAAACATGATCCGGCAGGTCCCGACGATGAAGAAGCTTTTACCTTTGGAATTCGAGACACCAGAAGGGCTGGTGCAAGCTGAATTTGGCGCGGGAACCAAAGGACCCTCGGCGGCTTATATTTATGAACCTGGCCAGGATGAAATTCTCGACCAGATTGTGCCACGTTTTACCGCGCTTCAGGCCTACCAGGCTTTGCTCGAATCGATTGCCAGCGAGCACGCCGCCCGCATGATGGCGATGAAGAACGCCACCGACAACGCCAGCGATCTGGCAGGCGCCCTGACCCTGGAATACAACAAAGTTCGCCAGCAAGGAATTACCAACGAAATGCTGGATATCGCCGGTGGCGCCGAAGCCCTGGCGCAGGCCAGCTAGTCCGTGGAGGAATGATGGCTGAAGCTAACGGAAAAGTGGTGCAGATTTTGGGTGGCGTCGTGGACGCCGAATTCCCCGCCACCGATATGCCTGAGATTTACGATGCTGTGCAGATCCAGCGCCCCGGGCAGAACCCTGTGGTGCTCGAAGTCCAAAATCACCTCGGCAAAGGTCGGGTGCGGGGTGTGGCGCTGGATGCCACCGAAGGTTTGCGCCGCGGCATGGAAATTGTCAATACGCGGGCACCTATCACCGTTCCCGTCGGGCCAAGCACTCTGGGACGCATGTTCGATGTGCTCGGCAATCCCATTGACGGACTCGGCGAAGTGAAGAGTGACACTTACTACCCCATCCATCGGCCTGCCCCTACTTTCGAAGATCAGGCGACCAGCGTGGAGGTGTTCGAGACTGGTGTCAAAGTCATTGACCTGATCGCCCCCTTTACCAAGGGTGGCAAGACCGGCATCTTCGGCGGCGCTGGGGTGGGTAAAACCGTCATCATCATGGAGCTGATTCGTTCCATTGCCAAGGAACACGAGGGCAATTCCGTTTTCGCCGGCGTCGGCGAGCGCACTCGCGAGGGCACTCAGCTCTACCGCGAAATGGTGGAATCCGGCGTGCTTAAGGACACTGTGCTGGTTTACGGCCAAATGAACGAGCCCGCAGGCAGCCGCCTGCGCGTTGCCCTCACCGCTCTCACCATGGCCGAATACTTCCGCGATCAGGGCCGCGATGTTCTTTTATTCATCGACAACATCTTCCGCTTCAGCATGTCCGGCTCCGAAGTTTCCGCCCTCCTTGGCCGTATGCCGTCCGCTGTAGGCTACCAGCCCACTCTGGCCACTGAGATGGGCCAGCTTCAGGAACGAATCACTTCCACCCGCTCCGGTTCCATTACCTCGATGCAGGCTGTCTATGTTCCGGCTGACGACTACTCGGACCCGGCCCCTGTGGCTACTTTTACCCACCTGGATGCGACCATTGCTCTTGAGCGTTCCATTGCCGACAAGGGCATCTACCCCGCAGTCGATCCGTTGGCTTCCACCTCGCGTATTCTCGACCCCAATGTGGTGGGGGAAGATCATTACCGCACGGCTCGCGAAATCCAGCGTGTGTTGCAGCGCTACAAAGACCTTCAGGACATCATCGCTATTCTGGGTATCGACGAATTGAGCGAAGATGACAAACTGATCGTGGCTCGGGCGCGCAAGGTGGAACGCTTCTTCTCTCAGCCTTTCTTCGTCGCCGAACAGTTCACCGGCATCCCCGGCCGCTACGTGACGCTGGCTGAAACCGTGCGCGGTTTCCGCGAAATTCTCGATGGCAAGCACGACGACCTGCCGGAGCAAGCTTTCATGATGGTCGGCGGGATCGATGAAGCGGTCGAAAAGGCAAAGAGGCTGGCGGAAGGATAGAAATCTCCCGTCTCTGGTCTCAAGTCTTTTGAGACTGTAGATTGGAGATTGGAGTGTTATCATGCCCATTCGTTGCGAGATAGTCTCCCAAGACCGTACCGTGTTTGAAGGTGATGTTGACATCGTTGTCATCCCCGGCACGGACGGCGAGATGGGCATCCTTCCCAACCACGCGCCGCTGCTCTCCACGATCCGTATAGGAATTGTGAAAGTCCGTCAGGGTGGTGAAGAACAAGACTTCACCATCACGGGCGGCCTGGTCGAGGTGCAGCCCACGATAGTTACCATTCTGGCTGACGCAGCCGAGAACGTGGAAGAGATCGATATCGCCCGCGCTGAGGAGGCCAAGCGCCGCGCCGAACAGCGTCTGGCAGAAGGCCTGCCGGCGGGCACCGATGCTTATCTGGCCGCAGAGGCCGCCCTGCATCGATCAACCTTGCGTTTGGAAATGGCCCAGCGCCTTCGCCGGTCCCCTCGCCAGGGCAAGCTCCCACCTCAAGGCTCCAGCGAATAAGTTGAACACGTTGCAAGTGAGCTAAACCGAAATATCTAGGCTCTCTGAAAAAGTCAAAAGATTAACCACGGAGACACGGAAACACGGGGAATTCCTAAGGTAAAAAACTTCGTACTTCCGTGTCGGAGCCTGCCATGAGCGGAGCGAACGGGTGGTTTGATTTTGACTTTTTTCAGCAAACAGATCGATTTGCTTTTCAGGCTTTCGACTACAAGACTATGCGACTATCAGACTATCTAGGATAAAATCCTTCCCCTATGGCCGTCTTATCGCGTGAATTGGGCATCGACCTGGGCACCATGTTCATCCGCATCGTTGAAGGCGGACAGGTCGTGCTGCAAGAGCCCACCATCGTAGCCGTCGACATCGAAGAGCAGAAGATCGTAGCGGTGGGCGAAGAAGCCCTCGGCATGGTTGGCCGCGTCCTCGAAGAATCCATCGAAGTCATCCGCCCCTTGCAGAAGGGCGTCGTGGCTTACTATGAACTGACTGAACTTTTACTCGATCATCTGGTGCGCAAGATCGGCGGCTCGGTGCGTATCTTTAAGCCGCGCATCATGATCACCCATCCGCACGGCATCACCAGTGTGGAACGCCGCGCGGTGCACGAAGCCGCGCTGCAAGTCGGCGATGCCAACCTGGTGACGCAGCCGGTGGCTGCTGCCATCGGTGTTGACCTTCCTGTTGGCACACCCACGGGCAATATGGTGGTGATCATGGGCGGTGGCTGCACTCAGGCAGCTGTGATCGCCATGAACGATGTTGTATCGGGTGAAACGCTGCGCGTCGGCGGCCTGGATCAGGACGAAGCCATTGCCGGTTATGTTCGCCGTAAATATGGATTGCACATTGGCCAGCGCACCGCCGAGATGGTCAAGCTGCGCGTCGGCGCCGCCGTTCCGCAGGATGAAGAGCAAAGCGTCGAACTTCAGGGGCAAGATCAGGTCAGCGGCCTGCCGCGGCCGTTGATGCTGACCACTTCCGAAGTCGTTGAGGCGGTTCAGCCGACCCTTGACGAAGTTTTCGAAATGATCCGCCGCGTGCTTGAAAAAACGCCGCCCGAGCTCGCCTCCGACATCATCGATCGCGGCGTCGCCCTCTGCGGCGGCGGCGCGTTGCTGCGCGGCATGGACCGCTTGATGACTCAAAAGCTGGGCGTGCCCACTTACCTGGTTGACGACCCTATGAACTGTGTTGCCCTGGGGGCAAGTCAAGCGCTAAACATCGCCCCCGCTTTGCAGCGGATTAAAAGATAATAAATCAGGGTACTCTTCCAACTTATCAATTACGAATTACCAATACCAGTAACCACTAACTTAACGAATTGTTTAATCTCTAATCGCCAATCTCTACTCCCCGGCTTCACTCCAAATAATATGTCATCCTCTGCAAATGGATAGACGGGTCGATATTCTGTACATGCACGCCAGGCGGCACATTTAGATTCACCGGCGCGTAACTCAAAATCGCCTTGACTCCTGCTTCCACTAACTGATCCGTTACCGCTTGGGCCTGGGTCGCCGGCACGGCGATCATCGCCATTTTGATCCCTGCGGCCTGGATCTCCTCTTTCATTGTGCGGGAATCTTTGATGGTAAACGGCCCGGACTGCGTGCCTATCAATTCCGGTTTGTTGTCGAAGATCATCTGGATGCGAAAGCCGCGCTCGCTGAACCCGTTGTAGCCTGCCAGGGCGCGTCCGATGTCGCCGGCGCCCACAATGGCGATGTCCCACACGCGATTGACGTTCAGGATTTCTTTGACCTGGTTTGCCAGGAATTCGATGTTGTAGCCTGTCCCCTGCTTGCCGAACTCGCCGAACTGCGACAGGTCTTTGCGGATCTGGGCGGCGGAAATACCCAGGCGCTCACCGAGTTCCTGCGAGCTGGTCACCTGGCGGCCTTCCTGGCTCATCTGGAGCAGGGCGCGCAGGTAAACAGGTAACCGACCGATGACGATATCGGGGATTTGTTTTGCCATCTTCCTTCTCTCCTGAGGGTCGAGGCGATACGGCTTTAATGTATCACTAGTCTCTTGTTTGTGCAAACGCGTACAATGGTTTCACAAGTGAGGTGCAAACTAGGGGTTCATCTACGATGAACCCCTGGATTGCGAGCGGCCGTGTTTGCGAGTCGAAGCAATCTCCAAGCTCGCAAAACATATCCTCTATAATCGGTTTCAGATGTCTTATGCCCGAATCCCAATTTCTCGATGAAGTAGTGATCACCGTTCGTTCCGGCAAGGGTGGCAATGGAATGGTCCATTTTCGTCGCGAACTTTACGTACCGCGCGGCGGGCCGGATGGCGGCGACGGCGGCCGCGGCGGCTCCGTGATCCTTAAGGTGGATCCATCGATGCGCACGCTGCACACCTTTCGATTCAAAAAGAAATTCCTTGCCGCCGACGGCAAACCCGGCGGTCCAAGCCAACGCAGTGGAAAAGGCGCAGAGGACCTTATTTTGAAGGTGCCCCCCGGGACCTTGATCTATAACGCCGACACTTCCGAAATCATCGGAGATTTGACCGAGGCAGGCCAGATCTTGCAAGTTGCCAAAGGCGGTCGGGGAGGCCGCGGCAACCAGCATTTCGCTAACTCGCGCAACCAGGCGCCGCGTATCGCTGAGAAGGGCGAGCCGAGTGAGGAAAATGTCCTTCGCCTGGAACTAAAGTTGATCGCGGATGTCGCCATCGTTGGCGTGCCTAATGCAGGGAAATCCACCTTATTGGCCGCGCTCACCAGGGCCATGCCTAAGATTGCCAACTACCCCTTCACGACCCTGCAACCCAATCTCGGCGTTGCGGCGCTGGACGGTGAAACCAGCCTGGTTCTGGCAGACATACCTGGCCTGATCGAAGGCGCTCATGCGGGCAAAGGCCTGGGCCACGATTTCCTTCGCCACATCCAACGCACTCGTGTGCTCATCCATCTCCTGGACGGTCTCTCAGAAGACCCCCTGGCGGATTTTGCGCAAATAAACAGCGAACTTGCCCTGTTCGACCCCCATCTTGCGGCCAAGCCGCAGATCGTGGCCTTGAACAAAATGGATCTGCCTGATGTCCAGGAGCGCTGGCCGCAAATCGAGAAAGCGCTGAAGAAAGAGGGTTACTCGGCTATGGCGATTTCCGCTGCCACCGGCAAAGATGTGCGCGCCTTACTGGCCAGCGCGGCCCGCGAACTGGCCGCGTTGCCCGAACAGACAAAGGTGGAAGAGCTGCCAGTGTATCGACCGGAGGCTGACCCGCGCGAGTTTCACGTGGAGCGCGATGGAGCCGACTGGCGTTTGCGCGGCGCCAGCTTGGAGCGCGCCGCTGCCATGACCTACTGGGAGCACGATCAATCTGTGCGCCGTTTCCAGCGCATGCTTCAGCATCTCGGCGTGGACGTGGCTTTACGCGAGGCGGGTGTAAAGGCTGGCGACACGGTCAAGATCGGCGAGTACGAATTGGAGTGGCAGGAATGAGCGAAGCTGCACGGTTCGGGGTGTTCGGCGGCACTTTCGATCCGCTGCACCTTGGTCATCTTATTTTGGCAGCTGAAGCTCAATCGCAACTGGAGTTGGAGAGGGTGCTCTTTGTACTCACGGCAGATCCTCCGCACAAGCGCGGTCGCCAGCTCACTCCTGTTGCGGATCGCCTGGCTATGGTCGCAGCTGCTATCAAAAGCCAGGACATCTTTGAGTTGTCGCGTGTGGAAATCGACCGTCCTGGTCCGCACTATGCAGCAGACACGATGAAGCTACTGGCCAAGGAACATGGAGGCAAAGGGCTGGTCTATCTGATTGGAGGCGATTCACTTCGTGATTTGCCCAATTGGAACCGCCCGCAAGAGTTCATCACGGCCTGCTCAGGGATCGGTGTCATGCGCCGCCCGCGCACGCGTATCGATCTTGATGATCTGGAGCGCTCGCTGCCAGGCCTTACCGCCAAACTGGAATTTGTAGACGCTCCGCTTTTGGAGATTTCATCCAGTGAAATCCGCGAGCGCGTGCGCAATGGCGGGCATTACCGTTTCTATCTGCCCGGCGCAGTATTCGAGTTTATTCGAGAGCAGGGATTGTATAAATGACAGGCGTTACTGCGCGCCGAAGAATTCGGTAATGATCGGTTCAAGATTTGTTGAACCGTAGTATTTCATCAAGCGGAATAAATCATGTGCAGAAACGATTTTTCCCGAACCTGCTGAAGCATAAGCTCGTAGAAATTCGAAAAACGCCGCGTCGCCCATCGCGTTGCGCAGCCTCTGGATGAATTGCGCCCCGCGCATATAAACTGCCTGCACGTAAGGGTCGAAGCTCGCATGGTCAAAGATCGTGCTGTTGACAGATCCTGTTGGGCGAAAGCGGTCTATCCTGAATTCCCACCACCAGTCCGTCATCTCCGGATAGGTGTTTTCGTAGTAAAGCGACTCGGAATAGATACACAACGCCTCATCCAGCCAGGGCTCCAAAGCCTGGTCATTGCCCACCTGCCCGAACCACCAATTGTGCGCTACTTCGTGCGCGGTAAGCGCGGTGAGATAGTTGCGCGGGCTGTAATTGTATTCAAGAAAATAACTCCGATCTAGGAAAAAGATCGCATCCGATTCCATCCCATCGAAGAACTGAGCGTCCACAATGGCCAGGCTTTCGTACGGGTATGCGCCGAACAGCGCCGAATAGGTCTCTAGGGCTTGTTTTGCCGTTGCCAGTGAGGCTTTCGCTGCATCGCGATGTTCGCTGAAGTAATAGATGGAAACAGGCACCTCTTCGAACTCAGTTTCCAGCACCTCATATTGGCCGCTGGCAGACCAGGCGAACCGCCGCGCATTTCGCAATTCGTAATCGAATGTCGCGCCGCTGCCTTCTCTGGGTGCGGGGGCCGCAATCTGCAAGCTGGCCGGCGCGTTGAACACCTCGATGTTCACCCTGAAATTTGCGCTCTCGAAAACCGAGTGTTCGCCAACTGCAGCAGGTTGGTGCACGAGCCAGCCTTGACCATTGAGATATGGCGGAAAATAGGGATACCAGTCGATGAAGTTCACCTGCCTATCCGTCCAGGTCAAGGTACCCGCGCCCGCTGGCAAGACAAGCTCATATTCAATTTCAAGTCGCACCGTCTCGCCCGGGGCGAGCGGATCGAGCACGGGAATATGAAGTATCCCATCGGACAATTCGTATTCGCCAGTTTGCGTTTCTTCGTTGACCCGCAGGTCAGTGAGGAAAAAACCTGCGCCCGAGCGGTGGGCTTCAACAACCAACTGCAGTTCGGCGATGGAATCGCTACTGTCGTTCCAGAAGGTAACTCGTTCGTGTACTTGCAGACTGTGTTCTGAGTAATCGAAGAGAACCGCTAGATCGTATTGCGGCGGCGTTCGCTGAATATTTTGTTCATTCGGATCTGAGGTTTCCGCTAAAGGTATTTGTGGCGAGGCTGACCGCGTTACCTGGATAGTCGCGGGCGGGGGATCTATGGCGGATGTGGCCACCTGCGGTTGAACGCACGAGCTGGCAACAATCGCAAGTGCGAAAGGGATTGCCATCCGCCTCATCGCCGCCCGTCTCTCATTGCGGCCCGCAGTTTCATTGCGGCCCGCAGTTTCATTGCGGACGCATTGGGGCAAAGCTCAGGCGGTGCTGCGGGCAGGGCCCATACTTGCTGATCGCCTGGATGTGTTCCTCGGTGGCGTACCCCTTATGCGAGGCGAAGCCATAGTCTGGAAATCGGATGTCCAGCTTGCGAAGCTGAGCATCCCGCGCCACCTTGGCAATGACGGATGCCGCGGCAATACTCAGGCAGCGCGCATCACCGCCGGTCATGGCCGTTTGTGGCAGATCCACTTTTTCGAGCTTGATGTAATCAAGCAGTAAATGCTCAGGTAGCCAGGGCAGAGACTGGAGTGCCCGGCGTGCCGCCAGTAAAGTGCACGGGAGAATGCCCCAGCGATCGATCTCCTTGCAGCTTGCCCAACCCACGCTGCACGAAACCGCCTTCTGCCTGATCAACGGCGCCCACTCCTCCCTTTCCTCGGGCGTCATCTGCTTGGAATCGCGCACACCGGCCAGTTCCTCACGGATTGATTCCCGTGCTGGGAGGATGACCGCCGCCGCGTAAACCGGCCCGGCCAGGGCGCCGCGGCCAACTTCGTCGATTCCGGCCAACCTCAACACGCCTTGGCCCCACAGTTCGATCTCGAATTCCAGCGTCGGCCAGATCGGATCAAGACGCTCGGCCATAGAGCCCCCGGCGGGCATTGATTCGAATTCGGAGGAGGTCGAAGAAAATATGGAGCGCGTCATACACGGGTCGCAGGCGGCTTTGTTCGTGGAAATACCAGGGAATGGGGAGTTCCACAATAGAATATCCGCGCAACCGGGCAATGTACAGGATCTCCACATCGAAGGCCCACCCCATAATAGTTTGAATTGAGAATAAATCTTCCGCCGCCTTAGCGCGAAAACACTTAAAGCCGCACTGCGTGTCCTGCAAACCCGGCAGCGCCATCACCCGGATCATGGTGTTGATCACGCGACCGCCGATATGCCGGTAGCCTGGCTCGTTGTAGCGTACTGCGCCTGGCGCCTCACGTGAGGCAATCACAATGTCTGCCTCTGGCTGCGCCGGAGGTAAAAAGCGGCTGATTTGGCCCACTGGCATCGAGAGGTCTGCATCCAGCATCATGCGATATTCGCCCTTCGCAGCCATCATCCCCTTGCGCACTGCTAACCCTTTGCCGCGATCTGCGGTGCGCTGAACGCTGAAATCCTTATGATTTTTTGCAAAATCCTGCGCCACATCGAAGGTCTTGTCCTGGCTGCCATTTTCTATGACCAGCACTTCGCTGGAAAAATCCTGGGATTTTAAATAGTCTTCAATTTGCTGCAAGGTGGATGGCAGCCGGCCTTCTTCGTTGTATGCAGGAATAATTATGGATAAAAAGGGAGGTGACACGGGGGCATTATACGGCTGGATGACCGGATGCGTCGCGATGATATACTGCGCGCTATCGTCTATGCGCGCCCTGGTTCAACGAGTCAGTTCTGCGGCGGTAAAGGTCGATGGCAAAGAAGTTGCTGCCATTGATCGCGGGGTGGTTGTGCTGCTTGGCGTTGGGCAAGGCGATGAGGAATCCCAAGTCCAAACTCTGGTTGAGAAAGTCGCCAACCTGCGCATCTTTGAAGATGCGCAAGGAAAGATGAATCTTTCATTGCTGGATGTGGGCGGCGCGGCTTTAGTTGTCTCGCAGTTCACTCTGTTCGCCGACACGGCAAAAGGCCGGCGCCCCTCCTTCGTGGGGGCCGCGGCTGCGGAGGTCGCCGAACCCATGGTGCTGAAATTTGCCGAATTGTTGGCCGTGCGGGGCATATCAACGCAGACCGGCCGCTTTGGCGCTCACATGCTGGTGGAGATCAACAACGATGGACCTGTTACGATTTGGCTGGAAAAAAACCACTAACCAATAACAATCACCAGTTACAAGTTGCTGCTATTTCCTTTCCATAACGCTATATCCATCTGCACGGCAAGGGCCCCGGCTGCAAGCATGGCTTCAATTTGAAACTCACGCTCGACTCCGCCTGCACCGATTACTGCATATCCCGCGCCCGAACAGTGGCGCACGACCTCCAGCGCTTGAGGGAAGATTGCAGGTCCAAAAAGTCGCCCGCTCACCATCTTTCCGTCGGGATCAGCCAGCGCGCCCCGCGGCGGTCCCAGGCTGATGGCTGACGCGCCCGCCTCTATTGCAGATTCGGCCAAGTCCAGTGCCCGCGGTAGAGGAAGTTGGGCGATCAGCGGCCTTTCGCCCATGGCTGCTTGAAAGAGATCCATCACCAAATTCGTCGAACTATCTGCTCCAATGCCCAGCTCGATCGCCATCACATTTTCCAGTTCCTCGTATCTTAAAACTGCCTTTCGCAACTCCTCCGGTTTCCCGGGCAACAGATGCACGATCACAGGCACCGTCGCCCGCGCCCAGGCAGCGGCATACTGCTTGACCGCGCCGCTAACCCCTGGATTCGGATGGCCGGTATGGAACAGCACCCCACCTGGAAAGGAAAGCAACCTGGGCGGGCTTGCTACCCGCCGAGCGCGCGCACTGATGGGGTTGGTCACGAACGCGCCGAAATTGGCTAATGAAAGCTCACTACGCGGATCCGGGGCAAAGCCCAGACTTCCCGCCGCGTTCATCACAGGAACGGCGAACTCCAGTTTCACGCCTGGCAATTCATCGTAATTCATCCCGGCATTATAAGTTGCACGGTCGGATATAATGCCGGCCATGCCCGCAACCAAAAAGACAATTAAGCGCTCGACTCGCAGCAATAAAAGAACCAAACCAAGTGATGAGGTGGTGAACTTTCAGGTAAAACGCCATCACATTTATGCCGCGTTTATTCCTGTTGCTTTCATTCTGGGCTTGGCGATTGGTTATTTTGTTTACGGCCGCGCAGCCTATCTTCTTGGCCTGGGTGAGGTTGCGCCAACCAGTATTCCTGTTGCCGCCATTAGCAGCCAGCCGACCTCCGCTCCTGCCGTAGAAGCCGAGGATAATGGAACCCAGCGAGTCGACATCCCCATTGACCGCAATGATCCCGTCCTGGGTACCGAGGACGCGCCCATCACCATTATCGAGTTTGCGGACTTTCAATGCCCCTATTGTCAAAGGCATGTCCTGGAGACGTACCCCTTGTTGCTTGAAGACTTTGGGGACCAAATCCGCTATGTGTATAAGGACTTTCCCTTGACTCGGATCCACGCGCAGGCTCTTCCGGCAGCCCTGGCAGCGCAATGCGCCCAGGAGCAGGGCATGTTCTGGGAATACCACGATCTGTTGTTTAGTGGCCGCATGGAGCTAGGCGATGAGGCCTACCTGGCTTACGCCGACGAATTAGGTATGGATGCCGCGACATTTAGCGCCTGTTATGAAGAAGGTCGCTATACCGACTTGGTTCAGGCCGACTATGATCTAGCCGTTCAGTTGGGGGTAAATGCCACGCCCACCTTCTTTGTGAACGGCATTCGTGTGGTGGGCGCCCAACCCTATTCTGTATTTGCAAATCTCATCGAATATGAGCTTGAAAACCAGACTAACTAGTTCTTTAGCTCTTCTTTGAAGTTGTAAATTCCGTTCATTATCCCCCAGTGACGCCTACAGACTGGGCAGACGATTTGATTTCGTTCTTCTTTTGGCAAATTGGTCCCACATTCCGGGCATTTAAAGAAAGCCCCATTGGTCGCCCGCCGCGTGGCTCCTGTCGCCCGTGTGCGTAAGAACACACTGGGCGTGTATTGCCAAAGCGCACCTGTGGGTTGCAGCAATGCATCCATGCCTACCAACAACTTCAGCGGAAGCCGCCGCTTGGCCCAATCCATGCGGAAATGGGATACCGTAAGCTGACGTTCGATGGCAAAGCCGGCATCTCGAAGCCAGCCGCTCATCGCTTTCGGGTGAAAATCGAAATTGAGTGGAACGAACTCCACAGGCGTCTCAGCAAAAGGGCTCCACTTTTGTTTTCGGAACCAATAACGGAAGATCGCTTTGAGGTTTCGCTTGTTGGCGTACTCTAAGATGAAATGGCCATCCGGCTGCATCACCTGGCGGATTTGCTGAAGCGCTTTGGGCGCGTCCGCCATATGGTGGATGACGCGGATCATAGTAGTCGCATCGAACAAGCCATCCACGAACGGCATTTTGTATACATCTGCGGCCACGTAGACATAGCGGTCACTGGCCCCTAATCGTTGCCGGGCTTGCTCCAATTGCGTCATCGAGTAATCCAGCAAGACGACACGCTCGAATCCCGCATAGCGTGGTGTGTTGCGCCCGGCCCCCGCGCCGATCTCCAACAGTAGCTCGCCGCTCTTTGGCAGCAAACGCTTGATGGCGATGGCTTCTACTTGATCTTCGTACTGCCGGTTACCCCCTTCCCAAAAGCGTTGTTGGTAATCCGATCCTTCGTAATCGCAGATCGGCGGTTTTTCGGTTTTGATTTCAGGCGGCATTGGGCCGAACTTCGATTTCCGTTTTGATGCCGTTGTATCCGCGGCCGATGCCTTGATAAGTAAATCCAAGTCTTCGCATCTGTTCCGGCAGGTAGATGTTGCGGCCATCCAGGATCAGGGGCTGGCGCATGCTGTCGCGCAGGCGCTCTAAATCGAGATTCTTGAACTCATTCCATTCGGTGACTACGATCAGGGCGTCAGCGCCCTCAGCCAGTTCATAGGCATCTTTGGCCATTTCAACTTTCGGCAGAATTTCTTTGGCGGCGTCCATGGCGACAGGATCGAAGGCGCGCACTCTGGCGCCTTCCTTCGACAGGGCTTCGGCGATATCCACGGATGGCGCATCGCGCATATCGTCGGTGTTCCATTTGAAGGCCAGGCCAAGCAGCCCGATAGTCTTGCCATTCAGGTCGCCGGCCATGTTCTTCAACCGGTTGACCATCATGCCGCGGCGCAAGCTGTTTACGGTCATCACGGAATTGAGGACGCGCGGTTCGTGCCCCATCTCCTCAGCCATGAAGGCCAACGCCTTCACATCCTTTGGAAAGCAGGAGCCTCCATAACCTAGACCCGCTTCAAGGAAATGCTTGCCAATGCGGGGGTCGAAGCCCATTCCGGCCGCAACCTCCTTTACGTCGGCGCCCAAGGATTCGCAGATGTCTGCAATTTCATTGATGAATGAGATTTTGGTTGCCAGGAAGGCATTGGACGCGTATTTGATCATCTCGGCTGTGCGCAGGTCGGTGATCACGATCGGGGCTCGCAATGGTAAGTGGAGTTGGGCCACCTTGTCTGCAGCCTCACGATGCAACGAACCCAGCACGGTCCGATGTGGGCTCATGAAATCGGCGATCGCCGAGCCTTCACGCAGGAATTCAGGGCAGGAAACGACCCAAAAGTCGATGGGCTTGGACTGCGCCTCAGTGATGATCTCGGCCACCCAGTCGCCGGTGCCCACGGGCACCGTAGACTTGTTGATCACGATCAACGGCGCCTGCATGTTCTCGGCGATGGACTTGGCGGCAGCTTCCACGTATTTCAGATCGGCGTCCCCATCCACTGCCGAAGGTGTGCCGACGCAAATGAACACGAACTCAGAGTCTTTCAGCGCATCTTGGTAGGATGTGGTGAAAACCAGGCGGCCGGCGTTCACATTGCGCTGCACTAATTCCTTTAGGCCCGGTTCGTAAATGGGCATCTCGCCGCGCTTGAGACCGGCGATACGCTTTTCGTCGACATCCAGGGCAATGACCGTATTGCCCAGGTCGCTGAAACAGGCTGCAGTCACCAGGCCCACGTAACCGACGCCGATTACACTGATTTTCCTCATCTAAGCTCCGTCTAATTGCGTCTTTGCGAGGGCGCGTAGCGCCCGAAGCAATCCCCAACACCGGTTGGGACCTGCCCTAATTTTAATCGCAGTGACGATCTGGATATTGCCGCTAATGATATCACCGGCATCAGGTGGCTGTTCAGCGTTAGAATTGCCGCGTGAAGCACGTTTTTGTTACTTGTCTAGCGGCAAGTTTACTCGTGGCGTGCACCGCGCAAGCCGCCCCAACACCAACCCCGACGGACCTGCCGTCCATCACCCCGAGCCAGCAGCCTTCGGCTACCTTTGCGGCAACCCCGTCACCTACTGAAACTCAGATTCCAGTCTCCTCGCTTTGCTCGCCTCTAGCAGATCACTCCTTTCGGGCTTTGAAAGGTTATATCAGCCAGGGTTTCACCCCACCGCAAGGTACCACCGACTGGGACGGTGGCCACCATGGGCTCGACATCGCCTATTACCAGCGCAACGACGAAGGTGGTGTTGGTGGTCACATCAATGGCACACCTATCCAATCCGTGTTCGATGGATATGTAGCCGCCATGGGCTTCGCAGAAACCTATGGCAACTATTTGATCATCGAAACTCCATCGTCTCAGTTGCCCGTTGATATTGCTGGACTATTCAACGTGGGGGAAGGCGAATCGATATATCTCCTTTATGCCCATATGCAGGAATTCGCTCCTTTTGTTCTATCCGAGCCGATAGATTGCGGTCAGGAGATTGGTCGGGTAGGAAACACTGGCGACGAGTATTTTATCGTTGAACCTCATCTACACTTTGAAACACGCATCGGTGCTTCCGGCATTCGCTTATTGGAAATGAACTATTACGATACGCAGGCGACGGAAGAGGGGAAGGCTGAGTATCGGCGCTGGCGTAACAGTGAAACCTTCCGTCTTGTGGATCCAATGCTGCTGCTGGATTATGGAGTCGAACACGAGGATGGCAATGGCTAACTCACGCGTGGTCCGCGCGCCGCGCGGCGCCAAGCTCACCTGCAAGAATTGGCTCATCGAAGCCCCTTACCGCATGATCCAAAACAACCTGGACCCCGAGGTCGCCGAGCGCCCAGAAGACCTGGTGGTCTATGGCGGCCGCGGCCAGGCGGCCCGTTCCTGGGAAGCCCTCGATGCCATTCTGGATTCATTGCGCCAACTCGAGCCGGATGAGACGCTGTTGGTGCAATCAGGTAAACCGGTGGCCGTTTTCCGCACCCACACAGACGCTCCTCGCGTGCTGATCGCGAATTCAAACCTGGTGCCTCATTGGGCAACTCAAACTCATTTCGACGACCTGGCTGCCAAGGGTCTAATGATGTACGGTCAGATGACCGCGGGTTCCTGGATTTACATCGGAACCCAGGGAATCTTGCAAGGTACATACGAAACCCTCGGTTCATTGGCCAGACAGCGCGGCTGGTCTTCGCTCAAAGGCAAATTTGTGCTCACAGCGGGTCTTGGCGGCATGGGTGGTGCCCAACCGCTGGCCATCACCATGAACGAGGGCGTAGGCTTGATCGTGGAAGTGGATCCCGCACGCGCCAAACGCCGCCTGGAGATCGGTTATGTCGACGCCGTGGTGGATACGCTCGAAGAAGCCATGACCATGGTCGGAGAACAGATCGATAAGCAGGAGCCGAGGTCAATCGGCTTGATCGGCAACGCCGCGGAAATCTTCCCCGAATTGCTGATTCGCGGCGTGGTGCCCGACGCAGTCACGGACCAGACCCCTGCGCACGATTTGCTTGCTTACATCCCGGCGAAAATGACGCTGCGGGAAGCCGAGGCGCTCAAGCTTGAGGACCCGCGAGAATACGAGCGCCGTTCGCAAGAATCCATGGCGCGCCATGTGGAAGCCATGCTCGGCTTCCAGAAAAAGGGCAGCGAGGTCTTCGATTACGGCAATAATCTGCGCCAACGCGCCTTCGATTTTGGGGTCAAGAACGCTTTCGATTTTCCCGGCTTTGTGCCTGCCTATATACGCCCGCTGTTCTGCGAAGGCAAAGGTCCTTTTCGCTGGGTGGCGCTCTCCGGCGATCCAGAAGATATTTATAAGACCGATGCTGCCATCGCAGAACTATTTCCCCATGATGAACACCTCCAACGCTGGCTGAAGATTGCCCGTGAGCGGATCCCTTTTCAGGGTCTACCTGCACGCATCTGCTGGCTGGGCTACGGCGAGCGAGCGCAGGCCGGCCTGCGTTTCAACGAAATGGTCGCCAGCGGCGAACTGAGTGCGCCCATCGTTATCGGCCGCGATCATCTCGACTCGGGTTCGGTGGCTTCACCCAATCGTGAAACAGAGGGGATGAAGGATGGAACCGATGCGGTGAGCGATTGGCCTATCCTCAACGCACTGATCAATGCCGTGGGCGGCGCCACCTGGGTTTCCTTCCATCATGGCGGTGGTGTGGGCATCGGTTTTAGCCAGCACGCCGGTCAGGTCATCGTGGCCGATGGCACCCCCGAAGCCGCCGTCCGCATCCAGCGCGTGCTCACCACCGATCCCGGCATGGGCATTGTGCGCCACGCCGACGCCGGCTACGAAGAGGCCATCGCCGCAGCCAAGAAACACGGAATCAAGATTCCTATGCTCAAGTTGTAGTTGGGGACGGAGATGAAAATGAAACTTTTTGCGAAGAAATATCCTCCCAAAAATGAGATGAAGATTGTGGAAAAGTGGGCAATCGCTACAGGTCGCATGAATAACTCTCTGATGTTCATAAGATTTAACCAGGGCCTGAGAGAAATCGCCGGACACCCGGATTATCCATTCCAAGTTGGAATTGCGATTCCGCTGGAAGATATGAACGAACACGGTATGCCTACGCGAC
>DATDRZ010000098.1:0-98933 GCA_035291465.1 Anaerolineales bacterium
GCCTGGATGCTTGCCAGCATGCCTTCGGCCAGGTCTAGCCAGTCGCCGTTGCCGCTGAACGCAGCCAGTTGCAGCAAGGCTGTGGAGGCAAGCGCGTTCCCGCTGGGCGTCGCGTTGTCCTGCAGATCTTTGGGGCGGGTGATGAGTTCTTCGTGATCATCGCGCGTGTCGAAGAATCCGCCAGCCGGATCGCTGAAGTGTTCGAGCATCTCAGCGGCCAGCTTCTCGGCTTCTGCATACCATCGAGGCTCCGGATCGCTTTGGTACAGCGCAAGCAGCCCAAGTATCAGGGCTGCATAATCTTCCAGATAGGCGTTGTGCTCAGCGCGGCCAGCCCGCCAAGAGCGCAGCAGGCGGTCGCCGGGGTGCAGATCGCCAAGCAGGAAATCAGCATTGCGACGAGCAATCTCGATATAGTCCGGGCGTTTCAAATATCGCCCGGCCTCTGCGAACGCGATCAGCATCAGTGCGTTCCAGGATGTCAGGACCTTGTCGTCGGTACCTGGGCGTATTCGGCGGGTACGGGCTGAGAGCAGGGTGGCGCGAGCAGCCTCAAGGCGTTCGTTTAATGTTGAAGGTTCAAGGTCGAATTGGCTCGCAAGTTCATCATCTGATTTGGTACGCTGCAGGATATTTTTACCTCCAAAATTCCCTTCTTGTGTAACCCCAAACGCCGCAACAAACAAATCTCTAATCTCCGGTTCTCTTATCTCCTTTTCAACCTCCTCCAACGACCACACATAGAATTTTCCCTCCTCACCTTCGGAATCTGCGTCCAGGCTGCTGAGGAAGCCGCCACCCTCGTTGCGCAGCTCGCGATGGACGAAATCCAGGGTGCGCTCGCTAACCTCACGGAACTTCTCATCTTTGGTGACAAGGTATCCATGCAGATAGGCCCTGGCGAGTTGCGCGTTGTCGTAAAGCATTTTCTCGAAGTGGGGAACCAGCCAGATGTCGTCCACGCTGTAGCGCGAGAATCCCCCGCCGAGCACGTCATACATTCCCCCGCGCGCCATAGCAGCCAGTGCGTGCTTAGCCATGTCCAGCGCCAACTTGTCGTCCTGGGTGGCGCGGCCGAGCAGGAAATCGATAGTCATTGGTTGGGGGAACTTCGGCGCCCGGCCCCAGCCGCCGTCTTGCCAATCATAGGCTTGCGCTAACGCCATCACCGCGTTGTCGAGATTCTTTTTATCCAGCGTCCCTTCTGACATTGGACTTTGGACATTGGACGTCTTTATTTGATCCTGTAAAGCCTTCCCCGCTTCTAAAACTTTCCCGCGTTCCTCGCGCCACAGCCTTTCGACATGCTCGAGCAGCTGTTTGAAAGATGGCAGCCCGTGCCTGGGTGACGGCGGGAAATAGGTGCCGCCCAAAAACGGCTCCCCGTCGGGGGTAAGGAATACGCTCATCGGCCATCCGCCTGATCCCGTCAAGGAAACCACCGCTTCCATGTAGATGCCGTCGATATCAGGTCGCTCTTCGCGGTCGACCTTAATGGTGACGAAATGCTCGTTCATGTAGGCCGCGGTCGCTGGATCCTCAAAGGATTCGTGGGCCATCACGTGACACCAATGGCACGCCGCATATCCAATGCTCAGAAAGATGGGCTTGTTTTCGGTTTTGGCTCGGCTTAGCGCCTCAGGCCCCCAGGGGTACCAGTCAACGGGATTGTCTTTATGTTGCAGCAAATAGGGCGAATTCGATTGGGCGAGGCGGTTGGGCATTGTCAATCGGCTTCGTCCAACTTGCTTACATCAGCCTTATCCAATTCCCACTCCAGTGCATGGTAATTGCTTTCGATGTGGCTGGTGTTTGACGATCGCGGGATCACGATCATGCCTTTCTGCATCAGCCAGCGCAGCAGCACTTCTTCGCGTGTGACCGAGTACTCTTTCACTAACTGGGAAAGGAAGTGCTCCTGCTCTCGATCCCCACGTTCGAGCGGTGAATAGGCAGTCACGGTCACTTTATGCCGGTTGCAGAAATCGAGAACGTCCTGAGGGTGATGATTGAGGTTGTATTCGATCTGATTATTTACTATCGGAAAACCGGTGTCGATGACTTCCTGCATCAATTCAGCATCGAAATTCGAGACTCCGATGGATTTAACCTTACCCGCCTTCCGGGCTTCATCCATGGCCGCCAGGGTCTCTGCGGCTGGAGTGTTGCCCGGCCAATGGATCAACAACAAATCGATGTATTCGGTTTGGAGTTCGGACAGGAATCGATCCACCGAAGGCGCCACCCGCTCTCGCAACACACTGTGGCTCCACAGCTTGGTTGTTATGTAGATTTCTTCACGCGGGATCCCGCCTTTTTGGATAGCCTCGCCCACGTTTTCGTGTGTGTCATAGATGTCGGCAGTATCGAGGTGACGGTAACCTGTCTTCAATGCATGCAAGATAGCCTGCGTGGCTGAACGCAAGCCGTAGGTGCCAAACCCCATTTGCGGGATGTCAAAGCCGTTGGTTAGGCGAAGTGTTGGCTGCATTGCTCTCAAAATGATAACGCAGGCATTACTGGGTTTGTGTTAGTAATCTCCCGTCACTAAACCCTCAATTGTGGTCTTAATCTGCAGCGCTTCTCGGCGGTGGAACCTCGAGTTGCTCTTTCGGCGTTTCGATGAATTTGTCCCCGACATCGATGAGCATCACAGGGATATCATCCACAATGGGATACTTCCTCCCACATTCGTTGCATATAAACCAGGCGTCTTTGTAGAATTCTAGTTCCCCGGTCTTTTCTTGAACACAGTTTGGGCACCGCAGTATCTCAATGAGTTCTTTGCTGACCATTACGCACCTTTCCCGTCTTTGCGAGGAGGCCTAAGGCCGACGAAGCAATCTCCGACATGCAAAGGTTATGGAACCGCGATTGCTTCCATGGCATTTTAACCCACTGCTTCTATCCGCGCCCCCAGGCTGCGCAGGCCGGCTTCCAGGTTTTCGTATCCCCGGGTGATGTGGCCGATGCCGTGGATTGTGGATTTGCCGCTGGCCATGATCGCCGCGATCAGGTAAGTGAAACCAGCCCGCAAGTCTGGCACGGTGATCTCGGCCGACCTCAGCTTGCTGGGACCTTTGATCACCGCGCTGTGCTGGTAAGTGCTGGCGCTGAAGCGGCACCTGTGGCCCAGACAGGTATCGTAAAGCGCGATCTCGGCGCCCATATCCTGCAGAGCTTTGACGTATCCAAACCGATCTTCAAATACCGTTTCATGAACGACCGACATTCCCTCGGCCTGCGTGAGCAATAGTAGAAAAGGCGATTGCCAGTCGGTCATAAACCCCGGGTGTACGCTGGTTTCCAGGTGGATGGCTTTCAAGCCCCCATTGTGGAAGAAGCGAATGCCGTCTTCGTGTACTTCGAACAAACCACCGACCCGCCGTAGGGTGTTCAGGAAGGTGAGCAGATCTTGCTGCCGCGCATTCTTCACGAACACGTCGCCTCCCGTGGCTACTGCGGCCACACCCAACGATGCCGCCACGATACGATCGGGCATCAGGCGATGGCTGGCGCCAGAAAGCCTGGCAACTCCTTCAACAACGAACGTGCGGTCGACTTTGTAGTCGATGATGGCGCCCATCTTTTGCAGATAGGTCACCAGGTCCATCACCTCAGGCTCGATGGCCGCGTTACGAATGGTCGTGCGGCCTTTCGCCAACGTTGCTGTGATCAGCAGATTTTCCGTGCTCGTGACGGAAGGAAAGGGCAAGTCGATTTCTGTGCCGCGCAGTTTCTCAGCCTCGATGATGTAGCGGCCGTCGGCGAACTCAACGCGTGCGCCCATTTTCTGCACGCCTTCCAGGTGAAAGCCAACCGGTCGCGGCCCGATCTGGTCACCGCCTGCCGCGGCCGGGATCACCGCGCGACCCTTACGATGCAGCAACGGCCCCATCAGCATGATGGCCAGCCGGTTACGTCCGCCGAGTTCCTGACTGATGCTGTCCGCGGTTAGGTGCGGCGCGGCGACCTCCAGGCCGTGTGCGGACGTGGCGGTGAATTTCGCCCCAACTGCCTCGCACATTTCTTGCGTGATGGTTCGGTCGCCAATGTCGGGGACATTTGCAAACCGGCTAGGCTGATCGCTGAGCAGAGAGGCCACCAGCAATTTGGTAATGGAGTTCTTCGCGCCACTAACCGTGGCTTCCCCGCGCAAGGGAACCCCGCCCTCGATGGTCCAGGTGCTCATTTCAGTTATTTTGGCCTTTGATCGGCTTGGGAGGATAGCCCTGGGTTCCGGGTCCATACTGGTAGACCGCTGCCCAGGCCCGGTAATGAGTGTCGATGTGATCTTCGTAAAGCAACGCGCCGTCGCGGTACACCCACCGAGTAATGCTCACATCGGCGCCATCGGCTGAGTAATCTACCTGTTTCACTTCACCTTTGGCAAACTCGGGATTTTCCTCGTACACAGGATCAGGCGCTTTAACAATATTTTGTGCGCCGGTGGTATCCCAATCTACCGTGCGCCCGTCCAACGTTGAATAGAACTTCCAGGTTAAGGTGCGCGCTGCCTCATTGAAATAGGTTTCCATTAGCAACCAGTATGGGGTGTCATTTTGAAATTTGAAATCTACCACTGGAGCATAGACCGTTGCATCCAGACCGACTAAATTGGTGCGCGTGTTTCCCGACGCATCCATCTCGTAGTAACCTACGCGATACGCATGCGGCCAGCGCTCGATGATTGGGAACCCCCCGAAAAATACCGCGCGGAAAAGAGTGGTGCTCACCTGGCATACTCCCCCGCCGACTCCCTTGATGGTTCGGTCCCCAAAGATTATCAACGCCTCCGCAAATCCAGATTCAAGGCTGATATCACCGATGTTGTCTGCCATGGAGAAGATCGCGTTCGGTGGCACCAGCAGCCCATGAAACCGCTCTGCCGCTGTGGCAATGTTCTGCATGCGCGGCGGGCTGGACCCGTAGAAATAGGTGGTTTCGTTGCTGACTATTTCCGTGATGCCGAGTTGGTCCGCAGTTACGTTATCCCCGATTTCTGGGTTGGTGTAATCGTATTGAAGATCAATCTGGTGTGCGCCTTGTGCGATCTGCTGATTGATGATATCGATGCTCGCCTGCAAATTAAGTTTGCGTCCGACGACGGCAGGTTTGTAGATCTCCAATTGCCGGGTCTCGTCGTTGAAGATAAAACGTGCATTCTTTGGGTCGGCGGCTACCTCTGGCGCCAGGCTAGCCAAGTATGCGCCCAACAGTTGAGAATTTAAGCCAATTTGGTAATGGGCGTCGGAATCCGATTCCACGCGTTCCACACTCAGCATTCCGGCCAAAGTTTCCGGCTCGATCGACCAGGGCCCTGGATTATTTTCGTAATTGCCGCCCGCGGTGATCACCAGGGGCTGGCTTAACAGGTTTTGCGCGATGGTGGCCTGGGCGCTGGCATCCAGGATTCGCGGCGGCTGTTCGACCACCGCCAACGGGACATCGACATCTTGCATGAGCAGCAATTGCGAAGCCAGCCAGGTGGCAGTCTTTTCAGTATCCAGGGTAGAGCCAACTTGACCAGGCGAAACTTGGACGTTCAACCCAGTGACCGTGAGCACGGCTTCGACAGTGGGCCGGTTTAATTCGGAGGCTATCTTTTCAAGGGCGGCTTGTGTCTCAAGCCCATTGAAAATCAAGCGCGGCGCCAAATTGACACCCTCTTGCGTTGACTGAATCTTTTCGGCGATATTTTCCCAGGGCCACAGGCTTCGCCCGAAAGTGTAGGCCGCGTTGGCAGAGGCCTCAGCGTCAACATGCAGGCCAAGCTCAGCCGGTGTGAAATTCCAACTTCTGTCCCCGTACCTCAAGGTCACCGCCCCTGTCAGTGGGTAGTTAAGCTCTTGGCTAAGTAGTATCACTGCTTCACTACGGCTCACCTCGCTTAGATCCACGCTGGCCATCCTTACGCCGGGCATGATTCGCCCAAGGTATAGCATCTGGAATCCCAATGAAAAGGTCAAACTAACAGCCAGCGTCAAAGCAAGCGCCGAGGCCAAAACGGTGCCAATTTTGACAAGGAATGTTGGCGGGTTTAAATCGATTGGGGATTGGGATACCGGCTGGGAAACCATCGCAGAGATTATAGCGGGTCAGTGTTATTTGAGCTGGCTTATCACCGTGACACCAGGAAGCAGCGTTTATCTACGTCCATCCGGGGTAATCCTTGCCCCGTACTAATACATCAGGCCCATCGTTATTGGAGTTGATGCCTACGAAAACGCGAAAAAAACCCAAGCGCTGGTCCGCGCAGGTCACCAAAACCAGTCACGCCTTGGCTCTCGAAGAAGGCGTATTTACTTGGAAAGATCCCAAACGAATTGCACGGTCCCTCTCTCGATCAGCGGAGAGGAGCAAAGCACGCAAAGCGGGTTCGTTTCAATCTGCCATGTCCATGTTGAACTTCTACATCAATCGTGCGGGAACGAATTTACCCGAGGACCGTAAAAAATTGCTGAACCAGGCCAAGCAGGAATTGCGGAAAATTTACAAGCGGGGTAGCTGAAAGCTAACTGCTGAAGGCTGATCGCTGATCAGTCCGCCCACGGGTGCGTGCAGCTCAACGGAAATCCTTGTTGCATCCAAGAATCCCAGCGGGTGATGAGTTCGAAGGGTGAGGTTGACGAGCGGACATGGCCGGGGATCAGCGCAAGGAATTGATCCAATCCCTGGTTGCCGATGATTGTTGGAAGGCTCTGGCAAAGGGCGTTTAGGGCTTGCACCTGTTCGTAGAGCGCTCGCTGCGGTTCGACCCATGGCTCCGAAATTGTTTGTAAGGGTTGGGTTGCCAGGGATTGCAAAACACTTAGCGCTGCCAGATCGAGCCAGAAGACTTCGTCCCACCAGGCACCCTGTGCGCGAAGCGGGGGCAGGAAGCTGGGGTCATCGAAATCGGAATGAGGGAGGTAGAAAGCCATGTGTGGCTTGGTGTACTCTTCACTGGTGTCCGCCAAGGGCGCTGGATAAATCGGCACCCAGTTGATGTTGCTGTCACCCTGGCTGCGAACCGCCAGCCAAATGCCTTCGAGTACAGGGTTTTCTGCGCCGAGATCATCGACTAGGACAATTAGCGTGTTCTGCTGAGTGTTTTTTGCTGCGGGCGCGGCTATGGCCTCGCCAAGACTGCCCACGAACAAACCTGTTACCAAGCCAAAGGCCAGGAAACTAAGGAAGAGCAAACGAGGAGAAAGGGTCATGTTAGATCCAAAATGCAATCACGATTCCCAAAAACAGGCCCAGTACCCAGCCAGATGAAGCAATGATCCACGTTTTGGCAAAAAAATGGAAGATTGGCCGCGTTACAACGAATTTATGGATTTTCTGCAAAGTGTGGCTGAATGGCCGAGCGCCGGACAGTACGTGCACACCGACTCGCCAAAAACTCAGTTCAATCCACGCTCCAATACGCGCAACCATGTTCTTTCCTCTTTTACACGTACACTTGTCTGACTCGTTACTACCTCGACGTAGTCACCTTCAAGACGCGGCCCTCGTCGTTGGCTACCACCCGAACCGTCCGACTGAAAGTAGGGCCACCACCCTGCGATACCCGGCCCTTGAACGTAATCAAGTAAGTCGGCGAGTCTCCAGGGCTCTTCGCCCCGGCTTGCGCTTTCACACTCGGCGCCTCGCCGGCTACTTCTGGAAACTGGCGGTAAATTTGCTGTGTAATTCCCGTTATGGTTTTTGCATCCATATTGCCTCCGATATTTAGCCTCGGCTACTTGTTTACCTGTGCCACTCGGGCGCGCTTGCGCATGAAAGCAGGCACATCTAAATCGTTCAAAATATCCACGGGCACAGCCTCGCGGCTCTCTTCGATTAAGTCGGGCACAGGTTCTTGAGCGGTTGGCGCAGTCCCTGCGCCCCTGCTCCCCTGCATCTCCTTTTCCCTGCTCAAGTTTCGCGCCTTCGCACCCAATCCTGTCACCACCAGGATCACCTGCGCACGGTCTTGCATGCGTTCGTCATGGGTGACGCCCATCACTACGTCGACGTCCTCACCGGTCATGGTGCGAATGTGTCCAATGGCTTCTCCGACCTCGTACAGGCTGAGATCATCTCCGCCGCTGAAGTTGGCAATCACTCCAGACGCGTCCTCGAGCGATATTGATTCAAGCAAGGGATGTTTGAGCGCCTGCTGGATTGCGTGGAACGTCTTCTCTTCACCCTGTCCGTGGCCAATAGCCATGAAGGCTCCCCCGCCACTTTTCATCATGTTGCGCACATGCGCAAAATCAACATTGATCAATCCCGGCTGTGTGACCAATTCGGCAATGCCCTGCACAGCCTGCCGGAGCACGTCGTCCGCCAGTCGGAACGCTACGTCCAGCGGCAGATTCTGCGGGGCCACAACCAACAATCGGTCATTAGGTATGGCAATCAACGTGTCGGTGTGCTGCTGCAATCGCGCCAAACCCTCGCGAGCGTTCTTCTGGCGGCGCCCCATCTCGAAGCTAAATGGCATGGTCACGATTGCGATGGTGACGGCGCCCAGCAAACGGGCCACTTCGCCGGCTACGGCGATCGCGCCGGTGCCGGTTCCACCGCCCATTCCCGCGGTGAGGAAGACCATATCTGCACCGCGCAAGGCGGCTTCCAATTCGCCGCGGCTTTCTTTGGCGGCGCGGTAACCGATCTCGTAATCACCACCGGCGCCTAGTCCGCGGGTGAGCTGCGGTCCCAATTGGATCTTCGTGGGCGCGGAATTCGTTTGCAGAACCTGGTAATCGGTGTTGGCGCTGATAAATTCCACGCCTTGCAGACCGAGTTCGATCATGCGGTCGACAGCGTTGCCGCCACCTCCGCCCAGACCGAGCACCTTGATCACAGGTCCGCGCAGATTTTGTTCCAATGTTGCCTGGTTGGGTCTGGTGTCTTCCATCGTGATGCTCCTTAGGCCGCGCTTTCTATTGGCAGCAGATCGACCTGGCAGCCGGCTTGGATCAAATTGCGAATCAATTCGTCTGAGAAGGCCTCCAACCCTCCTGCCAGCGTCACGCGCGCCGCTTTTGCAGCTTCCTGCGCCGAAATACCCATAGTGGCTTTGTTCTCCAGCACAAAGGTGCGGATCAAATCCATGGGCCAATCCGCGGAATCGGGAAGCAGCAAATAATGGGGGATTGGGCGCCGGCCGTTGGTTTCTACAGGGGGTGAAACAGGAAGGTTTGAATCCACATCTTCATTTTCCTCTACGGCCGTCTTGGAAAAGGACGCTCCCTTCTTCCAGGCCATCCATTCATCGGCGAATCTGGTCGGCTTGCCATTGATCCTATACCAAGCCATGGGTTCTTCAGGGGTTTCCGGCATGGCTGACAATAACCAGAAATTGCAGGCCAGTACGTTGGCCGGAACGGTGTTGTTGTTATTCGGATCCGGGCTGCGTTTGAGGGTTTCAGCCATCCTGATGGCGCGTTTCCCTTGCTGTGCATCCAGTAGTTTGACTTTTTCGCGCTGGACGCCAGCCGCGATCAGGATGATCGGCAATTCCTTCCCTAGCACCGCGCGGCTAATGGCGTTATACCAATCAAAGATGCGGAAGCCGCGCTGGTCCTGACTGTTTTCCGGCGTGTGGTAGGGCATGGAAGCCGGCCAATTCTCTGGACCTCCTGCGCCCCAGGTCATGGATTTATCCCCGGTCCACGCATAGGCGCCCAAGACCAGACTTTCGCGCAAAGTTCCTTCGCCGCTTTCGGCTAGTGCTTCAAGCGCGGCGCGCAAGAACGCGGTGTCCCAGAAATCGCCGCCGGGCTCTAATGCAGGAAATACAGGAGTCAAGCCGGATTCGATAGCGGCGTTAGCCAACGGCAGGTAGATGTCGAGGAAACGCGTCACCAATCCGCGCTGAGTCCAGCCATTGAGCGGCCATTGGCTGCGAAGATTTGGCCGGTCGAAGAACACCACATATTGGACCCCCCAACTCGCATAAGACTGAAGCAAAGGGCGGATTTCATCGACGCTGGGCGGCTCGATCAATGAAGCATTGAAGTGGATTATAGGATTTATCTCTGAGCCAATCAGGGCATCAATGAATTCTTGAGGAATGGCGCGATCGATGGGAGCAGGCAGTGTGACCCAATGGGTCCCCAGGTTTTGCAGAATGGGCAGCCATCGCTCTAGGTCGGCGTGGTTGTAATGCTTGGTGTCGGGAAAATAATGCATGCCAATGCGCTTTTGGGGATCAGGGTCCAAATGCGCGCTCAAAACAGCTTCCGAGATTTCCCCACCTTGTTCAAGGCCGGCGGCGAGCCGATTGAATTCGTTGTCGTAGTATTCGCGAATGGCTTCGGTCTGCATAAATGGCTCCTATCTCAACGAATTGTCAGGTGCAAGACCTATGCCAACTTCTGTTACCTGTCATAAAAGTTCGAATCTCGCATTTGCCCTTCCTTTGCCTGTGGTAAAACGGGCTCGATGATCTTGGTTACCGGAGGCGCTGGCTTCATTGGCCAGCGCCTCATCCGTCGGCTGGTCGATGAAGGGCGGGAAATCCGCACGCTAATAAGACCCTCGGCGCGCACCCCCAGGCTGCCGCAAGGAGTGCCCGTGGAGGCCGCTATCAGCAGCCTGGCGGATGCCCGCGGTCTGCGAGCAGCACTGGTTGGCGTCGATACCGTATTCCATCTAGCCGGGGTCAATTGGTTCGATCCGGCCGCCAATGTACACGCCACCGAGGCGGACGGAACGCGCAATCTGTTAGAAGAGGCAAAGGATGCTGGAGTGAAAAGGCTGGTCTACCTCAGCCACCTGGATGCAGATCGTGCTTCGGCTTTCCCATTACTAAAAGCCAGAGGCATCGCCGAGGAATTTACCCGCCAAAGCCTAATTCCGTTCACCATCCTGCGTTCAGCCATCGCCTTTGGCCCAGGCGACCATTTCACGACGGTCATAGCCAAACTGATGGCTTTCATCCCGCGTGTTTTTCCTATTCCCAGCGACGGCGAAATGCTATTGCAACCAATTTGGGTCGAAGACCTGGTGACCTGCCTGGCGTGGTGCCTAGATGACAAGGACACCTACGGCCAGACTATCGAGGTGGGGGGGCCTGAGCATCTCACCTTTCGGCAAATTGCGGAGGGAGTACGGCTGAAGGCGGGTTTAGATCGGCAGCTATTATCGTTTCGCCCGTCTTATTTGCGTATCCTGCGCAGTTTGCTGCGTGTGTTCGCGCCCCGGCTGCCGGTTTCCACGCTGTGGCTAGACTACCTGGCCGCAGATCGGATTTGCGGTCTGGATACCATGGCGCGCGTGTTTCATCTGATGCCGGCGCGGTTTTCGCAAAAGATCGAATACCTCGGCGGCGTCGATTGGAAAGGTGCGGTGAAAGAGCAGATGGCTAGGAAATAAATCCACCTGATTTTATAGCTTTGAGATTGCTTCGTCAGGACTTCTAATCCCAATTCGGGGTAGCGGAAGATGTGTCAGTAACTTTCAAATTCCTCAGGCAGTTAAGTGGCGGGGCATGACTCGCTCTTATATACTCACGCCAGTTTTTTAGCTGACTGATGAAAACTTACGATATTTCGCTGACGGTCTTTCCCGGCATGACAGTGTGGCCGGATGATCCTCAGGTTGTGCTTGAGCGTATATCCAAGCTCGAGGAGGGGAGGAATAGCAACGGCTCCCGAATGGCGATGAGTGTTCACACCGGCACCCATGTCGATGCCCCATACCATTTCCTCAAAGATGGCTCAACCGTCGAAAAAATGCCTCTGAAGGTCTTGATCGGGCGAGCCTACGTCGTCCATTTATCAGATGATGTTGATCTCATTACCCCCAAAGAGCTCGAGGATGCCGAGATTCCACCGCGCACGCGTCGCGTATTGATCCGGACGCGCAATTCCAAGATTTGGCAAAAGGACCTGAGGACTTTCCACAAAGATTACGTTGGCATATCTGGAGAAGGCGCAGAGTATCTGGTGAAGCGCGGTGTGAAATTAATCGGCGTGGATTATTTGTCCGTTGCGCCCTTTAAAAACACCAGGCCAACCCATTTGGCGCTGTTGAACGCCGGAGTAGTGATTGTGGAAGGGTTGAACTTATCGCAGGTTTCCCACGGACGTTATAACTTGATCTGCTTGCCACTTAAGCTTGAGGGTAGTGATGGCGCTCCGGCCCGGGCCGTGTTGATTGGAGTCTGATTCCACTTTACCGCTGGTCAAAATTAGGACCGCAGATCTGGCCGATGCGGAGGGGATTGCCAGGGTCCACGTGGACAGTTGGCGATCGACATATCAGGGAATACTTCCTGCAAATTTCTTGAGTTTATTATCATATGAGCGCAGGACTGCGCAGTGGAAGGAGGCAATCGGCCAGGTCGCTGAGACAAACTGGGTTTTTGTCGCCGAGTCAAGGGGATCACAAATTGTGGGATTTCTTTCCTGTGGTCCAATACGAGAAGAACTGGCGAATTATGCGGCCGAGATATTTGCCATTTATTTATTGAAGGAATGGCAAGGAATTGGGATCGGGCGCAGAATATTTGAAAGAGCATTTAAGGAGTTGAAAACCGAGGGATACAAGTCCGTAATGCTCTGGGTACTTAAGAGCAACCCGGCCCGCAAGTTTTATGAAAGGATGGGCGGCGAACTTATTGGGGAGAAGCAAATTGAAATTGGAGGCGTGCGCTTGATTGAGATCGCATATGGCTGGTCCGCGCTTTAGGAAATCTTGCGAGAGTTTTTGGCTTTACTCTCTTGCCTAATTTAACCTTACTAAAGCTGGGTTACAAGCGCTTCACTTTCTTAAATAAATTCCGATCAAATCCCTCGAGATTTCCCGGTCCCAGCCTGCCCGCAGCGGCAACCGCGGCCGCCACGTCGGCGCGCAGCTGCGCCACGTCGATGCCGCGGCATTGATCTGGCCAGGGGCGCAACCATTTCTTGCAGCGCTCGAACATTTTGGCCATGCCAATGAAATTGTTGCGCTCGATCTGCAAATAAACGATGCCGACTTGCAGAATGCCTTGATACAGGTGGCGGACTGGATTCGTTTCGTCTCGCCAAGCAGCTTCCAGGGCTTCGTGGGCCTCCCAATAGTGCCCACTATCGAAGAGCTCTACACCTTTGACTGCCATAGGATGTAGCTCTCCCTGGCAAGCCGAAGGTATTTGTTCGGGCGTGACGAAGACTTCGTCGGGGTCGCGGACAGCCATAGATTCAGTATACCTGCGGAGGCAGCACGGGTAGCTGGAAGGTGGTATGCGGAAGTCCTCCTGGGTACTAATATGGATGCCCGCGCGGGATGACAAATGAAAGCGAAATAACGGGCGCGAAGCGCACGCTATTTCTCAATAATGGTTATTCGATAAAGATCTCCACATGGTCGCCGTCCTGCTCATCGATGACGTCGATCACCTTGCCGGTCATGCCGCTGCTAATTGCTTCCCTGATGTATTCCTCGTCCACTTCTGGAACGTATTTCGCGGCGATCCCAAGACCCGCGCTTACCAGTGAGAGAGGAAGGTTCACGCTGACCTTGGCGCGTCCTGTGAACGTATCCGTGACACGGATGCGCACATAGCGGTTGTCATCAACGCTAACAGGGGCGCGGCCGGATTGTCGACCCGCGCCGCGGTTGAGCGCCTCAAGCAATTTGGCGCCATCTTCGGGGGTGATCTTGCCATCCTGGATCATTTGCAGGATTTTCAAGCGTTCTTCAGAGCTGGCCATGATTCCTCCGCGCTTCAGCCGAGAGTGATGTCGACGATGTCTTCGTCGTCATTGTCTTGTTTGGATTGGATCTGGATGTGCTCGCCTTTTCTGCGGCTTTCCTGCAAGGCGTTGAGCAATTTGTCTACGTCCTGCTCATCCAGCCCGGGGATATGTCTGCCGACCGTGCGCAAGACAACGCCGGCCATGCCGACCGGAACCGGGACATCCAGAATCACGTCTGTATCACCGCCACGGCGGCGCCTGTTGATCCATAGATTCGCCCAGGGACCGCGGCGGGCAGCCACTCCTAAAACCATGAGGAGCACCCCAATTGCGAGCGGCAGCCAGGCGCATAAAAAGCCGATACCGAATGAGCCATCGCGAACATCACTGCTCATCCACAGGCCTGCCAGGAATGTAAGTACGGCCCCAGACGCAATGAGTGTAAACCACCAGCCCCAGGTGCGCGCGGGGTCGAAGCGTTCTTCCCGGACCTCAACACGTTCGGTTTCAGGCGCGAGATTCGTAGATTCGCCTGCCTTCTCGAAGTCCTGCGTGCGCGCTTCTCTAGCCCCATTTCCTCGTTCGAGCAGCTGAGCAGCTTCCTGAGTGCTGATTTCGCCGCGCTCCAATCTGCTTAAGATATCCATAGCCGTCTCGCCGGAATCCCCGCCGCCTTTGCCCAGATCAGCCTCCTTTGTGGAGAGAAGCCTGGCGGCTTCATCGGGGGTGATCTCGCCTTTTTCTAAGCGATCCAAAATCGACATCCTCTCGGACTGGCTAGGCATTTCCTTCTCCTTCTTTCGAATCGGTGGACCCAGAAGGTTGTTCCGGTGGGGCTTTGGCTTCTCGCACAACAGGCTTGCGGCCATCCAACGTATTCAAGAGCATCTCCGCCTCTGCCACGGTAATTTTCTTTTCTTGGACCATCTGCAGGATGAGGGCGCGCTCCTGTGCCGAGACGGGCTCCGCCGGTTTGAAAGTCGAGGTCACGGTATAGCGCCCGGCTTTGCCGCGTATGTTGCGTTCGAGGCGTCGTTGAGCCTTTTCAACGCGGCGCTGTGCAATGTGGGCAGCGCGACCGCCGGAGTTCCGCAGCCGGTCGCCTAGGGCGGTGAGCTGCTCATTAAGGGCTTCGATTTGGCCTTCCATTTGAGCGCCAACTTGCTCGCTGATTTCATCAGCCAGGCCGGCGATGTCATCGACGAAGTCAAGGTCGACGCCAAATGAGAATTCTTCGCTGCGTTCGCGGCAGCGGAAATCGATGTGGCCGCCAGCCGATAGGGCAAGGCGTGCGCCGCCTTTGCCAAGCCTGAACTCATATTCATCCGTATTGCGAGTCTGCTTTTCGCTCTCCGTGTAGATATGCATTCGCTTTGATTCGCTGGTTAGGCGCACCTGGGCATTCCCAGGCGGATCGATGTGGCAAAATAGATTGCCGCCAGCCCTGACCTCGTAGTTCCCACCCGTTTGCAACTCCAGACGCAGTTCTGCATTACCGCCGGTTTCGGCGATCACATTGCCTTCGGCGTCACGCAGGCTGAGATTAGAGCCGATTTCTTTTAGATTTAGATTGCCTTCAACGTCGCGCAGGCTAGCGTTGCCGGAGACTTCTTCCACGGTGAGGTCTCCTTCAACGCCGCGAACATTCAGGTTTCCGGCCACCTCTGTGATCGTCGTTCGGCCAACATTCTTCATACTGAGGTTGCCGGCAACCTCGACGATCTTGATGTCGCCTTCGACGGCCACGATATCAGCATTGCTGCTAATCTCTTCGATCTCCAGAATGCTTTCGCTCGGCACGCGCAGGTGGCAATCGCTATCGGCGCTCAACTTAAGCCGGTCGCTTTCGAAGGAGTAATCGAGGTCTTCTTGGTCCTCGATTTCTATACGAATGCTAGCTTCGTCCCAGGCCTTGATTTGCAGCGAGCCTGCGACTTCCTCTACGAAGATTTTCGGGGAGTTGCTGCTAGTTAAATCGATCCTTGCCATTTTCAGCCGCCTTCCGTTTGTTGAATGAGGTGCAAAGCCTCTTCGTAATTGATCTTTCCGGCATCCAGGTCGTCCAGGATGCGTTTGCGTTCTTCGTCGCTAAGCCCAGCGAACTCATCCTCGCCAGGTTCGTAACCCAGAGCTCTGATGATCTCCATCAGCCGGTTGCGAATGGTGGGGTAGGAAAGCTCAAGATCGGCTTCCATACGCGTGATCTTGCCCTCGTTTTTGATGAAGAGTTCGACAAATGCCAGTTGTTCGTCATTGAGCTGGCTGAAAGTTGAATTCTCAAAGCGACCCTCCAGCCTGGTGTCGCATTCGCGACAGGCCAGGCTGGTGACGATGAGGTCGCCCCCGCAGACGGGGCAAGAGGTGGGAGAACGATGCATACTGGCTCCGGGCAGTTTAGCGGTTTCCCCAAACCGCGGTTAGCTTGGTGCTCCCGTTCGCTTCGCTCAGGGCATGCTTACGGCGAGGCATGATCCAAGCACCCAGGCTAATGAGAGCTTTGCCTGCGTTTTCGCGAACCTTGTGGCTGATACCGGGTTCTTTGGGCAGGCCGTAATAGTCGGCTGATTGGCGATACTCGCGCCAGAAATCCTGATTGCGGGTATCCGAATAAGGAAAGTAGTTTGGATTCATGGCATTCTCCTTGCTTTCTCTAAACCTTAACCTTGATTTTCATGAATGTTATTTGCGCTTACAGCCGAAATTATATACCAAATATTGATATTGTCAAGCATCAAATTTAGATAATTCAAGATTAAGCTTGAATTTATCAATAAACCCTCACTTCAGGGCAAAAAGATGTTGCTCGGCAAGGATGAGTGGGGGTTCGATACCCTTTGACTGCTTCGTGAACATAATAGTTACCATCGACGGGAGGGATGGGCGGCATGATTACGGGAAGAAAGCTAAACCGACCCACAGATGAACCCTCCGAATCTCTATATCAGGGTTTTTGTGATGCAGGTCAAAATTGATGAAAAATCAAGGGGTTTGCGATGGCATTACTGTAACGGTGACCTGTTTCCCCTCGTGCTGAACCAGCAATTCAGCGTTCTCGGCGTCATAGGGCTTGCGCACGACTCCCAGGGCCATCGGACCCAGCCGCGGTGAAATCGCCGAAGAAGTTATTTGGCCGACAGCTTTACTGTCAGCCAAGACGGTGGAGCCGGTCTCCAAAGGTTTTTCGGCGTGAAGACGAACCAAGCGACGAACGACTTTGTCGTAGGTTACCTGGCGCGCCAGGACTTCCTGACCCGTGTAACAGCCCTTGGTCGTAGAAATAAGGCGATCTAGGCCCAGCTCAAAGGGCGTAGCCCCGGCAGCGAATTCCGGGCCGCCAGCGTGGCCAGATTCGATGCGCAGTATCTCGCGTGTGCCAGATGAGAGCGTAGGGATATCAGATAATCGGGCGGCGACGTGGGCTGAGTGTGAGGCGGGGATTATCAGCAAAAAACGTGGGTTGGCACCGAAACCGAGCTGGCCCAGGGCGCGGATGCGCGCGCCTTGCCATTCAGCATCCAATACCTTGTCCAGATCAGGTGCAGTCGGAAAATCGAATCTTGCCAATAGTACGGGAGCCTTGGGCCCATGGATTTCGAATTGCAGCCACTTCGTACTTTGGTCTTGGACTGCGACCTTATCATTGAAGAATATGCGTTTTTGAAAATACGCTGCCAATCCAGGTCCATGGCCAGGCTGGGTCAGTATGGCTATGGAGTCACCGAGATCCAGCAGAGTGAAGAATTCGAGGATGCGGCCATTTGGCGAGGTAAGCAGATCGGGGAGAGCACGGGTCGTGGTCAATAGATCGATATCGTTGGTGGTTTGGCGCTGGACATATTCGCGGCGGGTTTCTCCGGAAAGTAACAGGTAACCTGCATCCGGAATTGAATAACAGGCAACCGCTTGTGTCGCCACCGAATAGTCCTTAGGCACAGTTTGTTCCGTCATATCCATGAATGAAAAATTCTAGCATGCCAGCAAACGTAGCCGACTTGTATAATCAACCAGATTAGGGTTTTATGGTAAAAAATTGATATCGAACAGCGTCTATCCATTGATAAGGAAAAAATGGAAACGAAACCAAAAAAACAGCAATCTCCTAAAGAAACCACGCAGGTGAAAAATCTGGTTCTTGGGTCTGGACCGGCTGGGCTCAGCGCGGCCCTTTACACGGCGCGGGCGCAACTTGAACCGGTGGTGTTGGCAGGCGGCGAGTACGGCGGGCAGGTTTCGCTGACCCATATCGTCGAGAATTACCCCGGCTTCCCCGAGGGGGTGGGTGGCCCTGAGCTGACCGAACTCTTCAAAAAGCAGGCCGAGCGTTTTGGAGCACGGGTTGTTTTCGATACAGCCACGGGGGTCGATTTAACCAAGCGCCCCTTCCGAGTCACTACCTACGAAAAGGAATATCTTGCCGATACTTTGATCATTGCCACCGGCGCCACCCCGAGACATTTGGAGATCCCCGGCGAGAATGAATTCACCGGGCGCGGCGTCTCCTACTGCGGCACTTGTGACGGTTTCTTCTTCAAAGACAAGGAAGTCGTTGTGGTAGGTGGCGGTGACAGCGCGCTGGAGGAGGGCGCCTTCCTGACGCGATTTGCCACCAAGGTCACCGTTGTGCATCGACGTGATGAAATGCGCGCCAGTTTGATCCTTCAGGAGAGGGCAAAAGAGAACCCTAAGATTAGATTCATCTGGGACACAGTATTGAACCGCATTCAAGGAAACGGCGCGGTTTCTGAAGTGGAATTGGAAAATCTAAAGTCCGGCAAGAAAGAGCCCTTCAAGACCGATGGCGTCTTCATTTTTATTGGCCATTCGCCGAATACGCAATTGTTCAAGGGGCAACTGGATATGGATGCGGCCGGTTACCTTATCGCCAACATGCACATGGAGACTTCGGTTCCGGGAGTCTTTACTGCAGGTGAGGTGGCCGACCCACATTTTCGTCAAGTAGTTACTTCGGCGGGCATGGGCGCGGCAGCCGGGATCCAGGCGACCAGGTTTTTGGAAAGCAACGAATAACGGTCATTGAAATGAAGCACCTGCATAACAGTGCAGGTGCTTTTGATTCTTAAGTATAATTTTGATGAATACTGACAAATGACCCGCCAAAATACAGGTCATTTGCAACTGCGAATCCGCCTCACTGTGGGCGTCTAATAGTGATAACTTACACGAATAATCCCCCATGGAGAAATGATGGCTCGTAAAATTTCTATTATCGGCGCCGGGATGACTGGTGCAACCACGGCCCATTGGCTGGCTGAGCGGGAAGTTGCTGATCTGGTGCTGGTGGACGTTGTTGAGGGCATGCCGCAGGGTAAAAGCCTCGACTTACTGGAAGCTATGCCCATTATCGGAAAAGATGTCCGTGTGACGGGCAGCAATGATTACGCCGCTACCGAGGGTTCCGATATCGTAGTTATCACCGCCGGCTTACCGCGCAAACCGGGCATGAGCCGCGAAGATTTGCTGAATACCAACGCCGATATCGTCAAGAAAGCCACTGAGGGGACCCTTAAGGTATCACCGGATGCAATCTACATCATCCTTACCAATCCGCTCGACACTATGTGTTATGTGACCATGAAGGTGGGCGGGTTGCCCCGCGAACGCGTCATCGGACAGGCTGGGATCCTGGATTCAGCTCGAATGCGCGCTTTCGTAGCCATGGAACTCGGCGTGAGCGTGGAAAATGTGGCCTGCTATGTATTGGGCGGACACGGAGACAGCATGGTGCCGCTGACGCGACATTCGAACGTGGCCGGCGTTCCGCTGAACGAGATTTTGCCGGCCGATAAACTTGCCGCCATTGTAGACCGCACCCGCAAAGGGGGCGGGGAGATTGTGGCACTGCTCAAGCAGGGCAGCGCGTATTATGCACCCTCGGCGGCCATAGCGCAGATGGCAGAATCTATCCTTAAAAATAAGAATCTCATTATTCCTTGCTCGATTTATTTGCAGGGAGAGTATGGATTGAAGGATATTTTCTTCGGTGTGCCAGCCCAGCTTGGAAGCCATGGGTTGGTGAAAGTGATCGAATATACGCTCAACAGCGAAGAGAAAGCAATGGTCGAAAAATCAGCGGTGGAAGTGAAGGAGAGCATTTCCGCGCTAAAAATCGAGCCCTTACCTATGGAAGCATAAAGGAGGAACAATGGCTAAAGAAGCAGCAGCAGTCAGTGGAAATGGCAAGGAGGCGGTGAAATCCACCGATTCCTTGACCATTGTCGATAATCGCACCGGAAAAAAATATGAGGTGCCAATTTGGGAAGGCACCATCAAAGCGATGGAACTGCGCAAGATCAAAACCGGTGCAGAAGATTTCGGCATCATGTCATATGATCCGGCTTTCCTGAACACCGCCAGCACCAAAAGCGAGATCACTTTGGTAGACGGCGAGCGCGGCATCCTGCGATATCGGGGCTATCCCATCGAGCAGCTGGCAGAAACCTGTACCTATCTCGAGGTGGCGTACTTAATTCTGTACGGCGAGTTGCCGAACAAGGATCAGCTCGAGCAATGGACCTTTGACATTACTCACCACACCATCCTGCACGAAAACATTCGCCACTTCATGCAGAACTTCCGCTACGACGCGCACCCGATGGGTATGTTCATCGCCACGGTCGCTGCGTTGTCTACCTTCTATCCCGAAGCCAGCACGATAGGCGATGAGGCCAACCGCACCATCCAGATGCAGCGGTTGATCGCCAAAGTGCCAACCATCGCGGCCTTCTCGTATCGCCACACTCGCGGGCTGCCCTTCATCTATCCGGACAACGATCTGAGCTATCCGGGTAATTTCCTCAGTATGATGTTCAAGTTTACCGAACCCAAGTATGAACCCAGTCCTGTGCTTGAGCATGCCCTGGATGTGCTTTTCATCCTGCATGCCGACCACGAACAGAACTGCAGCACCAATGCCATGCGCGCCATCGGTTCCAGCAAAGTGGACCCGTACTCTGCGATGGCCGGCGCTGCCGCGGCGCTATACGGCCCGCTGCATGGCGGGGCCAATGAAGCGGTGCTCAAGATGCTGGCCGAGATCGGCGATGTTAAAAACATTCCAGCCTTCATCGAAAAGGTGAAAAAGGGCGAAGGCAAGTTGATGGGCTTTGGCCACCGGGTCTATAAGAATTACGATCCGCGCGCTCGCATTATCAAACAGGTTGCCGAGGACGTCTTCAAGGTGACAGGGCGTAACCCGCTACTCGACATTGCCCTGGAACTTGAGGGGATCGCGTTGAAAGATGAGTACTTCATCTCGCGCAAGCTGTACCCGAATGTCGACTTCTACTCGGGCATCATCTACCAGGCCATGGGCCTGCCGGTTGCCATGTTCCCGGTGATGTTCGCTATCCCGCGCACCGTGGGCTGGCTGACTCAGTGGCAGGAAATGCTCCGGGACGAAGAGCAGAAGATCGCCCGTCCGCGCCAGGTCTACCTGGGCAAAGGCGAACGCCAATTTGTGCCCATGACGAAGCGGAAGTAGGCATAAACAAGTAGACAAGGAAACAAGTAGACAAGCAGAGGGCCTCCGAATTTCGGAGGCCCTTTACTAGCAAAACCTTGCGAAGATTGGAGTTATTATGGCGTTTGCGTAGCGCCCCCGCTGGTTCCCGACCAGATGAACACGCGGGTCTCACTGGCTGGTCCACCTGTAACGTACACGGGCAACCCTTCCGCATCTACGCCGATCTGCGCCACGGTGACCACCGACCAGCGAAATACGTGGGGACGTCCATCAGTAGGACGAAACGATGTAGGCACGATAAAGCTGGTGTCTTTCACCTCGTCGGTAATGTGGCGATTCTGACCGCCCGTAATATCGACGACGGTGACTTGATAATATTCATTGTTGCGCAGCGTACCCACCGAAGCCCATTGCAAACTGATCGTATCGTTGGACGAGTCGAAGGGCTCGCCGTCAGCAGGTAACAGAAGTTGGGCAGGCGGGTAAGGTGGAGCAAGCGTCGGCGTTACCGTGGCCCCTCCAACGAAGGTTTGCAGGCAGAAAGGAATGGTAATGTGTTGGCCTACGAACACGACATCGGTGGTGAGGCGGTTCCATTCGATGATCGCATCCATAGGCACGCCGCGGCTGATGGCGATTAGACTCAACGTGTCACCCTCTTGAACAACGTAATCTTCAGTTTCGCAGGCGGCTATGGTGGCTTCAGCTTCTCCGAGCGTGGCGGTGGCTACAGGTGTGGCGGTGAATGTCGGCTGCGGGATAACCAGGATTTGATTTTGGAAAATGTCACAGTTGGCGTTTAGCGAGTTCGCAAGGATGATATCCTGCGGTTTGATGTCAAAGGCAAAGGCTATGCGACCGCAGTCATCTCCTACCTGGACGGTATAGGCCAAAGGAGTATATGTAACCTGTGGGGTCGAGGTCTGTGTAGGAGTCTCGGGGGTTGGAGAAAGCGTTGTGGTTGGGGTCGCCGACGCGCTGGGAATTGGAGTAGGTTGGGCCACGCGTCCCGTTCCTGCCAGGGCTACGTAAGTGAGCGAGCCCCCAACAATGAGGAATAGCGCCAATAATCCGACAGCGATCGGGATGCTTAAGCGTACTTCCGGTATGCCTCCGGAGCTTGCAGAGGTGAAAGACCCGGCCGCTTTCCTGCCGCCACCCGTGAATTGATGGCCGCAAACCAAACAACGAGGGGCGCTTTCGCTTACTCGAGTGCCACAGGATGGACAGACTTTTGTGGGGGTTGAACGGGGTTTGTCCGTTGACATAAAATCGTGGCATTATACCGTTTAGTTTTTAAGTTTTGTAGTCGTGTAGTTTGATAGTTGTTTAGTCAATAACCTTCGTCTTGGATTAAACTTGCCTAACAAGCTAACTAATCAGCCCATAGCAACCAACCTCATGTCGTATAGTCTTTACCTGCACATCCCGTTCTGTACCCATCGCTGTGGGTATTGCGATTTCAATACGTATGCGGGACTAGAATCACTGATGCCTGCCTATGTCGAGGCGTTGCTCGCCGAGATTTATAGCTCGTCCTCGTCAGTAGGCGAGCGGTTGCCGGTGCACACGATCTTCTTTGGCGGTGGAACGCCATCGCTGTTGTACGTCGACGATGTGGAAAAGATATTAAACGCATTGCGTGTTGCGTATCGCGTAAGTGAAGATGCGGAGATTACATTAGAAGCGAACCCCGGAACTCTGAGCGCGGAAAAGCTCGTAGGTTTGAGAAAAGTTGGCGTCAACCGGCTCAGTTTTGGTGTGCAATCAGCCAGCCCGGAGGAATTGCGTTTACTGGAGCGCCAGCACGATTTCCGGGATGTGATCCAGGCGGTGAAGTGGGCGCGAGTGGCCAGGTTCGATATCCTCAATCTGGATTGGATTTATGGTTTGCCGGGTCAAAGCTTGGAGAGTTGGCGGAAAAACATCGAGTTGGCCGTTAAGCTGAATCCGGAACACCTGTCGCTTTATTCGCTGAGCATCGAGCACGGCACTCCTTTCAAGGAAATGTCCAGTCGAGGGCTGCTACCCTTGATAGACTCCGATTTGGCTGCCGATATGTATGACTGGGCGAGCGACCGGTTGGAAGCAGCTGGCTATCAGCAATACGAAATCTCCAATTGGGCCAAAACTGACTCGGATGGAAAGCTACTGACCTGTCGTCACAATCTGCAATATTGGCGAAGCCTGCCGTACCTGGGCCTGGGCGCCGGCGCCCATGGCTTTGCGGGAGGCCTTCGAACGGTCAATGTTTTGGCGCCGGCCGTCTATATGAGGCGATTGAAGGCGGGCGGTGACTTTGAGTTTCCACGAACCCCCGCAACTGCAAGCATGGAGGAGATAGAGCCACGGCGCTTGATGGGGGAACATATGATGATGGGTTTGCGACTGGTCCGCGAGGGGGTTGCCAGGCTGGCCTTTGCTGAGAAATTTGGCAGAGATTTGGGCAACGTTTACGGCCCGCAGATTGAACGGTTACACAGCCTAGGTTTGCTTGAATCCGTAAGCGGAAACCAGAACGCGATCAGGCTTACAAAGAAAGGGCGGCTGCTGGGAAATCAGGTTTTCATCGAATTTATATAAAACTGGTACACAAGTAAACAGGTAAACAAGTAAACACGGGTATGCAACGCCCCGAGGCAGAATAACCTGATTGACATGCACGTGAGGCACGAGTAAGCTGGATTTGGGCCTACGGCTTGGGCAGCCGCAAGCGATCCAGAAACTCAGCTCCGAACGGAATATGCGCTTCTCTCGTTTTCCCATACGAGGTGCAAAAATGGCTAACAGGGTTCGTTTGGATGCGCCCAAGTTCCCATCACGCGAAGACAAGATGTATTCACTGGGGCGCGAGGATCCGTATCAATCCCGCAAGAAGATGCCGGATCCTGCGCGCTGCCCAGTTTGCGGGGCCATTTTCACCAAGGGCCGTTGGACCTGGAAAGGCGCGAACAAGGGTGTGCATGAGGAGCTGTGTCCGGCCGATCAACGCATCAAAGACAGAGTTCCCGCTGGTGTGGTGAATATCAAAGGCGCCTTTTTCGAAGCCCATGCTGACGAGATCATCAACCTGATTAAGAATCAGGAGAAATTAGAAAAGGAGCGGCACCCACTGGAGCGATTGATGGCGATCAAACGTCCGGGCAGGAGCCTGCGCATCGAAACCACTGGTATGCATATGGCACGACGATTAGGTGATGCTCTCGAAGCTGCTTATCAAGGTAATCTGGATATCGAATATTTGAAGGGGCAGTATAAGGTGAGAGTGAGGTGGGAGAGGTGAGCTGAGCAAAGGAGATGAGGTGCAGGGGCACAGTTCACGCTGCAGCTACTTTATTTCACCCGAATTGGGCTTGCTGTCCATAGGGTAGCTGCGCCCAAATGGCTATACTTCGCGGCGGCCCAGTTCATCGGCGAACTCGATAAGCGCTGCGCCGGCCTCAGTCCGCGGCTTGGCGATCGCCAATGCCTGCAGAGATTCCTCGGTCAGGCGGGCGGCTTCGCGACTGGTGAACTCTCGGGCGCCTTCTGTTTCCAGCAGCGCGGCGAATTCCTTTACGCGCTCCGGTTGAATGCCGCCGTTCGTCCAGCGCCTGGCAAATTCCTTTTTTTGCTGCAGCGCGTAAAGAACGGGCAAAGACTTTTTTCCGCTGAGCAGATCACTGTGAGCGGATTTGCCCATCTCGTTCGGGTCCCCCCAAATGCCAAGCAAGTCATCGTGCACCTGATAGGCTAAGCCGAGTTTTTCGCCAAAGGTCAAATAGGATTTGAGTTTTCGCCCAGCGGCTCCCGCGATCAGTGCGCCCAGTTGCGTACAAGCGCGGATCAGCATGGCAGTCTTGCCCCAGATCATAGGCCAATAGGAAACCAGACTCAAATCTTCGATGCCTTCGTAGCTCAGGTCAAGATACTGTCCCTGTGTAAGATGCAAACTGGTGTGCGGAAGCAGATTGGCCGCGGACACGTAAATTGATCGTGAAGTTGTTTTCTGTAGTCCCTCAAGGCTCATGTGAGCTAACGAAAACATGGCATCGCCGGCATTGATGGCTTGGGCGATGCCGTGAAGAGCCCATAGGGTGGGACGGCCGCGGCGCTGCTTGCTTTGATCTTGAATATCGTCGTGAATTAGCGAAAAATTGTGCAGCAACTCCACTGCGGCCGCGGCAGGCAAGGCCTTCTTCCAATCGCCGCCTGCCGCCGCGCAAGTGAGAAGCAGCAGCGTGGGACGAATGCGTTTTCCGGTTGCTCGCGGTCCGGCGCCCTCGCCTTGCCAGCCCAGGTGGTAGGCAAGCATGCCATAAAGCGCCTCGTGCCCAATGCTCCTGGCAGGCGCCATGGCATCTTTGAGGGCCTGCTCGATGTCGGGCAAAAGCTCGCGGCGATATTGGGCGAGCGACATGATGTGATTATATATCGCGCAGGGGAGCCGCCAGCGGTGAGACCGTTGGTTTGGTGCTGGGAGAGTGATTAGTAAATGGTAACCAGTAATTAGCGGCTGGGATTCAGATTGGTTATTAGTTATTCGTTATTGGTGATGAGAAAAATAGACCTTGCTAACTTCGTAGGATCAGTGTAACGCTCTGAAGGGCGGCGATATTCGCTGCGCCAGTGGCGAACATGCAGATGCGCAGTTCGCGTGAGACTTCTTCGATCATTTGCACGACGGCTTGGGTCGACTCATTGGCTGCTTTGAGGTACGGGCCGGCCATGCCGCCGAGTTCCGCCCCGAGAGCAATGCACTTGGCGATATCGACTCCGGAGCGCAGGCCACCGGAGGCGAAGATACGGGCGTTGCGCAACGCCTCCCGTATCTGGATGATTGATTCTGATGTGGTAATGCCCCAGTCGCCGAAAGAGGCGGCCAGTCGTGCCTGGCTTTCCGTTTTGGCGCGGTGCATCTCGACCTGGGTCCAGGAGGTGCCGCCGGCACCCGCAACGTCGATGGCCTGAACACCGGCATGTACAAGTTGTTTGGCGACCTCGGCGGAAATTCCCCAGCCGACCTCTTTCACCACCACTGGAACAGGAAGCTGCTTGCACATAATTTCTATCTTTTTCAACAAGCCACTAAAGTTGATATCGCCTTCGGGTTGCACGGCTTCTTGAAGTGCATTCAGGTGCAGCACCAGCGCGTCGGCCTCGGCCATCGCCACCGCTCTCTGCAAGTGAGCCAGGCCATAACCGTAATTCAATTGCACCGCACCTACGTTGGCGAACAGCAGGATATCGGGGGCGACGTTGCGCACTTTGAAGCTGGCCTCCAGCTTGTCATCTTCGAGCGCAGCGCGTTGTGAACCCAGCCCCATGGCAATGCCGGTCTCCTGGGCGGCTTCGGCCAGCCGTTGGTTGAGTTCGGTGGCCTCGCGGCTGCCGCCAGTCATGGACGAAATTAGCAGAGGGGAGTTGAGTTTTTTACGGAAGATCTCTACGCTGAGATCGATTTCTTCCAAATTGAGTTCTGGCAGCGCGTTGTGTAGAAAAAAATAGCGTTCCAGCCCGGTGGTGAGCCTGGAACTTACGTCTTCTTCGAGATTAATGCGAATATGATCGGATTTTCGCTGGCTGGTTTGGCTGGTTTTGGATTTTGGCATTCGATGTCCCTTGGGGAGGAGTGTACCAGTGGCTGAATCGAGTGTCAATTAATGGCTGCGGCACTTCGATCAGCTCAACAATGAATGTCGTTATTGCAAATTCCGCTCATTACATGGATGCAAAAGGCAGTTTTTATCTCGGCCTCACCACGGTTATAAGGAAACAGAGAGAAGCCTTTAGCGTAGCCGGAGAAATCGCCCAACTCACAGAGAGGAAAAAGCCGTAACTTTACCCACCTAGTGGTGTTCCTGTGCTTGAGTTGGATTACCACGATTCAACGCGTGTCTAGGTTAGCCCTTGGACGGAAGGTAGCTGCGCTCACAAAACAGGGCTCGCACGCAATATAGGTCGGTCAATCCCCCGACACTAACTTGACAGCGTCAGGTCGGCAGGTAGAATTGCCAAGTTTTTCATCATTGATTGGAGGCCGTAATGGCAGATACGTTTGAACAAGTAAAAGGTACCATCGTCGAACTGCTCGGCGTGGATGCAGGAAAAGTAACCCGCGAAGCTCGCTTCCGCGAGGACCTGGAAGCCGACTCGTTGGATATTGTAGAACTCATTATGGCCTTGGAAGATAAGATGGGCATCGAGATCTCCGATGAGGATGCCCAGAGCATCACGACAGTGGGGCAAGCTGTAGATTACATCGACGGCCAGGACAAAAAATAGCTCTGATTCTCTTGCAAAAAGGTGCAGTGAGAACTGCGCCTTTTGTATTTAAGTACACCAGTTGATAAGCAGATAAGGACACAAGTAGACAAGGCCTCTGTTTACCTTGTATCCTTATTTACTTTTTCAGAAATTCCGGGATCTGTTCCGGGTGGTCGGCTACCTGGACGCCGGCTTGCCTTAGTGCTTCGATTTTATCCGCCGCGGAACCTTCGCCGCCTTCGACGATGGCGCCGGCATGTCCCATGCGTTTGCCCGGGGGAGCGCTGCGGCCGGCAATGAAACTCACCACAGGCTTGGTCATGTTTTGATTGATAAACTCAGCGGCTTTCTCTTCATCGGTGCCGCCGATCTCGCCGATCATCACGACCTTATCGGTCAATGGGTCTTCCTCGAACATCTTGAGCACGTCGATGAAATTTAAACCCTTAACAGGGTCGCCTCCTATACCCACACAGGTACTGGCTCCCAGGCCAACTAGCTTGAGGGCGTAAAGCACTTCGTAAGTCAGCGTCCCCGAGCGCGAAACCACGCCGATGTTCCCTGAGATGGCATTGTCACCGGGGATGAAGCCGATTTTGGTTTCGCCAGGCGTCAGCAGCCCCGGGCAGTTGGGTCCAATGAGCTGTACTCCTTTGATATCCAAATAAGCGCGAACGCGCATCATGTCTTGAATTGGGATGCCTTCGGTCAGGCACACGATGAGTTGGATACCGGCATCGGCGGCCTCCAGCATGGCATCCGGCGCCCCGGACTGAGGCACGATGATCATGCTGCAATCCGCGCCGGTGGCTTCCACGGCCACCTTAACCGAATCGAATACTGGCACTTTTTCATCCAACACCCACTCGCCACCCTTGCCCGGGCGTACGCCGCCGACCACCTGCGTGCCGTATTCAAGCATGCGCTGGGAATGGAATGAACCCTCGCGGCCAGTGATACCCTGCACCACAACGCGTGTGTTTTTACCTGCGAGAATTGCCATCTTAGTTGATTCCTTTTGCGGCGGCCACTGCTTTTTTCGCGGCTTCAGCCAGGGTTTCTGCCGTGATCATGTTGGCCTCAGCCAGCAATGCGCGGCCTTCTTCAGCATTGGTCCCCACCAGTCGGATAACCATTGGCACCTTTGGCTTCACCTGTTCCATGGCTTCCAGGATGCCGCGGGCGACTTCGTCTCCTCGAGTGATGCCGCCAAAGATGTTGAAAAGCACAGCCTTGACATTTTTATCTTGCAAGATGATGCGCAACGCGGCAGCCACCTTTTCGGCATCAGCGCCTCCACCGATATCCAGAAAGTTTGCTGGCTTGCCGCCGAACAGCTTGATGATATCCATGGTGGCCATTGCCAGTCCGGCGCCGTTCACCATGCAGCCAATCTCGCCATCCAGTTTGATATAGGTAAGTCCGTGCTTGCGGGCTTCGGTTTCGGCAGGTGCCTCGGCGTCCAAGTCGCGCAACTCGGCCAGCTGTTCGTGCCTGTAAAGCGCGTTGTCGTCAATGATCATCTTGCCGTCCAGGGCGATCAGCTCGCCGCTTACGGTGATGACGAGCGGATTGATCTCGGCCAGGGTGGCGTCGTTATCGCGATAGGCTTCCCACAGCCCTTTGCAGATTTCGCGGAAGGCAGGCCAATATTTTCGGTCGATTTCAATCCCGATAGCCAGATCGCGGATGTTGTAATCCTGAAATCCCAGCAACGGGTTTACGTGGGCGCGAATGATCTTCTGCGGTGTGGTTCGCGCCACCTCTTCGATGTCGATGCCTCCGGCAGCAGAAGCGATGATGACAGGTTGCCGTGCAGCGCGGTCATTAGTGATACCCAGGTAGATCTCGCTGGCGATGTCAATAGCGGGATCCACCAGCACTTTGCGCACCGGGAGTCCTTTGATCTCCATGCCCAGGATCGATTTGGCAAGAGTTTCGGCTTCTTTGGCGTTTTGGGCAAGCTTGACACCGCCTGCCTTGCCGCGGCCACCCACCAGCACCTGCGATTTAATGACAACGCGGCCACCCAATTGCTTTGCGATTTTGCCTGCTTCTTTCGGGGTAGCCGCTACTTTGCCCTGTGGCACGGGGACGCCATACCGGGCGAAGATTTGCTTGGATATGTATTCGTGTAATTTCACGTCGGGGAGGACTCCTTGGTAGGAGGGTCGAAAAGCGCGGGCATTATAACACCCGGCTTTTTTTGCACTTTAGTATTTGCTAGAGAGAACTAGATATCTTTTCGGAGTTGAGGGCTTAGCTGATGTATGATTGATTTGGCTAAACCCTCGACTCCAAGCGCGCAGAGGTGACACATGGCCTACGATGAAGTTTTAGTTCAAAGGGTGAAAGAGCAACTTAAGGGCAAGAAGGGCATCGTCGAAAAGAAGATGTTCGGCGGAGTGGCCTTTTTGATGAATGGAAACATGGCCGTTGGCGTGAACAAAGATGATCTCATTGTGCGTGTGAACGCAAACCAACATGATCAATTGCTAAAAAAGATGTCTGTTCGCACTTTCGACCTTTCAAGGGGCCGACCAATGAAAGGCTGGTTGCTAATTGCTCCAATGGGAGTTAAGGCTGACAAAGATTTACGTAACTGGTTGCAGCTAGGAATAAATTACGCGAGATCTCTGCCCGCAAAGTAAGCCTTGTCGTTTTATCCCAAACCAGACCTTAAACATGTCGTGAGAAGCCGGTTGCTAACCTTAAATAATGCGGGGTAATTGACTGGGGTCTTGGTTCGGAGTAAGCTGGTTTTGAGCCCATTGCAAGCTCGATCAAGCTTCGCCGTAAAAGTGGGTACTTGAAAGGGGTTTGCCAAAGCACGGCGAAGGAGAAAGCATGAAAATCAATCAGGTTTTCCAGCAATTGGCCGAAAAGATGTTAACGGCTGAACAATTGGCGCGTAAGGCAATAGCCCAGCCTGCCTTTTTGCCCATGCTTGTCGATGGACTAGATCAATCAAGGGCAGATGTGAAATACGGTTGTGGCAAGGCGTTGCGGATCGTCGTCGACGAGGAGCCGGAATTGCTTTATTCGTATTTCGATGTATTTGCCTCAATGCTGGACAGTCGCAACAAGATCATTCGTTGGGAAGCGATCTATCTAATCGCGGGTTTGGCGCCGGTTGATGGAGACGACAAGATCTCTGAGATTTGGCCCGCATATTTCCGGCCCGTTGAAGGGCCAGAAATGATTACAGCCGCTAATGTCGTCAATGGGGCAGCGCGTATTGCGCTTGCCCGCCGCGATCTGGTCGAAGACGTTATCCGCGAGATTTTACGCGTGTATAAAGGTAAATATGAAACCGAGGAGTGCTATCGCGTGGTCGCCGGAGCGACTCTTAAAGCTTTCGAAAAGCTATATAAGCTGGCTCCAGACAAAGAGCCGCTCATCCGGTTTGCCGAGCTTCACGCAAGAAGCTCCAGAATTCCGACCCGTAATGCAGCCAGGCGGTTATTGGAGAAGCACGCTCGGCTGAACGCGGTAACAGCTTAATGGAGCCGCCAACATGCGGTGAAAAAACAGCTGTTTGAAATACAATAGGGATCCTGGATGCTGATTCGCTAGACAAGCCATGACAGGATCGATAATTCATTTCCCCGCCAACACACATCATTTGCAAGGATATTTAGCAGTTCCTGAAGAGGAGGGTCGTTTTCCTGCTGTTGTCGCCATCCAGGAATGGTGGGGGCTCGTGGGCCACATCAAAGATGTTGCCGATCGCTTCGCCGCCGAAGGCTTTGTGACCCTGGCCCCCGATTTGTACCATGGTCAGACAGCCGCTGAGCCAAACGAAGCGCGCAAGCTGGCCATGGCGCTCGATCGCGGCCGAGGCATTGAAGAAATAGCCGCCGCGGTGCGCCATCTTCGCTCGCTCGAAAACAGTTCTGGCAAAGTGGGCATTGTCGGCTGGTGCATGGGCGGGGGGTTGGCGCTTTCGGCTGCTACTAACGGTGCTGAAGCGGATGCGATCGTTTGCTTCTATGGGCGCCCGTTGGACGCACGAGATACCGCCAAACTGAAGGTGCCTGTTCTTGGTTTGTACGGCGATAAGGATGCAGGCAACCCGCTGAGCATAGTGCAGGATTTCGAAAAAGAGCTGGAAAAGCACGGAATCACTCATCACATTCACGTGTATGCCGGGGCAGAGCACGCGTTTTTCAACGATGAACGTCCCGCGTTTCATCCAGAAGCCGCTGTGGATGCGTGGGATCGCACCCTGGCCTGGTTCAGGCAATACTTGAAATAGAGTATGGCGGGGCAGAAACAAAGCCTGGGTCGTTGGGGAGAAGACCGCGCGGCCGAATACCTCGAATCTAAGGGCTATGAGATCCTGGGGCGAAATTTGCGCACGGATTATGGGGAGATCGATCTGTTAGCGCGCCAAGAAATGGTGATCGTTTTTGTTGAGGTGAAGACGCGCAATACCAACCATTATGGCCACCCGGAAGAATCAATCACACCTGCAAAACAACAACATATGGCTGATGCGGCGGAGAGCTATTTGCAGAATCACCCTGAATTGAACGCCGATTGGCGCGTAGATGTCGTTTCCATTCTAAGGCGCAGAAACCAGCCTGCGGAAATCCTGCATATAGAAAATGCCCTCGCAGAATAAACCACTGGTTGCCATTGTTGGCCCAACGGCCGTGGGAAAAACCGAGATCGCCATTCAGGTTGCACAACGGGTGGAGGGCGAAGTTATTTCAGCCGATTCACGTTTGCTCTATCGCGGCATGGATATCGGCACGGCCAAGCCGAGCGCCGCAGATCGCGCCCGAGTGCCTCACCATCTCATCGATGTCGCGGAGCCGGATGAAATTTGGGGTTTGGGGCTTTTCCAAGAAGCCGCGCGAGAGGCCATCACAGACATCCATTCACGGGGTAGGCTTCCGATCCTAGTTGGCGGAACGGGGCAATATCTGCGCGCCATCATGGAGGGTTGGGCGCCGCCGAAGCTGGCTGCTCGACCTAAACTGCGCGCCGTGCTCCAGGATTGGGCCGAGGAGATCGGCAAGGATGGACTGCACACTAGGCTGCGGCGACTGGATGCCGAAGCTGCCCATGGCATCGACCCGCGCAACGTACGGCGCACGATCCGCGCGCTGGAGGTGATCTTTTCGACTGGGAGGAAATTCTCCGAGGCGCGCGGGCGTATCGTTTCCCGTTATCGCGTTCTTCAAGTTGGGCTCACGCGCCCGCGCGCACAACTATATCAGCGCATCGATGATCGCATCGCGGCGATGTTGGATTTAGGATGGCTGGACGAAGTCAGAGCACTGAGGGCAAAAGGATATTCATTAGAGCTGTCCAGCCTGTCGGCAATTGGTTATCAACAACTTGCAGCGCATCTGGGAGGAAAGATCACATTGGATGAAGCGGTTGCGCAGATCAAGCATGCCACGCGCATATTTGTGCGCAGGCAGGCGAACTGGTTCAAGCACAAAGATCCAAACATCCATTGGTTTGAAGCCGGGGGTGTGGAGACGGTTTCGGAAATTGAGAACCTAATCAATCAATTTATTGAAAAAACCAGATTAAGTAGCCAATAACTTCCTCCCGCCACTAGGGCCGAAACTGGGAAGGTGAGCAACCAAGCGGCAAGCATTTCGCGAGCCACCTGCCAGCGCACACCTTTGAGCCGCTGCGCTGCGCCTGCACCCATGATGCTAGAGCTCATTACCTGGGTCAGGCTCACCGGGCCTCCAAGAAAGGCCGCGCCCCACATGACGCCCAGCCCGCCGAGCTGCGCGGCAAAGCCATGCACGGGTCGCACCTTCATAATACGGCCGCCCAGGGTACGGATCACCCGCCATCCACCGAATGCCGTTCCCAGCGCCATCCCCGTCGCCGAGGTAACCAGCACCCAGGTGGGCACGCTGAACTCGTTCAATTCACCTGCGGCGATCAGGCCCAGCACCAGGATGCCCATGGTTTTTTGTGCATCGTTGGAGCCGTGACCAAGGGCAAGACCAAATGACGTTAGCAATTGGAGTCGCTGAAACGTTCGATTGAGGCGCGGTGTTGCCCAGCGCGCCAAAAGAAAGATAACGCGGGTGACCAGGTAACCTACGATCAAACCTAGTGGCGGTGAAACCAACAAGGCAATTGCGATTTTCCCCAGGCCAGGCAGCTGGATGGCTGCCGGTCCGCTGGCAGCCCACGCGGCGCCAACCAGGCCGCCCATCAGTGCATGAGATGACGAAGCGGGAATGCCCAGGTACCACGTGACCACTCGCCAAAGCAATGCACCTGTTAACGCAGAAATGAGCATCTCAATATTAACGCTGGCTGGGTCGAACAAATCGGCGCCCAGGCTGCGCGCCACCGCCACGCCGAACAGGAATGGTCCAATGAACTCGCCGAGCGCGGTCAGCAGCAGCGCAGCCCGCGGCTGTAGAGCGCGAGAAGAGATCACCGTAGCAACAATGTTGGCCGAATCATTGAGACCATTTAGGAAAACGAAGATAAACGCAAGGATGAAAAAGAGAGTCAACATGTACTATGAACCCGCAGGCGGCCAGTGTACCATTACCTAAGTGAAGGCTCTGTTGACAAAAGATTGGTAGTGAAATGCTGCTATAATTCCGGTCCCTTATACGGAACTACGCTTTGGGCTGCCTTACCAGAAAGCTGTTGTAGATGCTTCGCATCTGATGCTCCGCATCTCATGCTTCGCATCTGTGATGCGAGACAGCAAGGCAGCAAAGCCTTCCACTCCGTGGCTTTCTAGAGCCGAGGGCTGCCGAAAGGTGGCGGGTTCGCCCGATAACGCGAAAGCAAAGGTTACGTTTTGGTTACGTAACGAATGCAGGTGGCACCACGGGCGCCCCTCGTCCTGCAAGACGTGGGGCGTTTTGCTTTGGAGGAAACATGATCGACATTGAACTGATCCGTGAAGAGCCCGACCGGGTTAAAGCGTCTATGGTCAAGCGCAACATGGACCCAACCTTGGTTGACAAGACTCGCAGCTTGGATTCCCGGCGCCGCGAACTCCTGGTGGAGGTCGAGACGCTTAAGGCCGAGCGAAACAAGGCATCCAAGGAGATCGGGGCCAGCAAAGACAAAACTGCCCGCGAGGAAAAAATCTCTGCGATGCGCACCGTCGGTGACAAAATAAATGCTTTGGATAAGGAACTCGCCGAGGTCGACGGGAATTTCAACGAACTGATGGCCGCTTTGCCTAACCTCGTCGAAGACAAGGTTCCTGCGGGCGGCGAAGAGGCCAATGCGGTTGCGCGGGAGTGGGGCGATAGACCCAGCTTCGATTTCGAGCCCAAGGCGCACTGGGACCTGGGACCCGAGCTAGGCATCATTAACTTCGACCAGGGAGTGGCGCTCACGGGATCGCGCTTCTATGTGCTCAGCGGGGCAGGCGCCCGATTGCAGCGCGCCATCATCTCCTGGATGCTGGATCTCCACATTCGCCAGGGTTACACCGAAAAGTACACTCCCTTTATGGTGCGCTCGGAAGCGCTGTATGGTGCCGGGCAGTTGCCGCGTTTCGCCGACAACCTCTACAAGGATCATGAAGAAGACCTATATATGATCCCTACGGCCGAAGTGCCGCTCACCGGCTTGCACATGAATGAGATTCTTGACGAAGATGATCTACCGAGGTGTTACACAGCCTATTCTCCCTGTTTCCGTCGCGAAAAGATGAGCGCCGGCCGCGACGTGCGCGGCATCAAGCGCGGCCACCAGTTCGACAAAGTCGAGATGTACAAATTCTGTGCCCCGGAAGATTCCGTTACTGAGTTCGAGCAGATGATCGCCGATGCCGAAGCCACCGCGCAGGGCCTGGGCTTGCCTTATCGTGTGATCCTCAAAGGCGCCGGCGATACTAGCGAGGCCGCTCATATCAGCTACGACATCGAAGCCTGGGCGGCGGGTTGCGGTGAATGGCTGGAGGTTTCGTCGATCTCGCGCGTTGGCGAATATCAAGCGCGCCGCGCCGGCATCCGTTACCGCCCCAAAGGCGGCAAAGGCACGCGTTTCGTGCACACTATCAACGGATCGGGCCTAGCTCTGCCGCGGGTCATGATCGCCATCTTGGAGAACAACCAGCGCGCTGATGGCACGGTGGTAGTGCCGAAAGTGTTAGCGCCGTGGATGGGCGGGATCGATGTGATCGAGTCGCAGAAATGAACCGTGCAATATTGCGGCTTCCGTTTCGCTGACCTGTCATGCTGAGCAGCCAAGAGCTATGCTCTTGGCGTTGCGAAGCATCCGCCCGAACCACTATGTGCGATCGTGCTGGTCTAGAGGAAATTGAGATGGGGAATCCTTCGCCTACGCTTTTGGCAAAGCCATAAGCTGCTCAGGATGACAAAGAATGTGATGCATTGATCAAACGATGACTGATTTCATATCAACTCTCCTCACCGAGTTCGCCACGGCGGCGCTACTTCTAGTCATGCTGATCGGCTTGTTCGGTATGATCATTCCGATTTTCCCGGGCGGTGTGATCATCTGGCTCGCGGCGTTGATATACGGAATAGTATTTGGCATCTCCGGTTGGGGCTGGGTGTTCTTCATCTTGATCACGCTATTGATGATCGCCGGTATCGTTTCTGATGATTTGCTTATGGCGACCAGCGCCCGCCGGCACGGCGCTAACTGGGGCAGCCTGGCTCTTGCCTATCTTGGTGGCATCGCGGGCACCATTCTGCTGCCGCCCTTTGGCGGATTGCTTGGCGCCCCGCTCGTCCTATACATTTCCGAATACGGCCGCAAGCGCAGCCGCAGCCAGGCCTGGCAGATCACACGTGCCATGCTGGTAGGCTGGGGCTGGTCCTTTGTGGCTCGTTTCTTTCTGGGTTTGATAATGATCGCCACATGGTTAATTTGGGCCTCGACAAATACCGGTTTGTAGAAATCTGGGTTAGCTGCCTTTTTCTCCTGCTGGCAACATCCTGCGCGCCAGCCTACGGTTCCTACAATCCCGTGCAGACTGCGATGGCAGAGACCTTGGCTGCGCGGCCGCTCAGCAGCCCGACCCCAGAGCAAACCCCTACGATTGACCCCGACGCGCCGCCCTCCGGCAAGATTGTTTACGTTTGCCAGATCAGCAAACGGGTAAACCGCAACCAAATTTGCCTAATTAATGCAGACGGAACCGGGCAACGCGTGCTGACTCCTGGCGGTAGCTACGATGACTTCTTTCCCTCGATTACGCCGGATGGCAACGGAATACTCTTCTCGTCAAGCAGGACAAGCCGTTATCAGATCTACGAATTCAACCTGATCACGCAGCAAGTAAGGCAGCTGACCTACCTGACCGACGACAGTCCCTTTGCACCTGAAGCGTCCCCAGATAATTCGCATATTGTCTTCTATGCCAGTCGGGATGGCGAGGAATATCCTGAAAGCCACAACTTATGGATTGCGGAGCGGGACGGAAGCAATCCGGTGCAGATCACCGATCGCCCGGGAGGCGCCTGGGACCCCGTTTGGTCTCCGGATGGCACCCAGATTTTGTTCGCCTCCCAGGTCAGTGGAATCCCGCAATTATTTATCATAGACGCAGATGGAACCGACGCCCGCCAAGTGACCCACCTCGTGGGGATCCGTGGCCGCAATGACTGGTCGCTCGATGGCGTTACCCTCTCGACCTATATCGGCAGCGCCTGGGACCGTGACATTTACGCGTTCGACCTTAACGGAGAAAATGTCCGCCAACTCACCGATGGGTTCGGCAACCTAGCGCCCAGCTTCTCACCCGATGGGCAGTGGATTACTTTCATGTCCTACCGCGATCACCCGCGGCAAGACCTGGGCTGCGAGATCTATATTATGCGCATCGACGGCAGCGATGTCCGCCGCCTGACCGACAACGACATTTGCGACTGGCAGCCGCGCTGGGGGCCATAGAATTAGTTTTGGTAGTAAGGCGAGATAGTTCGGTAGATGCAATTGAGGTTTGTACGGAAAGGTTTGGATACTTAATATGCCCTCTCAGCCTTCAACTTTGGAAAATCCCTTCGTTTTTACCGAACTTTGTGGAAAATTTGGGGAGAGCCTTCCAGGTCAAGGGTTAATGCGTCACCATCTCTGGTGAAATCTACATCGGTGCTTTGTTGCACGCCCAATACGGAAATAGTCATTCTGATCGTATTGCTGTCCACAATTTCATAAGTTCCTTCAACAGGAACTCCCGCCACAGTCACAGTAAATGTCCCATCATTTCTGAAATCATAGGCGATCAGCGTCAGGCTTTCATCGGCGCCTTCCCATTTACCGACTATGGTTGAGCTTCCCGAGCAACCAGACATCACCAAGCCAAGCAATAATAAAGCGACTAAGCCTGTGCCTTTATGCATTTCTCACCTCAATTGTCTGAGACGAACTTTTGGTTTTAGCTAAATAAGGGTCTTTTCAAACTCGTAGGCCGCGTCCAGAAATTCCAGCACACGTTGCTCGCCGTCTGCTTTTTCAGCCACTTCGGGGTAGGGCAGCAGCGCGCCCTGCCAAATGGCAGTGTGCCACACGGCTCCGTCCGGGAGCTGGTTATGCGTGATGGCTTCTTCGAATGGGAAGGGAGTGGAGTATACGTAAGGGCTGGGTTGTCCCGGGTCATCGGGGGAGAACCCAAAAGTGATCTGGCTGCGGAATTCGCCTTCCATGGTTTTCACTTGCTGGTTGCCTAATAAAACGAAAGCCAAGTCAAAATCGTGCGGCCAAAATTGGATCGGATCTTTTTCTCCCGGTAACCCATTGCGAAATTGCTGCAACAATCGGCCCATGTGGGTGAGAGCGGTAAAGTAGCGTTCGGCCGCGTCCAGGGCGTAGCTGCGAGGCTCGTCGCTTTCATATTTCGTCTTATCCACCTTGCCGTGAACGCCCAGTTTTGCCAACTTCCCAAGAAGTTCCTCGCCAAGTTGGTTGGCGCTCCAACCTTCGCTCATCCTGAACTGCTGCACCGAGCCGTCATTACTGCTTAGCAGAATGTAATGGTTAAGCAAATCCAGGCTTAGTGAGAAATTCTTTTTTGGATCGTCGGGATGAGGAATAGGTGTGGTGGTCAGTCCTGCGGTATAGAGCCGAAGGCTTACATGTTGCCAGCGGGGTTGTTCTGGCGCAAAGGCGCCGCGAATCGCGCCGAGCACCTTGCTGTAAGCGTGGAGCGTTTCGCGCGTTTCCCGCCAATTTGCTAATTTCGGAAAGGGAAATTTGTGGAGCATGCTAATAGTATACAAGTAAACGAGTATACAAGTGCGCAAGTACACAAGGCCTTATCTCCTTGTTTCCCGGTGTACTTGTGTATTGATTGTTACAGTACAATTCCACCATCATCTCGTTAGGTATTAGGAACGCAATGCTGCCATCGAAGGAATTGGAACAACGAGCCATCAATACGCTGCGCTTCCTTTCGGCCGACGCAGTGCAAAAAGCCGAATCCGGGCACCCAGGTCTGCCGATGGGCGCAGCGCCTGTGGGATACACCCTGTGGACGCGCCACCTGCGCCACAATCCTCATAATCCCCAATGGGTAAATCGTGATCGCTTCGTGCTTTCGGGCGGCCATGGATCTATGCTGCTCTATTCTCTGCTGCACCTCACAGGCTACGATCTTTCACTTGACGAAATCAAGCGTTTCCGCCAATGGGAGAGTAAAACACCAGGGCATCCCGAATATTGGATCGCTCCCGGAGTGGAAACCAGCACTGGTCCCTTGGGTCAAGGCTTCGCCAATGCGGTGGGCATGGCAGTCGCAGGGGCTCACCTGACCAGCCGGTTCAATCGTCCGGGCCACGAAGTCTTCGATTACTTTATCTACGCGATCGTTACCGATGGAGACTTGATGGAAGGCATCACCTCTGAAGCGGCATCGCTGGCGGGTCACTTGAAACTCGGCAAGATCATTTTCCTCTATGATGACAATAATATTTCCATCGATGGCAGCACGGATTTGACTTTCACTGAGAATGTCGGGGCGCGCTTCGAAGCCTACGGCTGGCATGTACAGCACGTTGCCGATGGCAACGATGTCGAAGGCATTGACGCCGCCATCCAGGCGGCCAAAGCGGACCCGCGTCCTTCCCTGATCCGCGTGAAAAGCATTATTGGCTATGGCTTGCCCGAGCGCGCCGGGACCGAGAAGGCGCACGGCGAGCCGCCCGGCGTCGAAGAATTGAATGGCGCCAAAAAGAATCTGGGTTGGCCGCTGGAGCCCTGGTTCCTGATTCCAGGCGATGTTTTGGAATGTTATCGCGAAGCAATCGATCGCGGCGAACAGTGGGAGAAAGAATGGCAAGCCAGGCAGGCCGCGTACCGGCAGGCACATTCGCAACTCGCCGATGAACTCCAACGCGTGCTGGGTGGCGCGCTGCCCGACGGCTGGGACGCCGACTTGCCTGTTTTCCCCACCGACGCTAAAGGCATGGCAACCCGTGTCTCCTCGGGTAAAGTTCTGAACGCCATCGCCGAAAAGCTGCCCGATCTCATCGGCGGCTCTGCCGACTTGCACCCATCCACGAAGACCTTCATCGACTCGGCGCCCGATTTCCAAGCCACAACCCCCGAAGGGCGCAGCATTCATTTCGGGGTTCGCGAGCATGCAATGGGCGGTATTGTCAACGGCATGAATCTGACGCCTGGAACGATTGCCTTCGGCGCAACCTTCTTAATCTTTTCGGATTACATGCGCCCTTCCGTGCGCCTTTCTGCACTTTCCCCTTATCCCAGCATTTGGGTCTACACGCATGACTCCATCGGCCTTGGCGAAGATGGACCCACACACCAACCGGTCGAACATCTGGCGTCGCTGCGGGCTATGCCCAACATGGTACTCATCCGTCCGGCGGATGCCAACGAAGCCCGCGAGGCTTGGATCGCCGCTATCCGTCGTCGTAACGGTCCTACCTGCCTGGCCCTCACGCGCCAGAACGTGCCAACATTGGATCGCAAGGAATTTGCGTCTGCTAAGGGATTGCACAAGGGCGCGTATGTTTTAGCTGATCTCGGAAAGCAATCGCCTGAAATTATCCTGATGGCAACCGGCTCCGAAGTTCAATTGATCGTAGAAGCAGGTCAACGTCTTGCCAAGGCGGGTTACAGCGTGCGACTGGTCTCTTTTCCATCATGGGAATTATTCGAGAAACAAACGAATCGTTATCGGGATGAAGTCCTGCCCCCGAAAATCAAGTTGCGCCTGGCAGTGGAGGCCGGCGTTGCCCAGGGTTGGCATCGCTGGGTGGGCGAGCGCGGGGCGATCATTTCGCTGGAGCGTTACGGCGCTTCGGCGCCGGGTAATGTGGCGCTGGAAAAGCTGCGCTTCACTGTGGACCATGTGCTCAAGCAGGCGCGGGCGTTGCTGCGTGAAAATAGGAAATAGCTTGTTCGTTGATATTGCTTCTCTTCTGTCATTTCGAGGAGGCCGCATCGCACCTTTTTAAGGTGCGGGCTGACGAGAAATTCCTATGGTGCCGGGAAAAAAATCACCTCGGCGGGAGACAAATCATCTCTCGTCTACCATTTCATTGGATTTCGCTGCGCGCGCCATCTTTAGCGACAACCTGCCCGTCCTGCGCACTATACCCGATAAATCCGTCAACCTCATCTACATCGACCCCCCATTCAACACCGGCAAAAAGCAATCGCGCACCCGATTGCGCACCGTTCGCAGTGAAGACGGCGACCGCACGGGCTTCAAGGGCCAGCGCTACAAAACCACCGTCCTTGGGTCTCGCACATTCGGCGATCAATTCGATGATTATCTTGCGTTCTTAGAGCCTCGCCTGCTGGAAGCTCATCGCGTTTTGGCCGCCGACGGCAGCTTCTATTTCCATGTCGACTACCGCGAAGTTCATTACTGTAAGGTTCTGCTCGATGAGATCTTTGGTCGCGGGAAGTTTCTGAACGAGATCATCTGGGCCTACGATTACGGCGGCCGCGCCAAAGATCGCTGGCCAGCTAAACACGACAATATTTTGTATTATGTGAAAGATAACAAGCGCTACGTCTTTAACGTTGACGACATCGAGCGTATCCCTTATATGGCCCCTGCCTTGGTCGGTGAAGAGAAGGCTGCCCGGGGCAAACTGCCCACAGATACCTGGTGGCATACGATCGTCAGCCCAACGGGCAAGGAGAAGACTGGCTATCCGACGCAGAAGCCGCTGGGCATCTTGCGCCGCATCATCACTGCCTCTTCAAATCCTGGGGATCTGGTGCTCGATTTTTTCGCGGGCAGCGGGACTACTGGTGTTGCAGCTATGGAATTAGGAAGGCGATTTTTGTTGATCGATAACAACAGAGAGGCCATCGATATAATGAAAGAGCGATTTCAGGGGAAAGATGTGGAATTTGTGAGCGTCTTATCACAGTAAGGAGTCCCCATGACCACCAATCCTCAAAAACTCTACGAACTAGGCCAGTCCCTCTGGTATGACAATATCGAACGCACCCTGCTGAACAACGGGGAACTCGAGGCGATGATTCAGCGCGGCGATATCTATGGCGTCACTTCGAATCCCACCATCTTCAACAACGCCATCGCCAAGTCCAAGGATTACGACGAGCAGATAGTGGAGCTGGCGCGGGCTGGTCGCAGCACAGCTGAGATCTATGACGAGTTGACCATCCGCGATATCCAGGCGGCCTGCGATCTGTTCCGACCACTGTACGACAGCACCCGCGGTGGCAACGGCTACGTGAGCATCGAAGTGCACCCCGACCTGGCGAACGACACTGAGGAAACCAACAAGGAAGTCCAGCGACTTTGGAGTTTGGTGGACCGCCCCAATTTGATGGTCAAGATTCCGGGCACCGCGGCGGGAATCCCCGCTATTCGGCACTCGATATCTACGGGTGCAAATATCAACATCACTCTTCTTTTTTCCCGCGCCCGTTACGCCGAGGTCATTGAAGCTTATCTCGCCGGTCTTGAACGACGCGTGGAGAACAACCTGCCCATCGCGCATCAGGCCTCCGTGGCTTCCTTCTTCGTGTCGCGCATCGACACCAAGGTCGATGGCTGGCTGGACGAGATTGGAAAGAAGGGTGGGGCGGAACGCAAGAAGGCTGAATCTCTAAAAGGCAAAGTTGCCGTCGCCAATGCCAAATTGGCCTACCAACTTTTCCAGGAGCAATTCGCCGCTCCTCGCTTCGAAGCGCTGAGGAAGAAGGGCGCCCGATTGCAGCGTCCGCTGTGGGCATCGACCAGTACCAAGAATCCTGCATACTCCGATTTGCTTTACGTCGATAACTTGATCGGCGCGAACACCGTGAACACGGTTCCTCAGCAAACGCTCGACGCGGTGAAGGAACATGGCAAACCCACATTGACCGTGCAAGAAGGCTTGGATGAAGCCCGCGCCGTTTTGACCGATTTGGAATCTCTTGGTCTTTCTTTGGATCAAGCCACCACGGAGGTGGAAGCGGAGGGCGTGGAAGCCTTTAGCAAATCCATCCATGCCCTATTCCAGACGATCGAGGAACGCTCGAAGAATCTAGTCGCCTCTTAACCAGCCTGCTAACGAGGCGCAACGTCCTGCGCCTCGCTGTGTTTAAGCGCCTAGATGCCCAATGGAAAGTAATTCCACGAATTCCCAGGGAATCGAATACAGCGTCAATGGCGACGGTATAGCTACGCTTACCGTCGACCGTCCTGAAGTTCGCAATGCTCTCGACTGGAAAGCCATGGATGCGTTCTCCGCAGCCATGGAAGCCGCTTACCATTCTCAGGATCTGCGAGCCCTGATTATCACCGGCGGTGGAGACACCTTTGTTTCCGGTGGTGACCTGAAAGCCCTCTCCAATTACACAAAGGAACGCCATGGCCTGCGACTGGCCGTGATCATGGGCAAAGCGTTGGAGCGACTGCGCGCTTTGCCTTGCCCGACCATCGCGGCCATCAACGGTCCCGCCCGCGGTGGAGGCGCGGAGATCGCCTCTGCCTGTGACCAGCGGGTCATGGCCGAAGGCGCGGATATCGGCTTCGTGCATGCCCGGCTGGGCATCACCACCGCCTGGGGCGGGGCACGCTACTTGCTACAGCTTGTTGGTTACCCAATGGCGCTGGAACTGCTGGCTACCGGCCGCGTGCTGAACGCACAAGAAGCAAAAGAAATTGGTTTAGTAGATCATGTGACCGCACCTGGGGACGCTTTGCGCACGGCCCTGGATTTGGCACGCGTCATGGCACAGCACCCCATCCAGGCGGTGCGCGCTGCCAAGCGGCTACTCCACTTTGCGCTGATTAGCCCGCTGGTCGCCAAACATGCCGAGCGCCGCCTTTTCGCCGGGCTGTGGGATTCCGATTTCAGGCGCCAGGCTGTCGCCCGGTTCTTGAATCGTAAGAAGTAATGATTTGGGCACACAAGTAAACAAGTAGACATGGTACATAAGGCTGCCATGTCTGCTTGTATACTTGTGTACTTGTTAACCCAGATAGTCCATACTTGGGTGCCTCACCAAAAGGAGTCTCCATGCAAGTAGCAATCCTGGGTCTTGGACGCATGGGGGGAAACATGGCGCGACGCCTGCGCCAAGCTGGGCATGAGGTTGTCGGGTGGAACCGATCCACGGACATCACCCAGCAGATCTCCAAAGAGGTTGGTCTGGTTGTGGCGAAACAAGTAGAGGATGTAGTTAAGTTGCTGGAAACTCCTCGCGCAGTCTGGCTTATGCTTCCGGCAGGGGACGTGACCGAAAATATTCTCGGCGAACTAATCGGATTGCTCTCGAAAGGCGACATCGTCGTCGAGGGTGGCAATTCCAATTTCCGCGACACCATGCGGCGCGCCGAGATGCTGGGCGCCAAAGGCATCCACATGCTGGATGCCGGTGTTAGCGGTGGCATTTGGGGATTAAAGGAGGGATATTCACTAATGCTCGGTGGCGATGAGGAGATCGTCGAACGTTTGCGGCCTATATTTGAAAGCCTGGCGCCTGCGCCAGCTAAAGGGTGGGGGCGAGTGGGACCCAGCGGCGCCGGCCATTTCGTCAAGATGGTGCACAATGGCATTGAGTATGGCATGATGCAATCGTTCGCCGAAGGGTTCGAAATCATGCAAGCGCGCGAAGATTTTGCTCTAGACTTGCATCGAGTTGCCAAAATCTGGCAACACGGCTCTGTGGTGCGATCCTGGCTGCTCGATCTGGCAGAACGCGCCTTGAAGGATGATCCTAAACTGAGCCAGATCGCCGATTATGTCGAAGATTCCGGCGAAGGCCGCTGGACAGTGTTCGAGGCTATCAACGAGAACGTGCCCGCACCGGTCATCACGCTGGCACTATTGCAGCGCCTGGCCAGCCGGCAGGAATCCAGTTTCGCCGCCAAAATGCTGGCGGCGCTGCGCAATCAATTTGGCGGCCACGCGTTGAAGAAACCGGGCTCATGAATGCGACGGGCGACATCGCACTGGTGATATTCGGGGTCACTGGAGACCTGGCACACCGCAAGTTGGTTCCCGCCTTATACCAACTTGAACTCGACAAGCAACTGCCCAAAAACCTTCACATCATTGGCTTCGCGCGCCGGGACTGGAGTGATGAAAAGCTCCGATCTGAAATGGGTGCTGCCGTGCGCGAATTCGCGCGCACACAGCCTGTTGATGAGCAAGCACTGGACCGTGTGCTCAAGCACATGCGCTATCTGGCCAGTAACTTCACAGACGACTCAGGTTACCGTGAATTAGCAAAGCAACTGGAAGAGTTGGGCGCCAAAAATCGACTTTTCTATCTTGCCACTCCGCCGGATGCTTACACGCGGATCATCTCAAGTTTGGGTAAGGCGAGATTGGGGAAATCTGCTGACGGCTGGACGCGCATCGTGGTGGAAAAACCTTACGGCCGCGATCTGGAATCAGCCAAACAACTGGAAGATGAAATTCACCAGGTCTTTGATGAAGATCAGATCTACCGCATAGACCATTACCTGGGCAAGGAAACTGTCCAGAATATCCTCGTATTCCGCTTCGCCAATGGTGTCTTCGAGCCGCTGTGGAACCGCCGCTATGTTGAATGTGTGCAGATCACAGTTGCCGAGACTATCGGCGTTGATGGTCGCACGGAATACTTCGATGGCGCTGGCGTGATCCGGGATATGCTGCAGAACCACATCTTGCAGCTGCTCACCCTTACTGCCATGGAGGCGCCGGTGGCCTTTACCGCCGACGCGGTGCGCGATGAAAAGGTTAAGGTACTGCATTCACTGCATCCGCTGCGAGGGGATGATGCAATCCGCAATACCCTGCGTGCCCAGTATTCGGCAGGCATTCAAAACAGCCGCAAGATCGATGCTTATCTGGATCATGAGGGTGTCGCCAGGAACTCAACCACCGAGACATTGCTGGCGATGCGAATTCATATCGATAATTGGCGCTGGGCAGGCGTACCCTTCTTCATTCGTTCAGGCAAACATTTAGCGAAGCGAATGACCGAGATCGCTGTGCAATACAAGCAGACGCCGTTGGCCTTGTTCGGTGCCCGCAACCTGGCGGGTGACGCGCCTAACCGGCTGGTGATCAGCATCCAGCCCTACGAGGGGATCACTCTGACGTTCGGCGCCAAGGCGCCGGGACCCGAGAATACGATTGAATCGGTGAAAATGGATTTCTCTTACGCGGAGACCTTCGGCGCCAGCACCCCCGAGGCTTACGAGCGTCTGCTGATGGACTGTCTTAACGGAGACGCCACTTTGTTTACCCGCAGCGATGAGGTGCTGGCCGCCTGGACCTTCGTCGACGATGTACTGAAAGCCTGGTCACAACACCCGGTCAAGAAATTGCCGCAGTACAAACCGGGCACCTGGGGCCCGCAAGAGATTGACCAATTTATGCACGAACATGGAAGTGCATGGCGCGAGCACTAAATAGATGTTCGATGCAATTCTTGCCTGTGTGGGAAAAGGTTTCCATTGAATCACAATTGATTGCCGGTGAATAACCCAAGCCAAAAGGACAATCTAAAAAAACAGATAGAAGCCTGTCCGCCTTTTTATCTCCCAAACGGTGCGCTTAGTGCCGCCTTAGCAAGCACATGGCCTTCCATCGCGGAAAGTAAATCGTCTTTCATTGCCTCCGAATCTAGATCCAGAATAGTATCCAGCGCATATAGCGTGAAGACGTAAGTGTGCGTGCTGCCCTCGGGCGGGCAAGGGCCGCCGTAGCCCAGCCGCCCCCAGCTATTCGTTCCCTGTATGGTGCCGCCATCAAGTTTCGCGGAGGGCGCGATTTTGGCTGGCAGGCTGCGTGCATCCGTCGGAATATTAAATATCACCCAGTGAACGAAACCCCGCGAGCTGGCGTCCGGATCATTGAGGATCAGGGCGAAGGCTTGTGTACCATCCGGTGGTTCGGTCCAATTCAATTTCGGCGATTGATTTGCACCTGTGCAAGCAAAATCGGGTGGGATCACACCACCATCTTCAAACGATGGACTTGTCAATTCAAATGCCATTGGAACCTCTGAGGGAACCAACGAGACCATAGCGGTGGGCGTCACACTGGATCCAGCGTCAAAGATTTGACTTGTGTCGGTTGCCTGCGATTTGGCCGAGCAGGCTACCAACAGCAAAATGAAGGGCCCTGCGCATAGCCATAAACCTCTCATCATCCTTTATCCCTCATCCTTCATCCTTGCATCTTGTATCCGCACTTCGGGCACCTGGGCTCATCTCTGAATACCAGATAGCCACAGCGCGGGCAGGTTTTTGGCTGCACCTCGCCCAGCGGTGCGCCGCATGCCTGACAGTTACCTTGGCCAACCTTGTTGGCCACACCACAATAGGCGCATGTCAATCGCTGTAGACGTTCCGAAAGCTGCTGGCTGGCGCCGGCTTCTGCCGCCAGTTTGTCGACCACGGTCCACACCTGATCTTCAAGCGTCAGGTGCTCGATGTCGTGCGCAATGTCGTCGATACGGCCCAGCAAGTTCCATGGATTGAGCAGCCCCAGCAGGGCGCTGGCGCCCAGGCTGCCCGCCAATCCAAAGATCCCCTGATCCCCAACCGTGACCTCCAGCCGATCTCCACCCTGCCGCAGGCTGACACCCAGGTGGGTATTTCCTCCTGAGGGATAACCTGGTCGTGTGCTGATTTGCACCACGGCTTGGTCACCGTCAATTGTGACGTCGCTTCTCAATGCGCCGCGGTCGAAGAAGGCACCGAGCGCGGCCGCAATCTGCTCAAGATTTAAATCGCCGTGATAAATTCTGCTTTTCATCGTCGTCTAATTTTGGACTCATTATAATCACCGGAGCTACTTAACCATGTCAAAACTCATTCTTCGCTCATCGGTGTTCGTCCTTGTTTCAATTGCTGGTCTTATCTTGCTGGCAAGGGGCGCTGTTGTTTCGGCGCACGCGCAGCAGCCTACCGTTGCTATTGCCACCGTCACCGGCACACCAATAGGCCCGTATATAGTGGTCAATGCAGACCAGGATCCAGGTGCCAATGTGCGAAGTGGGCCAGGTACCGAATACCCAATTGTAGGGTTACTCGTTACAGGGGAGCAAGCCTCGGTCAAAGGCATTTCCGTTGGAGGTCTCTGGTATCAAATCGTATACCCCGGTGTTGAGGGCGGATTGGCCTGGGTCTACGCGCCACTTGTAACGCCCAATGATGTCATTGGCCTGCCCATTGTCGAGCCACCTCCAACCCCAACTCCCCGCGTGACGCCCACGATCGACCCGACGTTGGCGGCGCAATTCGTCCTCGAGATCCCGGCAACTCGGTTGCCCACCTTCACTCCTGTCGAACCGCTCGATATCCCCGAGTTCGAGCAGCAAGGCACCGGTCGTGTAGGAGGAATCCCTGTTGGAATGTTCATTACCGCTGTGGGACTGATGGGTTTGTTTGGCGCTGCGGTGTCCTATTTGCGAGAGCGCTAACCTTTTTTGGTATTCGCCACTGTGAGGAGATCCAATGAAATCATCCAAAAAGGTGCCCGAAACTGTAGGCGAATACATTCGTAAATATCCCGCGGCAGTAAGAAAAAAATTGAGTGGACTGCGCAAAACGATTAAGGAAGAAGCGCCCCAAGCAGAAGAAACCATCAAATATGGCATGCCAACCTATGTACTTAATGGCAATTTGATCTATTTCGCCGCCGCAAAGAATCACATCGCTGTCTATCCGGTACCTGTGGCAACCCCCGCGTTGAAAGCGCAAATGGAACCCTATCGCGCCCATAAAAGCACGCTCCGGTTCCCATTAGATAAACCTCTGCCTTTGTCTCTTATTCGCAAGATCGTCAAAGCTCGCGTGAAACAAAACCTCGGGTGAAAGCAAAAGCTCCCGAAATGCAAAAAACCTCCGTTGTCGGAGGTTTTGTTGTGTACTGTGTACTTTTTTATAGACTACTTCTTAGCAGTTACATCCATCCCCATGCGCATGTTGAGGAGCATCTTGACCATCGGTGCGGAAGGAGTGCCCGCAGCCACAGGAGGAGGTTGCATTGGGGTTGTCGATCTTGAAGCCGCTGGCCATCACATCGTTCACGTAATCAATGTTGGCGCCGCGCAGATAACCCATGGACACTTCGTCGACAACTAGGCGCACGCCGTGCTGTTCGAATGTCGCATCCGATTCGCGAGGAGAACCTTCAAGCGCCATTCCATATTGGAAACCTGAACAGCCACCGCCGCTGACGAACACGCGCAAGGCGTGTCCTTCCAGTTGGCGGTCTTTGAGCAATCCGCGCACCGCATCCGCGGCCGCGGGTGTAAGGGTAATCTCGTCTGCAATGACTTGGGGCTGTGGTTTGGTCTGTACTTCTACAAGGGCCATTAAAAATGTCCTTTCTTATTAGCAGTTAAACGCCTTAGGCGAATACTTTTCAATTTTATCAAATAAATTCGCTATGTCAAATCACCACGAGATGCAATAAACAAAAGACCTGGTGTCTCACGGAGTTCTAATCGAAGGGGCCAACAACCTTTTCAACCTCATCGAGGATCTCTCCTGATTTAACCAGATCCTTCATCCTGTTGTGGTCAGGGTATAGCGGCCGGTCGACGGTTAGGTGCTCGACATACTTGCGGATCACTTCGCGCGCCTTCTGTGTGCCGCCGCCGGGCGTGAACTCGCGGAAGTCTAGAGCCTGCGCCGCGGCCATGAACTCGATGCCGAGCACGCCATATGCGTTGTCCAGGATCTGGTCATTTTTGAGGGCAGTGTTCATACCCATTGAGACGAAGTCCTCCTGGTCTGCAGCAGCGGGAATGGACTGGATGCTTGCAGGCGCGGAGAGGATGCGCTGTTCGACGATGAGGTGATCGGCCGTATATTGGCTCAGCATCAGCCCGGAATAAAAGCCGGGTTCGTGTGCCAGGAAATCGGGCAAGCCTTGTGAGAGCGCCCGGTTGGTCAGGCGGTTAAGGCGGCGCTCGGAAAGCACGCAAACCATGGTGATAGCTGCACCAGCCATATCCATGGGCAGCGAGACAGGCGTGCCCTGGAAGTTGGCGCCAGTCAGGGTCAGCTTAAGTTCTGGGACAAAGATCGGGTTGTCGCCCACGCCATTGAGCTCGATCTCGACCTGCGAACGGGCGTACTCCAGCGCGTCGCGGGCTGCCCCGATCACTTGTGGTGTGGAACGCATCGAATAAGCGTCCTGGACCTTGGTTTTCATTTTTCCGGTTGCCAGGTCTGAGCCTTCGATGATCTTCAGGATATTGCGTGCGGTGGAGATGGCGCCTTTAAAGCCGCGCAGCTCATGTAGGCGCGAATTATAGGGTTTGAGGTTTGCCAACAAGGCTTCAAGGGACATTGCTGCTGCCACTTCTGCCTGATGCAACCAGCGAAACATTTCATAGAGGTGGATGGCGCTCATTGCGGTGAGCACGTTGGAGCCGTTGATTGCTGCCAGACCGTCGCGAGCCTGTAAACCCGGGACGGCGATACCAGCGCGCTCCAATGCGACGTGACCCGAAAGCCGCTCACCGTCATAGAAGGCTTCACCTTCGCCCATGAGGAGCAGAGCGGCCTGTGCCATGGGTGCCAAGTCGCCTGAGGCGCCGACCGAGCCTTTGGTGCATACGACTGGCGTCACGCCGCGGTTTAACATCTCGACCATAGTCAGTGTGATCTCGGGTCGGCAGCCAGAGTTGCCGTGAGCGTGGACATTAATACGTCCGGCCAGTGCGGCGCGGACGTACTCGATTGGCAGCGGTTCACCGATCCCGGCTGAATGGTTGTAAATCAGATACTTCTGGAATTCCTTGACCTGCTCGTCGCTGAGCAGGACTTCCGAGAACTCGCCGATGCCCGTGTTGGTCCCATACATGATCTCTTTTGCCGCTAGTTTTTCTTCGACCATGGCCCGGCAGATGCGTATGCACTCGAGCGATTCAGGGGCTAACTCAACTTTTTCTCCATGGGCGATAGCGACGAGCTTTTCGATGGTGAGAGAGGACCCATCGAGACGGATTGTCATGTGCACACTCCTGGGAGAATTAGCGTTAGGGTAGGGGCGTTTTGCAAAACGCCCAGGGCGGCTTGCAAGCCGCCCCTACGTCGGGCGATTGGTTTGTCCGACAGAAGGATTATACGCCTATCATTTTTCAAAAGGCGTGGGCCCTGTCAGACCTGCGTGGCTGCACGTGGCTGTCAAAATTCGACGGATCAGCCTCTTTGTTTCATTGCTCGCTGCATCTCGCGTTCGGCATCGCGTTTAGCCATGTCCTGGCGCTTGTCCCACTTCTTCTTGCCTTTTGCCACGGCGATCTCGATCTTGGCGCGGCCTTCCTTCAAATAGATCTGCAACGGCACGATCGTGTTGCCTTTGCGCTGCGTCTCATCCCACAGCTCATCGATCTCTTTCTTGTGCAGCAGCAGTTTGCGTTCGCGCGTCGGGTTGTGTCCTTCGCGGCTGGCGGGGTCATAGGCAGCGATATGAGCGTTCGTTAGCCAGGCTTCGCGCCCATCGGTGCGCACGTAAGCTTCTTTAAGACTCACCTGCCCGGCGCGGATCGACTTGATCTCTGAGCCCTGGAGCACCAGGCCTGCTTCGTACTTTTCCAGTATGACGTAATCGTGGGTGGCTTTGCGATTGCGGGCAACCGCTTTCTCGCTTGGCTGCTGTTTGGCGCTCATGGGGCAGCGATTCTAGCACGACCTCAATCGTCATTGCGAGGAGGCGTTTTTGAGCCGCTGAGCGGCGAAAGCCGACGTGGCAATCCCGAACAATCTACATTGATTCGAATTTGAAAACCGACGTTAATAAGCCTGGTTTTACGACAAAGATGACATGCAACTGTGATATTGATCGGGTTTGTTTCGTCCGCTTGCGCCGCTTTGCCTCGCAATGCTTCCTCGCAATGACGGCAAAAAAGCTATCTGGACACTGCCAACTTCACAACTTTGCCCTTGGAATCCATGGTGATGCGTGCATATTGGGGATGCTCGAATTCACCACTGGGCACTTTCTTGCTGAGGGTCACCAGACTGCGAGTTGGCGCCAGCCCTAATGCCTTGCGGTGGACATGGGGCAGCGTGCAATTGTGGCCCTGGCATTCCACATGCTCGTGGCTATAGATGGCTTTGCTTTCCTGCATCCCCGGCAGATATTCAGCCACCACGGACTTCACCGTGGCCAGCGTTTCCGCCGGAAGGTCTTGCATCGGCATATCGTGGCCTTCGGCGCGATCGCAAATAGCATTCACCTGAGGTGAACCGGCTTCCGGGCGTAAGATGCGCTTGGGAATCTGCCCGCCAGATACTACCTGTGCGAGAGGGTCCCCATAAAGTACGAAGGAGATTAGCGTCTTCTGATCCTCGCCATCCAGGTAACCCTGGCGGCGGTGCATAGTTTGCGCCATGGCGATCTTGGCCCGGCGCAAAGCTTCCCCGGCTGGATTGCCTTCATTGAGTAGTTTCCAGAAAATCTGGCCCAGCAAGTCGGCTGCGATCAAAGGAGTGGTAACGGAGCCGTAAGACGTGACCGTTGACCCCACCACCGCCTTGCTTCCAGAATCCAGGAACTTAAGCGCCAGGGCATTATCGAAGGTCTTGCCGAAGATGTGCGCCCCGAAACAGGCTTCGGTGTATACGATCTGCGGAGCGCGCCCGCTGTTCACTATGTCCGCCGGGCGAAGGGCAACCGGGTAATCGGGGCCGTTCGCGGTTTGCTGCGGATCACGCTGACCATACCATTCGGCCGTTTCAGCCAACCCGTGCAAATTGAAATAGGCCAATTGCTGCGACTTGCTGGCTTCCTTTGGAAGGTGACCGCTGCCAATTGGTGGTGAAATGCTCAGGCTACGCGGATCGCCGATAGCGCGGTAGACAGAATGCGAGGCGCGGCGCCAGACCTCCGCGCTGTAGCCGAAGCTGCTGCGTTTCGGTTTCCACAGACCGATGAAGGCCAACATGCGTTCGATGGCGCTGCCGACAGAATCAACCGGATTGCCTTTGTTGCTGCGGCTGGCTGCGATTTTGGTCAAGGCTTTGACCAGAGAGGCGGGATCCGATCCTTCACTGTTGGGTAGGCGGCCCAGTGGCCAGGTGGGCACGAAATAATTCTCGTCGATGCTGGCATAAGGATTGTCCGAAGGTACATCCTTATCTTCGTCATCGACTGGATTGGGCAGGTGATGGAATGGAATAGTCTGCGGCCCGCCAACGATCAGAACCGCGCCGATCATTTCGCCTTTCTTGCGGAGCGCTTCGTCGAGGTCGGCAAGCAAATGCTTGATCGCCCAGGGATCATCGGTCTTCACAGGCTGAAGACCGAACTTATTCAGCGACTCTGAGTCATCGACATAGACTAGCAGGCTATCCCAATGGGCGTTTGCAGCGGTGGCATTCATGACCGCGCGCAGCGCCGAATCTACGCTGGTAGATCCATCCTCTCCATATTGCTTCACGAGCGCAGTGCGCGAGCTCAAGATTACATAGACAGGGAAGCGGCCATCGGCGCGGAGGCGCAGGTCCTCGGTGTTGGTGCCCACATCCTCGAGTTCAATAGGCGTTTCCGGCTCGATAGCCTTAGGGCCGTCGGGTTTGTCTTCGGCCGGATACTCGACACCCAATTCGTCCACGTAGTTATCTTGGCTGGCTTTCTTTGGTGGAACATGTTGAATCTTCGGCCGCTTTAGCTTGGGCAAATCGATTTTCACTTCAGGCACAACCCCAAGCTTGGTCTGCACGGTCACTTTCTCTTCATCTTTTTTCTGGTTATCTCCTCCTGTCCCACCACCCGTTGGGTTCTTGCTAGCTGAACCGGCAACCTTAGATGCAGACGTCTTGACCCCTTGCTCGCCAGTACCCAGGTGATTCCAACCCAGCGCGGCGGTCACCGCCGCTGGGATGGGTGTTTCCACGATGTGGCTGAGTTCCCTTGGCCATAGCGCGGTGAAGCGGTGCGCCTCGCCCCACAGCCGGCGGGCTGCCTGGCCGCTGACATCCTCGGCCACGCAATCATGCAAAACATCCACCGCCTCGGCTTCCTGGCCGGCTTCCATTCGTTGGGCTGCGTCCATCAGCCGGATCTGCAAACATAGCGGCCACTGATCGCGATAAAGTTCGATCAAGTTGTGAATTGCGTGCCAGCTGAATCCTTGAGCCTGCGCGATTTGAACGTGGTATATCGCTGGCAGGGGGGAGGGTGGATCGCTAATCAAGGCGCCCTGAATTTCCGATTCGGCCTTTTGGAGATCGCCCTGCTTCAGGGAAATATGAGCTCGCAACAGGTTCTGCCCCCAAACCTGGATATCAGAGACCTCGACATTTTTCTGCAGGCAGGCGGCCGCTGTCCAGGCTTGTTCGGCCACCTCAGGCTTCAGGCGCCGCGCCACACTGATCAGTAATTTCTGCGCTTCCAGATATTCGGGATCCAACTCAACCAGGCGCATCAAAATCTTCAACGACTTGTCTGCTTTGGATTCCTTCAACAGGGCATCGGCGCGGGTGAGTTCGACCGGCAGATCGTAAGGGTAGGCATTCAGCCAATCTTCAGCGAGCTGGCGCACGAAGCGCGGTTCCCCGGCTTGCAGCGCTACCTGAAGCAGCGTGAGTACACCAGCGCGGTTGACTGCTTTGCCTGCGTTGATAGTCTTTTTTAGCTGGTCGTTCATTTTGATAGCTCCTGCACGCGAAGATCGGTTTGATCGCCAGTGCGGAAAGCAGCGCTTTCCTTAACTTCAGCCGGATGGTGCACAAAGTTCATTGCAATCACGGCCGCCAACTGTCGCTGGATTTGTCGGTCTTTGGGCGCCAAATTTGCGGCTTTGCGTAACTCAACTTCGGCGGCGCTGTAATCCTTGACTTCTTTCCACAATAGCGCGAGCTCGAAGTGCGGAGTGGCGTCGTTAGGCGACAGAGCTGCAGCCTGCCGGAACGCCTGCACAGCTTGCTTGTGTTGGCGCCGGGCGACGAATACCCGGGCTCTCTCTATGTGGTTGCCCGCTGAATGAGGCGCCAGTTTGGCGGCCTGCTCCAGATGATGCAAGGATTGGTCCAAGTTGCCGGATAGCCTAAGCAGCTTTCCAAGCTGCCTGTGAACATTTGCCAATTGCTCTGGCGACAAAGATTCGTTGCCCACTTTGATGGCCTGCTGAGCCGCTTGGATTGCCTCGGCGATCTCGCCGGTGGCGGCAAAGGCTTCAGAGAGAGCGAAGAAAACCTCGGGGCGGTCGGAGTAGCGTTGGCCGAGCTTTGCCAGCGCGTCCATCCCGCGACCGTCGGGCTGCAGTTGAGCGCGGCGGATTAATATTGGAACTTCGTCCTCGGCTGTTTCCCGCGCTCGATCCAGTACCGCGATGGCGTTTCCCGTTTCGCCAAGGGACTGCAGGGATTCGGCGAATAAACGTAATGCCGATGAATCCTTGGGAGAAATCTTCAACGCCTGCTGAACAATTTCCTTTGCATTTCTTGGTTCTCCAGACTCCATGGCCAGTTCGGCTTGCAAATGCAAGGCAGCCAGATCTTGTGGAGCCAACTTTTGCGCTTGTGCAGCAAATGATTTTGCTTGCTTGATATCGCCTGCAGCGCGATAAGCAGAAGCCAGCGCCATTGAAAAAGCGGCATTCTTTGGCTCAAGTTTGGTGGCTTGTTGCAGGCTCAGAATCCCCTCGTCGAGCGCATGGGCGGATATCAGGACTGACCCCAGTGCAAAATGATGTTTCCCTTTATCAGGCTCGAGTTGAACCGCTTTGGAGAAATGGCTCTTGGCTTCCATCAGATTGCCCAGCGCCTGCTGGATTTCGCCTGCGACGGTTTGCCAATTAACCTGATCGGGCCAGAGCGCCAGGGCGCGGTGGATAAATGGTAAGGAGGTAACCAGTTCGCCAGCCTGGCTGCCAATGCGGCCGGCCAATGCCTGAACAGGGGCGGAATTCAACAACACGGCTGCTGCCTGTCTAATATATTCAAGTGCGGCCGGAACATCCTCTTCAAGGTAGGCGATGGCTTTTTCGACTAAAACTTCAGGAGTATTCGCGAATGCTTGTGAGCGTTGTTCAGCCGCCGGCAATTCTCCTGTCCGGCGCGCGGCGTGCAGCAAGGCAGCAGCTTCAGCCGCTGTCGATGGATACGTTGGAGCCAGGGCGGTCAGATCGGGCTTGCCTCCAAACCGCAGCTCGGCGCGGATTTGCCAGCTTGTGATCTTGGACTGCGTGGCCGAATCGGCTGCAGCAGACGCGGCGGTGGCAAACGCCTTTTTACATGCATGGCGCGCTTCTTTGGAGAATACTATGCTCTCAGGTTTTATTTTTGCCTGGCTGGCTTCGCAGATTTGCTGCCATTCAGCCCGCAACAGCAGCGCCCGACCATGGCTGAACTGCGCCAGGATCTGCCCGGGGAACGCGTTTGCCAACTCTTCATACAAGGAGATGGCGGTTTGCCAATCGTCCAGTTTTTCTGCGGCTATGGCGATTCCATAAGTTGTGAATATGTCAATGGCTTGCGGCTCGCGGGCCCGAATAGCCTGCTGCAGAAGTTGCGCCGCCTGGTTGCGGTCTCTGCGACAGGATGCCAACTGCGATTGTATGGCCAGCAGGCGTGGACGAGATTCGTCCGTCACGCCGGCCAGCATTTTGGCCGCTTCGATCTCGAAGCCTTCATTCAACGCCAATTCCGCCTGCAGGCAGGCGAGCTCAAGGCTGGGGGTTGACGTTTGGCTGGCTTTGCGGAAAAACCCGCGGGCCAGGTCGGGTTGCAGACAGAGCACAGCCAATTCTGCAGCAATATGCAGATTGTCGGGGTGACTGGTGTCGAGATCGAAGGCCTTGCTCGCTGCGCCCAATGCGGATGACCAATCGTTCTGCTCCCGTAGGATTTTGGCTTTGAGGGCCATGAGTTGAATATCATTGGGCCGAACTTGAAGCGAAGCCTCGATGGCTTCCAACGCAGCCTGCGGTCTGCCAAGTTTCAAGAGAACGTTGGCTTTTTGCTCGAAGAGTTGGATCTTATGTGGCGACAGGCGAATGGCTTGATCAATTATTTCAAGCGCCTGCGACCACTTTTCATCCTGCAAATAAGCCTGGATAAAATTTTGCAGCAGGCCCGCGTCAGGAGGAGCGAGATCAAGGGCGCGCTTGAAATACGCAATGCTCTTTTGCGCAGCACCTAGATCCAGCAGCAACCTTCCTGCCTTTGCAAAGGCTTCTCCATCGTTATGCTCGTTGAGCCGCGAGAGTGTCTTCTGGGCGGCCTCGGCAGAATCCCCGGACCACTGTAGTTTTGCCAGACTCAATATTAGTTTCGGACTTGAATTTTCAGTCAGAGCGGCTTTGCTCAGGCTTTGGCAAGCCTGCGCGCCTTTGCCCAGGCTGTGCATCAAGTCCGCGTACCAAACCACCGTGTCTTCGTCCTGTGCGTTTCCCAGGTAGATCTTCTGAGCAATTTGAGCGGCTTCCTCCGTACGGCCTGCCTGCTGGTAACAGAGGCAGAGCTGGCGTTGAATCTCGAGGTCGCCTGAACCTTCTTTTTCCAGCGTTTCCAAGGTGGTGATAGCAGCTACGGGCTTGCCCAATGCCGCCTGGGACCGAGCCTTACCAAGGGCCAATTGCTTGCTCCAAATCTTTTCTTTCCCCAATGGAGATTTCAGCGAAGCATCAAATAGATGGATTGCTTCGGAATGCTTGCCCTGTTTGGCTTTCGCTTCAGCCATAAGTGCTTTGGCTTCGGCCGGCGCGTTATTGCCGTTCAATATGATCTCGAGGGTTTGCTCAGCATCGGAAGCCAGGTCATTCACTGCCAGCTGGGCATGGGCGATATCCATGAGTAGGTCGATGTTTTCCGGGTTAGCCTGCAAGGCTTGTTTGAGCGCGATCAACGCGCGTTTTGGTTCGTTTACCTCGAGTAATAATTTTCCCAATTGAGCCGCGATGTGGAAATTGTTGGGAAAGGATTGATGCCCAGCCTCTAAGGTGCTTAAGGCGGAATCGCGGTAGCCGAGTTGCATTTGCAGTAACCCGGTTTTAAGAGCAATGGATTGCGCGGCGCCGCTGTCCGATTGTTCATTGGCTAATCTGGCCGCGGTTGTGAAAGCCGACAAGGCTTCTTGATTCTGCTCCAGCGCCAGGTAACTATCGCCAATTAGCTGCTGCATCCTTGCCGTTGGCGGCCCGAATTGCTGGGCCGCGACCAGCGTTGCCAACGCTTGCTCAGGTTCTTTCCCGGCTAATTGCAGTTCGGCCAGTCGCAACCAGGCTTTTGTTTGCGCTGGCACCAATTCCGTCGCCCGGCGCAAATGAGTCATTGCGCTGCCTTCGTCGCCTTGAGCAGCGAGCGCATAGCCGATAAGGGCGTGCGCCGCCCCGCAGGCGGGCTGCAGCATAAGAGCATATTGGCAAGCCTTGAGGGCTTCGTCGAAATGGTTGCTGTGCAGTGCGGATTCGGCGAACGAAAGCCAGTCTTCAACGGTTGGCTCCACTTCGTTGTCGAGCATGGCTTTCCATTCGTGGAAAGCCTCTTCATATTGCTGATTGTGCGCCAGTGCGTGAGCCAGATTGCGGCGGACCTCACTTCTATTTGGCGCCAATGCCGCGGCCAGATGTGCTTGTCCCAAAGCTTCAGCGGGCCTTCCGTTTGCCTGAAACAATGCCCCCAATTGAAGAGCTATTTCGGCGTCGTTGGGCTGAGTCAACGCGGCGTCTTCCGCGGCTTTTAGGGCTTTATCGGGTAATTGCAACTGCAAAAATAATGCGGAGAGATCGCTAAGGATCTCGGCTTTGCGATTCTCTTCAGCCTCCGGTCTCTCGGAGACTGATTTCAGCGCCGCCAGAGCCATCTCTTTTGCTTCTTCGATGTTTTCAGATTTCAGGGCAACCTTGGCCGCGGCGAGCAAGGATGCTGGTCGTTTTGACTTGGAGCTCGCTTTTCTTGGACCAACACTATTTTGCAGATGAGCGATTGTCTCAGCATCCAAGTCGCTCGATTCGGCGAGCTTGTCGGCCAGGTCAGCCTCCAATTGCCGCGCGGCGTCCAATGCCGAGCGCAACATTGCATCCGCTTGATTCGATTCTCCGCTGATCTGATGTATTTCGGCTTCTATCAACAGGCGCTCGATTTCGGTTAGTTGATCGCCTTCTGCAATGTCCTCCTCCTGCAAATTTCCCAAAGCATGCTTAGCTGCATGTTGTGCGAGTTGCGGATTGATTTTGGCGACCGTTCGCAACAGCGAAAGGAAATGAGGAAGCGGAAATTCACGAACGAGTTCCAACAAATGGGCAGATTGCACATCAGGCGGTAACGGGTTTGTGACCAGGGCGTGGACTCCGAGTTGGTGAAATTGGTCGCTTTGCGTTGCGGAAATCAAATGCGTCAATAACTCCTGCGGGTTTGGCAACTGACCCAATAAACATGAGATCGGCAACCGCCAGAATTCAGGAGGCGCGATGCTGAGGTCTTCAGTGAGCTGGTCCCAGCCGTTTAGCAACCGGCGGCGCTCGCGAAGCGCTAATGCCAGCAATGCCGCTTGAGCAAGATCGGGAGAGGGGTGATCATCCCCCCCGGTGGGTTCGTTCACCAGTTTTTCCAAGGTCGCGGCAGCCTGGTAGCGCAGCTTTTCAGGTACCGGCTGCATGGGCGCGGCGCGCAATGATTTGAACTGCTGAGTTTGGCCGAGACGCAGCAATCCCAGAAAAGCGGGCGACCAACGATCTCGTTCAGCCCCTGCGGCGTCGAGCGCCTGCTCGGCGAAGCCCGCCTCTTGTAGTTCAGTCCATACTTGCGGCTCAGAGCGCAGAGCCGCCACTACCGCAGGCCAATCGGCTTGTGGTAGACGAGACTTGAGTCGCGCGATGAATGAAGTCATGCAAGGACCTCGATGTAGGGGATTGCTTCGTCAGGCGCTAGCGCCTTCCTCGCAGCTGCGGAAGGCAGAGCCTTCCTGCTTACGGCGTCCAGTTAGCTTGCAGGACGATCCAGTAGGCGGCGGCCATCATGCCCAGGCCCAGGGCGGTGACGAAGATGCCGACTCCCGCTGCCGTTTTCACCAACTGGGAAACGGTGTCCAGCAGGGCAGATGCGTTGCCCACAAGACCGGACATTTCCTCAGCGATGCCTTTTTGCACCATCTTGGCAGCATTGGTGCTGATCGCCTTGATGTCCTTGTTCATCGTGCGGGTCACCAGGACGAACAGCCCCATGGTGAGCGTGCACATGCCCAAAAAGAACAGTGCAGCAGCCATCAGCAACAGAGTGTCAGTTTGGTTTATCTGGTACATGTCTACCTCCAAAACAGTGATGAAACCCAAGGTGCAAGATACGTGCCGCTTTCTCTGGGCAAGAAAATCAAATCGTTACCGTTGACGAAGCTCCGTAACCCGCGTTACAATCGATTTGCGTCAAACGTCTCCATGTGGAGACGTTTTTAGCGCCAAGAAATGGCCGCGAAAGACTTGAAAAGATCCAGTGCCGAAAGCGTCCAAGCGGACGTCCTTTCCATGCACCAGAGCGCTGCCCAGAATCTGGAGAGCAACGAAGCGCATATGGACATGAGCGCCGCGGGCTATCTTGAGGCCGAACATGTTGAAAGCAGACTCAGCGCGCTAGGCAATGTTCAATCTAAAAGTCTGGATGCTGAACTGAGTTTGGTTGGAATAGTTTCAGGAGTGCAAGCCAACCTGCGTGACGGGGCTGCGGGCGTGGTGTTTAGCGATGCAGCCGTCGTAGAGAATGCCACCGCCGGTGTCGTGGTTGCCCGCGAAGTGCATGGGACGACAATACGCACGGGAATTTTGCTGGCGGGCAAAGTGGAAGGCAAGGTGGAAGCATTGCTTGACACGGTTGGTGCCATCGGCGCGGGTCTGGCGGCAGGCGTGGGCATCGGATTGATGCTCTCTATTGCCAGGATGCTGCGCAGGCGATAAGATTAGTTTTCTGAATCCACAGGGATGAAGGCCAGGGCAGCTTCGCTGCCCGCAGTTGCGAGGAAGAGCGTAGCTCTGACGAAGCAATCACCGCCCTAATGGAGAAACGAAAAAGCTTTTGAATCCACGGGATGAAGGTAACTTGCTCCAGCAAGCAAATGTTTCAACCATTTGCTTTACTGAGCTTGTGAGAGGCATCCCAAAAGGAAGGTTTCGATGGAACGTGTAACACTGAGCGCGGCCCGTCGAGCGCTGACGGGCAAGCAGGTGAGCCAGCTGCGCAGACAGGGCAAATTGCCGGCTGTGTTGTATGGCCGGTCACTGAAAGAGCCCATTCCGGTTTCCCTGGACCGCATCGAGGCTTCGAAAGCGCTGCGCAAGAGCAGTTATTCGAGCCTGATAACGGTCAATCTGGACGGCGAGGACCACAACACGCTGATCCGCGATTTCCAGATCGATAAGTTAAAAGGCGAATTGACCCACGTCGATTTCCTGGTCGTCTCGCTTACCGAGAAGGTACGCGCAGAGGTTCGCATCATCGTGGAAGGCAAAGCGCCGGTGATCGCCAACCTGGGGGGTCTACTGGTGACTGGTCTCGAGCACGTCGAGGTGGAAAGTTTGCCCCAGGATCTGCCCGAACACTTTGCTGTCGATGTTTCCAGTTTGGAGAGCTTTGGTGACGCGGTGTTTGTTCGCGACCTGATCGTCCCCGAGAACGTGAAGATCCTAACGGATCTAGATGAACTGCTGGTCGTGGCTGCTGCCCCGGTCACCGAAGTGGTCGAGGAAGCTCCGGCTGTGGGCGTAGCTGTTGAAGGCGAGGCTGTGCCCGCCGAAGGCGCCGCCCCTGCCGAAGGTGCAGCTCCAGCCGAAGGTGCGCACCCGGCTGCCGGTGCACCGGCTGCGGCACCCGCTGCTGCAGCTCCTGAGGAGAAGGTCGACAAAGAGAAAAAGGCAAGAGAAAAGAGTGGAAGAGGCAGATAGTCGTACGGGATAAAACAGCCCGCCGATCCGGCGGGCTGTTTTCAACGTTAGGCAAGTTCGAGCGCTTCGAGAAAATTTAAAGTAATCCGTGCCGTCACGCCCCAGAGCAATTCTTTTTCGTATTGCTTAAAGTACACTACTTTGACCGTCTGACCATTGGGGGCAACGCGCTCGCGCTGTTCCCAATTTGAGGGATCGGCCAACCAGGAAAGGGGGATTGTAAAGATGCGTTGCACCTCGCGCGGATCCGGGTGCAAATCTGTGGGCCAGGGGATTACACCAACCACGGGCGTTACCCGGTAATTGCTGATGGTAATAAAGTCTTCGAGGAGCCCAAGCAAACGAACTCCCGTTGTGTCCAGTGCGATCTCTTCGCGCGCTTCTCGCAACGCGGCTTCTTGCGGGCTGGTCTCGCCGGGATCCAGGCGGCCGCCGGGGAAAGCCACCTGCGCGCTATGCATATCACCTTCTACGCGCGCTCTCAGAATGTAAAGGAGTTGCCATTCCTCACCCTGTCGCAGCAAGGGAATGAGCACCGCCGCTGGTTTTGGCTCCGCATCGCTGGCAATCTCGCGCAACGGAGTGACGTAAGGATCGGCGACGCGTTTGGCAAGCAATTCGCTGATGCGGTCTTCAGTTAAGTAATTATTCGCGAGAATGTTCACCTGCTTCTGTGCTCCGGAATTCTAAATGTTAAACCAGATACCGCAGTAGCCAGGGTAGGGGGAGAGGTTACCTCGCAATGTGATGAGGCGGGGTGACCGCCCCTACCGATGTTGTGAATGAACTATGCGAATGTGGTCTTAAGGGGTCATTCTTCATTACGTGGCAACACTACGCTGCCGCAGTATTGGCATTCGGCTGCCTGGCCGCCACGCGCGTTCACGGCTTCCAGGCTCATTGCGGCTCCGCAATACGGGCATTTCTCTGGAAGTTTTGTGGTGCGCTCCACGTCGGAGCTTTCCGGTGCGCGGTCTCTCAGCCACTGGCGAATGGTCGCCGCGTCTTCCAGGCGGCCGCCCATTTCCAGTACTTCGGCGTAGCGAGTTCCCTCGTGCGTTAATTCAGATCGACGTTCTTGGGCGGCAAGCAATTCCAACCCGGTGGTCGCCTGTTGGATGGATTGCTCAAAGGATTCACCCAGCAAAAATGCGTGGGCAGCCTGCATAAAAAGCATGGGCGCTGGATATACGATGCCAATATCCTGTGCCCGGTTGGCGATGTCCACAAAGATCTCGGCGGCGTTCAAATGGTCTCCAACGGCCATCAAGTGGTTGGCGCGGCGCAACTCACGCTGGACGCGCGGGTTCAGCGCGCGGCCTGGCAGCAGCGGCCCGCGCGGCCGCCAGGGCCGCTCCCAGGGAGCGCGACGCGTGTATTTGAATCTGCGGAATGGTCGTTTCATGTTCTATTCCAACCGCTTAGGGCGGGCTCTTCGCAAGGTTACTTAACATGCGCGCAAAAATAAGGAATCCAGTGTGCGCAGTCATTGTATCTACCGGGCGTAAACGCTCCGCAACCGGTTTGTAATAGCGATGCAAAATCTCCGACACTTCTACGAGGCCAAAGTTGTTGCGATTTAGCGCTGAAAGCAGCAGGCTGACTTGATTCGTCGTCGGCAAAATCGCCCCGAAGAAGCCGCCGGGCTGCAACGCAGCGCGCGCTTGGGGCAGATAGACTTCGGGGTTCGGGAGATCAAGGAAAACGGCCTGAAGCTCCGCCTCGTCAAATCCCTGCTCGACATCGCGCGTTTTCAACGTGACCCGGTCGGCAAAACCGAAGTGTTCTAGGTTCCTTCGAGCAAGATCCTGAATCTCCGGCCGGCGCTCATAGCTAAAAACAGGGCCGCCGGGTCCGACGGCGTGCGCTAGCGCCACCGTCAGCGCTCCGGAGCCGGTGCCAGCTTCCAGTACCTGGCTGCCAGGGCCAACACCAAGACTGAGCAGGATGTAGCCCATATCCTTTGGGTAGATGACTTGTGTGGTGCGTTGGATGTCGCGTAGCAAATCGTCAAGCGCCGGTTGGAGCAGGGTGAACGTTTTGCCAAGGTGGGTGCTGATGTCGGTCCCCCATTCCGTGCCAATGATTTGATCGTGGGGAATCATGCCGTGCATGGTTTCGACTCGATCTCCGTGTTTGAGCAGTAGGTCATGCGATTGCCGCGCGGACCCAGTAGTTGGGCGAGGTCACCTGCCTGGGCGCGGCTGGTGCTCATCTCGGCTGGATGATAAGCAACCAGTGGCCGCCAAACAGAGCGCCAAGGCTGCACAGGATTCCAAATCCCAGGAATAACGGGCCCACACGGAACAATTCCCAGCCAAGATCGGCGGCAATCCAGTGGCCAACCCAGAAGCCCAGCCAGGCTAACAGCATGTAAAGCAGTAGGCGGCCGAATCCGCCACCGCGCCAAAGGTGAAACGCGGCCCCCAAGAAGGTGGCGATTGTGGCCCCGAGTACGAATGAAGGAAGAGTCATTATTCGGTAACGATTATTTGCAGCGTGGCAGCAATAATACTGCCGAATCAATCGGCTAAATCCTCGAATCCGCGCCTTATTCGGAGTCGAGGATTTAGCCGGTAAGCCATCCAAGAAGGCCACTTAGTTGTCTACGAAAGCTTGCAGTTTGTCGCGTTGCATTACTTGTGATGAGGAGCTAGAAGAGGAAATCAGACCGCCCCCGAGGACTTCTCCGTTTAGGTAGAACACCGCGGCCTGCCCAGGCGTGATATCGCGCACCGGTTGCGCAAATTCCACGCGAGCGCAGCCATCTGGCAGCGGGGCCACTCGCGCCGGCGCCTGATTTGCGCTGTAACGGATCTTGACATCGGCATTGAATGGCTTACGCGGCGCCGCGCCGGCCAACCAGCTCACTCTTTCGGCAACCAGCTGGCGGCTGCCGAGCTCGTGAGCGAAACCCACGATCAGGGCGTTGCGCGTTTGATCTTTGCCGAGAACATAGAGCGGTTCGCTCGCCGCAATACCCAGACCCTTACGTTGGCCGATCGTGTAGTTCACTAATCCAGTGTGATTCCCAAGGTGGTTGCCTGCTCGATCCAGAATGGGACCCGCTTCGGCCAATTGAGGCTGGTGGCGCCGCAAGAATTCACGATAATCCTGACCGGCAAGGAAGCAAAGATCTTGACTCTCTTTTGAAGTTGCCGCTGGCAGCTTCAGATCCGCTGCGATCTGGCGGACTTCCGCTTTGGTCAGATCGCCCAAAGGAAACAATGCATGCTGCAATTTGTTCTGGTCCAACACATGCAGAACGTATGATTGATCTTTGCGTGTGTCCGCGGCTTCAAATAAGCGCACGGGTTTGCCCGGCTCGCGAAGGAGTCGCACGTAATGACCCGTGGCCATGTAATCGGCACCCAGAGCCAGTGCACGCTCGAGGAGGAATTCCCAGCGTATTTGCCGATTGCAGGCCAAGCAGGGATTCGGGGTCTGGCCGCCGGCGTAACCATCCAGGAAGTATTGCACGACGATATTGCGGAAGCTTTCCTGGGCGTTGACCACATAGAATGGAATACCCAACTGCCCAGCCACGCGGCGCGCAACACTCATCGCCGCTGGTGTGCAGCAGCGGTTGCTGGCCTCGCGGCCGGGTTCGGACCAGAGGCGCAGCATCATGCCGATCACTTCGTAACCGTGCTGCTGCAACAACGCGGCGGCTACCGAGCTGTCGACGCCGCCGCTCATGGCGACCACTACCTTCCTCATGCAGTCTCCAAGCTGCGCGCTTTCTCCACGAGTTGGGGAAGGGCAGCAAGGAAAGCGTCCACATCTTCATCTGTGGTTTGGACGCCCAGTGTCACGCGCAACGAACCCAGCGCCCACTCTGGCGTGAGGCCAAGAGCCAACAGCACTTCGCTGGGTTCTGGATCGCCCGTCTTGCATGCTGAACCCGAGGAGCAGGCAAAGCCAGCGTCGTCGAGCAGCATGAGCAAGGCGTTCCCGTCGACGCCTTTGAACACAAAGCTGGCGTGGTTAGCCAGCCGATGTTCTGGGTGACCTGTTAATCGTGAATCGGGAATGGAAGCGAGGACGCGCTCGACGATCCTGTCGCGCACCTTGCTAAGACGCGCCGTTCGCTGATTAAGTTCGCTTTGAGCAAGCTCGAAAGCCTTAGCCATGCCGACGATATAAGCAACGTTGGGTGTGCCGGCGCGGCGCCCAGACTCGTGCCCGCCGCCAGTTTGCGTAGTAATTACCGACGTGCCGCCACGAACATAAAGCACACCGACCCCCTTTGGCCCGTAGAATTTATGCGCGCCGATCGATAGCAAGTCAATGCCCAATTTCTGTGCATCAAGCTGCAAATAGGCGCCCGATTGCACCGCGTCGCTGTGCAAAAGCACACCACGTTCGCGGCAAATTGCGGCGATCTGGCTGATGGGATTGATGGTGCCGATCTCGTTGTTTCCCAGAATAATTGAGACCAGCGCGGTTTCCGGCCGCAGACGGCTGGCAACCTCGTTGGGACGCCCCATACCGAATTCGTCGACGGGCAGATGCTCCACCTCAAATCCGAATTTCTCAGCCAGCTGGGCAGCAGTCTTGGCGATGGCGTCATGTTCGACGGGGCTGATCAAAATGTGAGACGCACCTCTCTGTTCGCGGGCTGCCAGGGCAGCGCCGCGCAGTGCCAGGTTGTCGCTTTCCGTCCCGCCCGAGGTGAAAATAATCTCGTCGGGTGAAGCGTTCAGAAACTCGGCCATGCGCTGGCGGGCGTCCTCGAGCGCGGCTTCGGCGCGCTGGCCAAAGCCATGCACAGAAGACGGATTGCCGAAGTCTTCGCTGAAGTAGGGGAGCATAGATTCAAGGACGCGCGAGTCCAGCGGAGTGGTGGCCGCGTAATCAAGGTAAACTCGCTTTGGCGAAGTCATCGGGGCGATTATATCGGACGCATCGGCTGACCAAAAAATCGTGCTATACTGAACTCAGACACACGAAACAGATTCCCCGCCGCTCGTTCGTTCCTCTCAGAGCAAGCGCCGCGGCTTGAGACGGGTTTTCATCAGAAGTTCCGAGCGTCGTGTGTTGGCGCGCGCTGTTCCCGCAAGGTTGTCCTCGGACAGCAATTGACCCTTAGCAGAATCAAGATCAATTGAGTGCCGCAAAGCGGTAGAAGGAGGCTATAAGCCACTTCGTCTTTGTGTCGCGTTTTTCTTCGGCCGGCAGGCGAGCAAATGAAAATTGCAATTATCCATTACTCGGCTCCTCCAACCGTTGGCGGCGTGGAAAGCGTCATAGCTCACCACGCCAGGTTGATGGCTTCCGCGGGACATGAAGTTCGCATCCTCGCGGGAACCGGCGAGGTATTTGATCGCCGAATTCAGTTCCAATCGGAACCGTTGATTGCCTCGCGGCATACAGCCATCCTGGACGCCAAAGCGGAACTCGATAAAGGGAATGTGCCTGCTGAGTTTGCTCATCTAGTTCGCGAGATCAAAGCCAGGCTTGCCTCCGCATTGCATCATTTAGACCTGGTGTTTGCCCATAACGTGTGCTCTTTGCACAAAAATCTTGCTCTTACGGCTGCGTTACGCGAATTATCTGGGAGCCCAGGATTTCCGCGATTAATTCTTTGGCATCACGATCTGGCCTGGACCAGTGAGCGATATCAAGGAGAGCTGCATCCAGGGTACCCATGGGAGCTATTGCGTACGGCTTGGCCGGGCGTCAAGCTAATCACGATCTCCGAAATGCGCAGGCGTGAGCTTGCCGAGTTGCAGCGTATTCCGCCGGATCAAATCGAGGTCATTCCGAACGGATTGGATGTAGCCGCAATGCTCAAACTCGGTTCTGTTGCCCGGGAGCTGGTCGAGCGCCTGGATTTATTTAAGGCGGCACCACTGCTTTTGCTGCCAGTGCGCATAACCAAACGCAAGAACATCGAACTTGCCATGCGCACAATTCCCTTCCTCCGCAAGAAATTCCCGCATAGCAAGCTGTTGATCACTGGGCCGTTAGGTGCACACAATCCTGCAAATGTCGATTATTTTGAAGAACTGAAAAGCCTTCGAAAGACCTTAGACCTTAATACATCTGTCATTTTCCTGGCCGAACAAGTGGAAGGTTTTTTGCCCGATGAGATAATCTTCGATCTGTATCGAGCAGCGGACGCCTTATTCCTGCCGAGCTTCGAAGAAGGTTTTGGTATCCCTGTCCTTGAGGCCGGTTTGGCTGGCATCCCAATTTTCTGCTCAGATATTCCGGCCTTGAAAGCATTGGGCGGAAACGAGGCCCACTATTTCAAACTGACCGCAGACCCAGAGCGGATAGCGAACTTGATCTCAGAGGCATTAATCGCAGACAACACTTACCGACTTCGCACCCGCGTGCGGCAAACCTACACATGGCCGGCCATCTATACGGCGAAGATCGCCCCTCTGATCGAGGGGGTGTGATGGCGTTTGAGCGCAAATTCGATTTGTTTAGGCGTGTTCTGGTTCCCGTGGTTGATGGGTTTAACCCTGCACCGGCGCTGACGGCAGCAAATTTGATTGCTGCCGAAGAAGATTTGGTGATCGTTGGCCTGGTTCCTGTGGCGATCACCGAATCCTTGAGTGTTGGCGCCACACGTGCGCAAGAGTTACGTAAGTCATTGCGGGGTTTTGCTAAAGCTGCTCGACGAAAACCACGTGTTACGCATTATCCCTGGCGTGAATTGAAAGACATAATCAATGAGGAAGAACCGGATCTCCTGGTCCTTGAGTGGCCCTCTGCGGCTCACTCTTTTGAGGTTCCAGTCGAAGAAATCTTGAAAGCGCCGCCTTGTGATATTTGCCTGTTCCGTCAGCCGATAACAGCCACCCCGGAAAGTGTGCTGGTTTCCATTCGAGGCGGGCCATTCTCCGAGTTGGCGCTGCGCATTGGCCTGGAAATGTCTTCTTCAACCGGCGCCCGCCTAAGCTCCCTGCACATGCGCCCATCACACCCCGAGGCTTCCTCCAGGCCAAAACGCGACACGCGAAAGCAGGATGCCGCATTCCGAGGAATTGGCACTGTGCTTGCCAACCTGCCAGAAATCAAGCAACATCACCTCAAGACCAAAGATCCAGCCGAAACGATCCTGCGGTTTGCCGAAAAAGCTCAGTTGGTGATCCTGGGCGCCTCTGCCCAGTATTCAGGTGGGGATATCCCATTTGGCGAAACCGCGGGCAAAATTTTACAGGAATGCAAATGCGGGGTCATGATCGTCAAAACAAAGCGGCCTATGCAGGACGACATCGAATTGGAGGTATCGGGACAAAAAGCGATTTCAGTCTTGGTGGACAAATGGTTTGCGGAAAATACGTTCCACGCTGATGAATTCCAGGAACTGGATCGACTCGTTGAGTTGAAGCAGCGACAAAAACTAAGCATTAGTGTGGCCATGCCGGCGTTGAACGAAGCAAAAACGGTCGGCAGGGTGATCCGGGTAATTAAGGAAAACCTCATGGACAATACTGGATTGGTGGATGAGGTCGTTTTGATCGACTCCGGTTCTACCGACCAGACACGAGAAATAGCCGCCAGGCTGGGAGTCCCGGTGCATATCCACCAGGAAATCCTTCCGCATTACGGAGTCAGGCATGGTAAAGGGGAGGCGCTATGGAAGAGTCTCTATGTGACGAAAGGCGACATCCTCCTTTGGATCGACACGGATATTGTGAACATCAATCCGCGATTTGTTTACGGATTGATCGGCCCGCTCCTCATCCAACCCGAGTTGCAATTTGTAAAAGGCTTCTATCGACGCCCGATGCGTGTGGGTAACAGGACTCAGGCGGGTGGGGGAGGCCGAGTTACCGAATTAACGGCTCGCCCACTGTTGAATTTATTTTTCCCCGAATTGTCCGGTGTGGTTCAACCCCTTTCGGGCGAATATGGGGGGCGCCGAACCGCGCTCGAGACGCTCCCCTTCTTTTCAGGTTACGGCGTCGAAACGGGCCTATTGATCGACTTTTTCGAAAAGTACGGCTTATCCGCGATCGGCCAGGTGGATCTGTTGGAGCGCATTCATCATAACCAACCGCTTGAAGCTCTGAGCCTAATGTCGTTTGCCATCATCCAGGTAGTGATTAGTAAACTTGAAAAGCGCTATGGTCGCGAAATCCTTGAAGATGTCAACAAGACGATGAAACTGATCCGTTATAGTGATGAACATTTCTTCCTTGACGTGGAAGAAATCAGTGAACAGGAGCGCCCCCCAATGGCTAGCCTGGCAGAGTATGTGGACATCCACCCAAGTCCAGAGGTCGCCCTAGAAGCACAGCGAAGCTAATTTACTGGTTGCCGGTACCCTGTTATAATTACTTTGTACTAATTATCACATTTACAAGGCGCGTCGCCTCAAGGAGCGCATGGCAGCCCAAATTCACTTCGGGACGGATGGTTGGCGGGGAGAGATTGCCAGGGATTACACATTTGAATCCGTACAGCGAGCTACCCAGGGATTTGCAACCTACATAAAGGATAAAAAGAAAGCCGATGCTGGCATTGTCGTTGGCTACGACAAGCGTTTCCATTCGGAGAATTTCGCCGCCGCCGCAGCCGAAGTGCTGGCTGGCAACGGCATCCGGGCTTTCTTGACCCAAGCGGCCACGCCAACGCCTGTCATCGCCTATGCGGTTCTGACAAAGCAGGCGGCGGGCGCCGTCAATATAACCGCATCTCACAATCCGCCTACTGACAATGGCTTCAAGGTGCGCGACCACCATGGTGGCGCTATTGATCCCCAGGGCCTCAAGCAAATTGAAGCTGCGATCCCTGATTCAGTCGATAAGGTTAAGCGCTTATCTTTCAGGGAAGCCGAAGATAAAAAGTTGGTCGAGTTCTTCGATGCGGCGCCAAAGTATGTCGATCACCTGCATGACCTCATTGATCTTCAACCTTTGAAGGCTGCGGGGCTCACTGTGATGGTAGATGCTATGTGGGGCAATGGGGCGGGCTGGTTTCCGAAGCTGTTGGCCGGGGGCAAGACGCGCGTGCTGGAAATCCACAACTATCGCAACCCCATCTTCCCTGAAATGGAACGCCCAGAGCCGATCAGGCCCAATGTGGACGCTGGTTTGCGAGCTACGGTGGTGAACAAAGCAGACGCTTTATTGATCACCGATGGCGATGCAGACCGCATGGGCTTGGGTTCCGAGAAAGGGGAGTTCGTCGATCAACTACGCGTCTACGGTTTGTTGGCCTATTATTTGCTTGAGGTTCGCGGCCAGCGCGGTCCGATTGTGAAGACGCTTTCCACCACCACGATGCTCAACAAACTTGGTAAGGTCTACGATGTGCCGGTTTACGAAACGGGCGTCGGTTTCAAATATGTAGCCCCCAAAATGTTGGAGACTGACGCCATCATCGGTGGCGAGGAGTCCGGCGGATACGCATTTCGCGGCAACGTGCCCGAGCGCGATGGCATCCTTGCGGGGCTTTATATCCTTGATCTGATGGTGAAGACAGGTAAAAAGCCGACCGAGCTCATCGATTGGCTATTCGCGAAAGTTGGCGCTCATTATTATGACCGCATCGATAGCCTATTCAGCGGCGACCGCAAGGCGCGCGAACAAAGGATCCTGGATACCAAGCCGAAGACAATCGGCGGTTTGAAAGTCACCAATTTGGTTACCGTTGATGGCTTCAAATTCGAACTGGAAGACGGCGGCTGGTTGCTGATCCGCTTCTCGGGTACTGAGCCGAAGATGCGCGTATACACCGAAACGACACACAAAGACAAGGTCCAAGCCATTTTGCAGGATGGCTTGAAGATCGCAGGGCTTTCGAATGCGTGATGCTCATCGATACGCATTGCCATTTGGATTATGAGGACTTTGACTCCGATCGGACCCAAGTTATTTCTCGAGCCGTAGATTCGGAAGTGAGCATAATGGTTAATCCAAGCACCGATTTGGAAAGCAGCGAGGCGGTCGTAAAGTTGGTCGCGGAGCACAAGGAGCTGTTTGCTGCCGTTGGCGTCCATCCAAATTTCAGCGACGACTGGAACTCAGAAAATCGGGCGAAGCTAAAATCGTTTGCGCCACACAAAAAAGTAGTTGCCATCGGCGAGATCGGTCTGGATTATTATTGGAACAAGTCGCCCAAAGATGTCCAGCGAAAGGTTTTTCGGGACCAACTGGATCTGGCCGCGGAGTTTGAGTTGCCTGTGATCGTCCATAACCGCGAATCGAGTGACGACGTGATGAGTCTCCTCTTGGATTGGCACGAATCTTTGCCCGCCAATTCCCAGTTGATTGACAGACCTGGGGTTCTTCATTCGTTTTCGGGTGACGGGGCTATGGCGGAAAAGGCCATTGCAGCAAAGTTTTTCATTGGATTTACAGGGCCGTTGACCTTTAAAAATGCAAAGTCTCTGCAAGAAATCGCCAGTGAAATGCCTCTCGAGAACATCCTCGTGGAAACTGATAGCCCTTTCCTAACGCCACATCCGCACCGCGGCCAACGCAACGAGCCAGCCAGGGTAAAGCTGGTGGCAGAAAAACTGGCTGAACTTAAAGACTTGACCCTCGACGAGGTGGCCGCGGCCACGACAAGGAATGCCCACCGCTTATTCCGCTTTGGAGAGCGTCAATGACCACTCTGGCTTTTCACGCCCAGGTGCAAGACCTGCTGCCCGAAGTCGAAGCTCGGATGCGTGGCCAGACAAATGGCTACCATCCCGCCTTGAAGAAGGCCCTGGACCAATTGTTGGATTCCGGCGGCAAGCGGGTGCGACCCACGGTGGTGCTGCTTGTTTGTGGCATGCTGGGTGTTGACAGAGAGGAAAGCCTGAACCTAGCCGCTGCTGTGGAATTGCTGCACACTGCGACCCTGGTGCACGATGACCTCATTGATGGCTCGACTTTGCGGCGCGGCAGTCCGACTTTAAATTCGACGTGGAATGCTCCAGCCACCATCCTGGCTGGCGATTTCCTCTTTTCGCAAGCCGCCTCCCTGGGCGCCCAGGTCGAATCTCCGGTGGTCATGCGCATGTTTGCCAGCACTTTGTCGACGATCGTGAACGGCGAAATTGACCAGATTTTCGAACGCAACTCTGTGACTCACCGCGAAGACTACAATCAGCGCATCTATGCCAAAACGGCTACTATGTTTGAGATGGCTGCCCGTGCGCCGGCGCACCTGGTCGGCAAGGAGGATCAATATGATGAACCTCTCCGCCTCTATGGTTATTCAGTCGGTATGGCATTCCAGATTGTGGACGACATCCTTGACTTTTCCTCAGACTCCAAAACCCTGGGCAAGCCGGTGGCTTCGGACTTGCGTATCGGTTTGCTCACCTTGCCCGCTATCTATTATTTAGAAAGTCACCCGAGTGATGAGCGACTCAAGCAGTTCCAATCCGGAGTAACGTTGGACGCCCCGCTAATGGAAGCTCTTGTGGAGGATATCCGAAAATCAGGGGCGGTGGAAAAAGCGCGGGAAGAAGCCCACCAGCAAGTACAAAATGCGTTGAGTGCGCTGGACCGATTGCCGGCCGGCCCCGAGCGCGAGGCGCTGGCGGACCTTGCCGGTTACGTGGTCGAACGCTTGCATTGATTTGGGATTCAAGTAAACTTGGTTCTGAAGATCGCCACATATAAACAATATTGATTTGCAAGGAGCAAGCATGGATTTGAAAAAAGAATTGGATTTGCGCATTCAACCCTGGGCGCTGTTGCGACACCCATTTTACCAAGCCTGGGAATCTGGGACTTTGCCGGTTGATGCGCTACAGACCTACGCGCGGGAATATGGCGCGTTTATCGGCAAACTTCCTTCTGGATGGAGTCTGTTGCTAGACGACGGTACCGCCCAGGAAGAACGCGAGCATGCCGCTCTCTGGAATGAGTTTGCTGCAGGTCTTGAAACCAACGTGGGCGACCCTGAATTGCCTGCCGTCACGGCTTTGGTCACCAAGGCCAACAAGCTGTTTTCTCGACTTGAGACGGCTCTGGGTGCACTTTATGCCTTTGAGATCCAGCAGCCCGAAACGGCAAAAAGCAAATTGGACGGGCTACGCAAGCACTACAACCTGCCAAAGCTAACAGAAGCTTATTTTGAAGTTCACTCAGCCAACCATCATGAGGCGGCCAAGCTGCTTTCGCAGATTGCCATGCTGCATCCCGGTGACTGCGATTCTGCATTGACCGCTTGCGCGCAGATGAGCGAAGCCCTGTGGAACGCGTTGACTGACATTTACAATAAGCATTGCCAAAATAGTAATTAAGCAACCAGTTTCACTCTCCATCTTACGAGCCGCCTGAATTTTGGCGGCTCGTTTTCATGGCAATCCACATGACTTAAAACGCGGATTTTGGGACATTTGCCCCTGCTTTTAGGTCTGGCTGCACCCCATAATTTGGCTAAAGGTTCATTGGCTAGAGACAACATGGTACAGGAAGAACGCGTAAAGGATTGGATGTCTGCGAAGGTGTTCACCATCTCCCCGGAGCAGACTCTGCCCGACGCCCATGAAATTATGAAAAAACGCAAGATCCGCCGCCTGCCTGTGGTTGAGGACGGCGTCTTGGTGGGCGTCATTACTCTGGGAGATTTGCGCGAGGCAGGCCCCTCGGATGCTACTTCTTTGAGCGTGTTCGAGATGAACTACCTGCTTGCCCGCCTCAAAGTCGGCGAGATCATGACCAAGGACCCGCTTACCGTGACGCCACAGACGGGACTTACCGAAGCCGCCAAGCTAATGCTCCACCACAAGATTGGTGGCCTTCCGGTGGTGGAGGGCAAGACCGTAGTTGGCATCATCACCGAGTCCGATATCTTCCGCGCTTACGTTCGCCTGGCAGAAGCGGGGATAGCAACTGCAGCCCATTTGTAATTCGAACTCACCCTAATATCTAGAGTTATGAGGCGGCTGGGCCGCTTTTTCTGGTAGCTGATTCGTCATAGTAAAATCATGAGACATTGATACCGGAGGAAGATATGTCAAAGCACCCGATTGTTCACATTGAAATTCCCAGCAAAGACCGGAAGAAGAATAGTAAGTTTTACCGGGACATATTCAGCTGGCAGCTCACCGAATATGAGGATATGAATTACACGCTGTTTGACCCGGAGGAAGGCACTGGCGGCGGATTCCCACCCGTTGACGGGAATCTGAACAAAACCGATCGTGTAATCGTGTACTTCCGCAGCGACGATATCGATGCTGACCTGAAGAAGATCGAATCGCTTGGCGGCAAAAAAGTGATGGGCAAGACCGAGATCCCCGGACAAGGTTGGTTTGGCGTTTTCACCGATCCCGAAGGAAATACGATGGCGCTATATACAGGGGCTGGTCAGTCCTGAACCCCAACGGGCCTTTTGAAATTGCTGGAAAGAAATAGGCGCCTCGAGGCGCCTATTTCTTAAATCTTTCCCAGTTCACAATTTCATCCAAATCCTTGCGTCCGCCGCGTAACGGGCGGAAATGCAACCCTTGGCTTTTTGCCGGATAGCCGAAAGAGAGTGCCATCAGCACATGCCATTCGTCCGGAATCCCCAAAAGTTCGTAAGCCTTCTCGGGTTTGTGCAGGGTCGCCAGGCAAGAAGCGATGCCCAGTTCCCAGGCGGCCAATTGCATGTAGGCAGCAGCCTGGCCGGCATCGAACAACGCACCATAGAATTTCTCAGGCGGCGGCGTGAGGATCAAGACGCCTATGGCGGCGCCAGCCAGATGGCCCGCGAACATACCCATCTTGGCAACCTTCTTGAGTGTTTCGCGATCCCGAATGGCTATAAAGCGCCAGGCCTGGCGATTCTTGGAGGACTGCGCGCGGCGGCCTGCATTCAGGATGGCGCGCATCTCTTCTTCCGATAATGGTTCATTGCGGAAATCGCGCACTGCACGTTTGGTTCGAATGGCTTCGGATACATTCATGGTTGCTCCTTCACCCACAGATGAACCCCGATAAACATGGATGAATCTATATCATCTGTGTTTATCTGTGGTTGGTTTGAATTGCGGCAATACCACCTTGGCCAGCGCTTCCAGGCCATCCATATCATCTTGGTCCAGCCATTGCAGCATCACACGCTGGCAACCGGCTTCTGCTAGCGCGTTTAGCTGCTCGGCGATCTGGTTTCCGTCGCCGACCAGCTTACCGTCGGCAAGTAGCTGATCCCGGCTCCGTCCGTACAACCCCATTTTCGCTTGGAGTTCGCGCGGATTTCGCCCGAAGGCGACACCGACCATGGCTGTTCTCCGAATCTCGACTGGTATTCGGCCTTCCGCGGCTACATATTCGTCAAGCCGCTGTGTGCGGTCGCGGAAGCGCGCCGGCGTCTGGCTGGTGCCATTCCATTCGTTAGCGTATTTAGCGGCAAGCTGCAGGGTACGACGACGTCCATTGCCACCAATGACAAGGGGCGGTCCTCCGGGCTGCTTCGGCCGCGGCAGCAGGATTGCCTCGTTGAGCTGGTAGAACTTCCCTGAAAAGGTAAAGGGTTTGTCGCTCTTCAGCAGCTTGCTGACGACTTCCAAGCCTTCCGCGAATCGCTGCATTCGACCTTTCACATCCAGCAGTTCCAGACCGAACATTTCGTGTTCGCGCCGGTTCCATCCGGCGCCAAGTCCCAGGCGGAGCCGCCCACCGGAGAGATCGTCCACCGCTGCAGCCGTGCGAGCGGTAATGCTCGGATGGCGAAAGGAGAAAGGGGTCACCAGCGGTCCGAATTCGATGCGCTTGGTGTGAGTTGCGAGGTAAGTTAGCGATACCCATAGCTCCAGCGAATCCAACTCGGGCGGCGAAGGATTGGTGTAATGATCGGAACGATAGAGCCCCGCGAAGCCGAGATCTTCAGCGGTTTGGGCGATGCGCTTCCAACGATCCCAGTTCAGGCCGTCCTGGCCTTCGATCATTAATGCTAAGTCCATTGCGTCTCTATATCTTCCAGATCTGCTTAGCCTTGTTCAGCACGGGAATCCATCTGTCGGTTTCCGGCTGCGGCGCCGGTCCTATGGCGTCTGTAATGTCCAGGTCTGTTAGCGCTTGGACTAATGCCAGGCTACAGGCTGCGGCGGCTTCCAGATCGTATCCGCCTTCAAGGAAAACACCGATGCGGCCATAGCAATTTTCGTCTGCCCAGGTCTTCAGTGTTTTCACAGCTACGCCGTATCCGCGCGCGCTCACTAGCAGATTCGCCAATGGATCGCGCCAGTGTGAATCGAATCCAAAGCTAACCAGGATCATTTCGGGCCTAAACCCTTCCAACAGGGCAGGAACTATTTCGCCGTAAGCAACCCGGAAGGCCTGATCTCCCGAGAAAGGAGGTAATGGCAAATTGACCTTGGTTCCCTCGGCTTTTCCGTTTCCGCGTTCATTGAGATGGCCGGTGCCTGGGTATAGGGGCGATTGATGCGTGGAAATAAATAATACGTCACCTCTTTCCCAGAAGATGTCCTGAGTCCCATTGCCATGATGCACGTCCATGTCAACGATAGCCAGTCTCCTGGCGTTCTCGGTGTGAATAAGGCTCTCGACAGCTATGGCGATATTGTTGAGCAAGCAGAAACCCATTGCCTGATCTCGAGTGGCATGGTGACCCGGCGGCCTCGTTAGCGCAAGGCCAACCTTGGCTTCTCGCCGCCACACTGCTCTCGCCAGGGCGCTGGCTCCACCGGCGGCGTTCAACGCCAGCTGCCAGCTTGCCTTGGTTACATAAGTGTCCAGATCGTAGTCCTGACCCCTTTCGCTGTGGCTGCGAACGCTGTCGACCAGTTCATGAGAATGGATGGCATACATAACGACATCCGCTATCTTTTCGGGCTCCACCTGAGTCCCTGTCTGCCATAAACCAGCCTCGGTCAATGCTTGCCGGATTACTTCTACGCGCTCAGGACGTTCAGCATGTCCCCAACGAACGTGGGCTTCATGGCCTTGGGGATAAAAGTATGCGATGGGATGCACGAAAGCCGGCTACTTCGATATCGTTGGTTCCACCGGCTCGATGCACTCGGCAACGTCGTTGCGTGCATTGCTGACCACGGTCGATACTTGGTAATAGGTCATCTTCTCCGGTGGATAGGGTTTGAGCAACGGCAACAATTCGGGTGATGTTACTTCCTCTGGTGTCAGCCACTTGGGATAATCTTCTTCGTGCAAGATAACGCCCATGCGGTGATGGATTTGGGCGACCAATTCATTCGGCTCACAGGTGATGAAGCAGCAAGTTTTGACTTCAGAGCCGTCGAGCGCAGTCCAACTGTCCCACAGCCCCGCAAACATGAAGGGTTGCTGCGATGTCATGTGGATCCAGTAGGGGACCTTCTCTTTCTTTCTCGGTATCTTCACCCATTCGTAGTATCCGTCCGCCAGGACCAGGCAGCGCTTGCGCTTGAAAGGGGAACGAAAGGCAGGCTTGCGCTCGATGCCCTCAGAGCGCGCATTCAGCAGGAAGCTGGTCATCTTGACCTTGTTGGAGAACGAAGGGATCAGCCCCCAATTGAGGAAGTCTATTTGGTTTTTGCCATCATTGAGCACAACCGCGATGGGCTGCGTTGGCGCAATGTTGTAACGCGGTCGCAGCTCTTCGGGCACTTTCAGCCATGGAAATGCAGCTTGAAGTTCTGCAGCGTCCTTCGTGAGAGTCAGGCGACCGGGCATAAGCGGATTTTATTCAGGTTCCATGTTCCGCGGCTTGCCGTCGATCATGCGCCATGAGACGAGCGCGCTGGCGGCACTTAGGCCGGCGCAGATCAACATGAGCACTCTGAACGCGTCTACAAAGGCCACATCGAAGATATTGTTCACGGCAGCCTGTTGAGATGCATTGAGCGAGTCCGGCGCCCTCGCATTGGCCAGTTTTACCGTTTCCGCGCCAATTTGCTGGATTGCTAATGGAGGCAAATCCAACGGCCGAATACGCCGATCCACGGCCGCACTAAAAGATTGTAGCGCAACCACACCCAACAGCGAAACGAATAACACGTTTGCGGTGCTGATAAGCGCATTGTTGACTCCTGACGCCGTTCCGGACAAGCGCATGGGAGCGGAGCTCATGACTGTGGTCGAAAGGGGGGCAAAAACGATTGTCAGGCCAATCGCCATAATTATCACGGCTGGGAAAATCGTGAGCCAGTAAGAACCGCCGATTCCGATTTGCGTGATGTACAAGAACGCAGCAGTGACGATCAGCGGTCCAATGATAAGCGGTAGTTTGGCGCCATATTTTGCCACCAGTCCGCCGGCCCAACCGGAGAAGATTCCCAGTATCACGCTGATGGGGAAAAGAGAAGCTCCCGCTTCCAACGGTGAATATCCTTGGATTTGAATTAAATTGAAAGGCATGAAGAAAAGGGTGACTGCGAATGCGCCGTAGAGCAATAGCGTGATTAGATTCGCACCACTGAAATTCTGTGACTGAAATAGGGACAAAGGCATTATGGGGTTAGGGACATGGCTTTGGCTGTAAACAAAGCCGATCAAACTGAGGATGCCAACCGCGATACTCGTGAGGACGATGGGACTTCCTATGCCATAGTTCGACGATTCGATCAGCCCGAAAGTAATCCCGCCTAAACCTAAGGTCGCCAGACCGGCTCCCATCCAGTCAAGTTTTTCCCCAGCTTCATCATCGCGGCTTTCGGGAACACGCCAAAAAAGTATCGCCAGAGTAGCGAAGCCAATGGGCACATTGATGTAGAAAGCCCAACGCCAGGAGAATGCGCCGATCAGCCAGCCGCCGAGCAACGGTCCGATGGCTGCCGCTAACGCCAAGGCTCCAGACCATGCGCCGATAGCTTTGCCGCGCTTGTTTTCATCAAATGAGGCGGTAATTATCGCCAGGCTGCTGGGCGCTAACAGAGCGCCTCCCAGAGCCTGCAAGGCACGAAATGCAATCAGTTGATCAGCCGTGACGGCTAACCCGCAGAGCGCCGACGCCACCACGAAGACGCTCAGGCCGATTACAAAAACACGCCGCCTTCCAAAGCGATCCCCTAGCGACCCGCCGACCAGGATCAATGCTGCTTGCAACAAAACGTAGGCTTCCACAATCCATTGCGCCTGGACGACGGTCGCACCCAACTCTTGCTGCAGTACCGGCAAGGCAACATAGACCACCGTGCTATCAACCGACGACATGCTTGACCCCAGGATCGCGGCAAGCAAAACCCAGGTTCCGATATTTAGCTTTTTAAGCAAAATGTGGGTCTCCTAACATTTAAGAACCGGGCAATTTTAATCCCGTATCTCAGAGTTCGCTTCCAATTCCCGCCTGATGCTATCTATCAGAATTTACGCTGGCTTTGCCTCTAATTTGCCCTGTGCTTCCATTCGGATATTTTCCCTGCGAGCCAGCACGGCTAGCGGGACTGCCAACGAATTGATTACTCCGCCTAAAATGAAAGATTGCATGTAACCCCAAAGGTCAGCTGATCGGCCAAGAATAGGCTGAATGACTACGCCGCCGGCGGAGCCCATTAGTGAATCGAATGAAAGCACGGTGGCGCGCTGCTTGGATGGGATTAGTGTGTTCAGGTAGGATTGTCGAATTGGCATAATGCAGGAAAACAGCAGCCCCCAAACGCTGACGATGCCAATAGCCAACCAGAAATTGGCGGCAATGCCGAGGAGCAAGAGACCTGTGACGCCAAGAATTTCGCCCCAAAGTAATGCGGAAGTCCGAAGCTGGAATAATCTTCGAATCATCGGGGCGGCCAGGCCCCCTGCGATTTGCGTAAGGGCGAATATCGCCGCCATCAAACCACCGATGCTGTAAGCGGTTGGATCACCATAGAGGGAGAGCAGATGAGGCTGCATGGCGTAAAACACATAAAAGCCAACGCCCGAAGCAAAGGGGGCGCCGAGCATGACCCAGCGAATGGCAGGTTTACGAAGCCCTAAGTCCACTGATGTACCGAAAAGCTTGCGGACATCCGCTCCCAGGTTGACACTTTTTTCCGGGGTGAAACCCCAATCACGCATGAAGAAAACGGCGATTCCGAAATTAACGAGAAGGAAAGCGGCGCGCAAAATATAGGGTACGCCCAAATCTGAGAATTGTGCGATAAAACCGCCCGCCACGGAGCCTGCCAGCATGGCGATGCCAGAGGTCGCCTGACCTTTGGCGAATACAGATTCCATTTGGCCTCTGTATTCCGAGTACGCCATCGCATCCACCAACCAGGCCTCGGTGGCGCCTGAAAAGAATGTGTATCCCAATCCCAACAGGATCGACGAAATCGCCCAGACCCAGAACGGGGCATGTGCCATCCACGCCCCCAGGTAGAGCAGGGTGGACCCGGCCAGCGTCAGCGTGCCAAGTATGTATGACGTTCGTCGCCCGCGGATATCGGCCACAATTCCGGTTGGCACTTCAAAGATCACCTGCCCGATTGTGAAGAACGCGTTGGCCAGAAAGGCCTCTGCGTTGTTGAGCCCTGCGTCGAGTAGAAAGAGCGTGTTGATGCCCCAGATAAAGGAAGTAGCAAGCGTATTAAAAAGCGTGAGGACAAGATATACGTTTTGAACAAAGCCTGGCTTGGGTTTCATTGGCGAAGGTCCTTGTGGCGAAAAAGCCTATTCTAACCGGGAAATGCGCGCGGCACACCCATGGCGGGGTCTGGAATATCCACTAACCGGTACTGGAAGGCGGGCAATTTTCCATCCACGAGCACGTAGGGTGCAGCCCGCCTGGAAACGACGCCCAATTTCTTCAGATCGTCGAAAGACATCAGTTTATGGTGCCGCCGTGCTCGCAAAATGCTATCTGCACCCTTGGGTCCGATCCCCGGCACCATCATCAACTGCTCGCGGCTCGCCTTGTTGAGTTCAATCGGAGTGTGCAGCAGTGTCTGTTCAGCCCAAGCCGTCTTAGGGTCCTTGTTGAGCGGCAGGTGCCCATCTTGCCTGAACGGCAAATCTTCCATACTCCAGCCATAATCGCGCAAAAGGAACGAAGCTTGATATAGGCGGTGCTCGCGCCAGGGATTTTCAGCAGGATGATTTTCGAGCGGCGTATCTTCGATTGGCACGAACGCAGAGAAATATGTGCGCTTTAGCTTGAGTTGTTTGTATAAATACTCCGATGTTGATAACAATTCGAGGTCGCTTTCACCCGACGCGCCGACAACAAATTGGGTACTCGTCGACGCCCAGCGTCCATTCCAGGTGCGCGGCGCCTCCATTTGGCGGATCTCCTCCGCCCATTCGAGCGGCGCCAGCAATTCCTCGGCAAATTTCTTCATTGGCGCCAACGCCGGCAGGCGGCCAGGGTTGGCTGCCTCGAGGTTCACTGAGACGCGATCCGCCAATTGCATGGATCTTCGTACTTGGTCTTTCTCTGCGCCGGGCATGATCTTGAGATGCATGTAACCGCGATAATTGAATTTCTTTCGCAGGATGTCCGCGGTGTCGATCAACTTATCTTGCGTCGTTACTCCGCCCTTGAGAATTCCGGAACTCAAAAACAAACCTTCCACCGCACCGGATTCGTAGACTGCGATGAAGGTCTTGGCCATCTCCTCCGGCTTGAAAGTCTCGCGACGCATTTTGCGCCCGGCACGAAAGGGACAGTAGTGACAATTGCGTTCGCAGGCGGTGCTGAGCATGGTCTTGAGCACCTTCATCTTTTTGCCACCGGGCAAAGCGACTTCGGTGATAGGGACGGGAGGCAGCGACTTGCCGCGAATCACTGGTTGGCATTCTTTTTCGCTTTCCGCCTCGAGAACCATATCTTTTGAAAGTGTTCCAAGTTTGGCGAATTGGTCCACGATCAGATAGTAGAACATTAATTCTATAATTGCAAGGGTGTCAAGCGTTTCTCATTTATTGAATCCCTTTAGGCTTGCTGACTTATAATCTTTCGGATGAGTGCAAAATTTATAAAGGTCGTACGGAAAGAGGCTGTTGCCATCCTAACTCTGGATCGACCTGGAAAACTAAACGCGTTGAGCCCTGAACTATTAGCAGAATTGGCTAATGATCTCGAAGTCCTGAATGCTGACTCCGAAGTGCGTGTGCTGATACTAACTGGCGGACCGAAGGTCTTCGCGGCTGGCGCGGACATCGAGTCCATGTCGAAAGCATCGCCCATCGATATTTACCTACGCAAGACGCGCGAACTCTGGCAGCGCATTTGGTCGCTGGATAAGCCGCTGATCGCCGCAGTCAACGGCGTAGCCTTTGGCGGGGGGTGCGAACTGGCGATGTCCTGCGACTTGATCGTAGCAGGCGAATCCGCACAATTTGGGCAGCCGGAGATCAAGCTGGGCATCATGCCCGGGGCGGGTGGCACTCAGCGCTGGGCGCAGGCCGTGGGGCCTTATCGCGCAATGGAGGTGGTGTTAACCGGTGAACCAATCAGTGCGCAAGATGCGCTCAGCGTTGGCCTGGTTAATTGCGTGGTTGCTGATGACAAAGTTTTAGACGAAGCCACTCAGCTTGCGCAAATAATCAGCGAACGACCACCAATTGCTGTCCGGCTGGCAAGGCAAGCCTTACGTTTCGGGGTGGAGCGCACCCTTCTTGAAGGTTTGGAGGTCGAACGACACCATTATCTGATGTTGTATGACACTGAAGACCAAAAAGAAGGCATGTCAGCTTTCCTGGAAAAGCGCAAGCCAACGTTCAAAGGCCTTTGATGCGCATAGCCACATCCTTGCATTAGCCCTAGTTCATGACAAGTAAATCTCTACCAATAATCGGAGTTGTAGGCGCGGGCACCATGGGCTCCGGTATCGCGTTGGTAGCTCTGTATGCTGGTTGCGAGGTGTACCTGCAGGATGCTTTTCCACAGGCACTGGAAAAAGCATCTGCTTACATCAAAGGATTTCTCGAAAAGAAAGATCAATCCGATCGATACAAGAAGCTGCATCTGGTGAACTCTCTGGATGATATTTCTCCTGCAGGCGTGGTTATTGAGGCTGCGTTGGAGCAAATGGATCTAAAGACCGAAATCTTCCGCAAGTTGGATGCCGTATGCCCTCCACCTGCGGTCCTGACCACCAATACCAGCACGCTATCTGTAACCGCCATTGCAGCCTCTACTCAGCATCCCGAACGCGTTGCAGGCATGCACTTCTTCAACCCGGCACCGGTCTTACCACTGGTGGAGGTGGTGCGCGGTGCCCGCACTAGCCAGGAAACTATCGACAGACTTACGGAGTTAGCTCAAGCCTTCGACAAGACACCGGTAGTCACTGGCGATACTCCCGGCTTCATCGTCAATCGTGTAGCGCGGCCATTTTATGGTGAAGCGTTGAGAATTTTAGGTGAAGGGAATTCTTCCCATGAAATGATCGACCAGATTGTGGAAAGTGGGGGTGGTTTTAAAATGGGTCCATTCAAACTTATGGACCTGATTGGCATAGATATTAACACCGCCGCCATGCGTTCCATGTATGAGCAAACGTATGGCGAGCCACGTTATCGCCCACACTGGCTACAAGTTCAAAAGCTAGCTGAAGGAGCTTTAGGCAAAAAGGTTGGCAAGGGTTTCTATGATTATGAAAATGGTGAAATAAAAGATACTAGGAAATGGATATCTGAAGTGGCTCTACAGGTTGGTGGAGGGAGTGGCAGAATCCTAGTTTCGGAAGGTAGTTGGGCACCTGGGTTATCGGAGTTATGTACTGAAGCAGGATATGTAGTGGATTCAATTCCGGTTCGCGATGAGAACCCTGTAGCGTGTTTTGTGGTGGCAGGTAGGCATGAGGACGCCGCAAGATTAATTAGTTGGTACGATCAGAACCTAGATTCTAGTATCCCGATAATCGCTCAGTGCGCTGACATCACAATATCTGAGATGAAAGACTGGGTTAATCATCCACAGAGACTTATTGGGTTTGACGGTTTATTTTTTGGTACTGGGTCGATAGTTACATTGGTAAATCCGACAATTCCTGCTGAAAAGTTTCTCGAAATTGAGGATATGTTTATGAAACTAGGGCGCCAACCGATTTATATCAATGATGGACCTGCGTTAGTACTTCCGCGAATTATTTGCCAAATCATAAATGAGGCAATTTTTTTACGGCAGGATGAATTAGGCTTGCTGGCAAACCGAATAAATACGTATGAAGTTTCAAAGTATTCAGATTTTGCCTCAGCCACAGATGAAATTGATATTGCTATGCGGTTAGGAACGAATTACCCTAAGGGTCCAATGGAATGGGCAGTTTCGATTGGTTATAGAAAAGTCTTAGGCGTTCTCGATCACCTTTACAACGAATTTCGTGAGGATCGATATAGGGCTTCGAGTTTGCTTAGAGAGTGGGCAAGGCAAGAGGCGCGTTCTAATAGGAAATAGATGAATTTGTCAGCTAACTCTCTAGTACAAAATCGAACTGCCCATGGATTCCGCTCGCCGCGGGCAACATCGTCATCAGCAGGCGTTCATCAAAAATTCCGTCAGTTGCGTTAGTGGGTTCATCGGGGAAGTAGAGTTGCGTGGTGAGCACTGGTCCATTTGGCCGTTGCAACTTGACGTGGAAATGGCGTGTGCGGCCTGGATAGAGGCCAGGCATGATAGTCTCCAGCGTGTAGCGTCCCTGCTCGTCCGCAAACTGGTGTCCACGAAGCTTGAAGCCCACGTTGTCATAGTTGCCCTCTGCGTCGGCGTGCCAGAAGTCTAGCAGCACTCCCGCAATCGGCTGGCAATTGGTGTCCACGACCCGACCACCAACGATCATGTAGACACCCTGCATCCCTTCTTCGAGCAGCGAACTTCGTTCTGGCGAACTGGGCGAGTAAAACGGCCCCTCGGTCTGCTCGGGAGTGGGATCGTCGTCGTCGCCACAGGCGGGGGTCGGCGCTAGCGTTTGCGTTGGGGCAGTTCCCATGCCAACCAAAGGCTGCGAGGTCTCAGTTGTACGTGGAGTTTCCACGCCGAGAGCGCGGGCGCACGCAGCCAGAACGGCAGAGACGGGAACAAGAACCACAGTCTTCAGGAAGTCACGACGAGAATAGGACATGTCTTTTTATACGATTAATGTGTGAAAACTGACTGAGAATAACCGCAGATGAACACGGGTGAGTTCCCTGAAAAACAAATGATCCACCACGTAGGCATCCCTCGTCGCCGCTTATGCGGCTCCTCGGGATAGGCTCAGGCACGGAGAAATGTAAAGGTAAATCTCCATGCTTCCATGTCATGGTGGTTTGGTTTTGCTTTTTCAGTCAAGCCACGAACAAACACTGATGTACCGACAAAAGATTGTAGGGGACTAAGCCAAGGATCGCGCGCATGCGATCTGCCTGCGCTGCATTAAAAAGATGATCCCGGCAACGAGAAGCACGCTCAGCGCGAACCAGTTGATGATCGCCCAGCCTGCGGAGCTCAGCACGGCGCCCGCCGAAAACGAAGACACTGCCTGCATGGTGAAGATGGTGAAATCGTTGGCCGCCTGCGACTTGAAGCGCTCTTCCGGGCGATAGGTTGTCGTGAGCAAAACCGTGCCGCCAACAAAAAGCAGGTTCCAGCCCAGGCCCAGTAGGACCAACGCTACCCAATAATTGTTTAGATCTATACCAAGCATCGCCACCACATTGGTGCCCAACATCAGTAGGGTGCCCGCCAACATGATGCGCAGGGTGCCCAGACGCTCCACCAGGAAGCCGCTGACCAGTGATGGCAGGTACATCGCCACGATGTGGCTCTGGATTACCCAGGCGGTTTCCTGCAGGCCGAAGCCGGTGGAGTGCATATGGATGGGTGTGGCGGTCATCACGAAGTTCATCAGACCGTAAGAAACTACACCAGCCAACACGGCAACCTGGAATGTTGGCTGGCGCGCAAGGGCCGACAGCTGGCGGCCCTTGGGCTCGCCATCCAATTTTGGCGCGCGGATGTCGCGCATCAGCGTGATGATGAGAATTGCGAACCCATACAGGATTGCCAGCGCCACAAAAGATCCCGTGTATTGCGTGGGCAGCCAGCTTTGAGCGCGCTGGGCGATCTCAGGACCCAGATAGCCGGCCAGGATGCCGCCGACCAGCACCAGCGAAATGGCGCGGCCCGCGTACGCGGACTCGACGCTCTCAGCGGCAGCGAAGCGGTATTGCAGGATGAAGGCCCCGTTTTGGCCGACAAGGATGATGGCGACGCAGAATAAAACGAAGCTTTGCTGGGTGATGGCAAATGCTGCCAGCAGCGCGCCGCTGGCGGCGATCAGATTGCCGAGGATAAAACCGCGCTTTCGCCCGATGGCGCGCATGAGCAGCGCGCCGGGGATGCTCATCAACGCCATGCTGACGATGCCCAGCGAGGCAGGCAGGGTGGCCAGGCTGGGGTTGGGCGCCAGATCGGCGCCGATGATGCCGCCCAGCAGCACCACAGTGCCAGGGCCGGCCATGCCGAGCGCCTGGCCTAGGGCGAGAAGAAAAACGTTGCGGGAGCGCATGCGAATGGGGCGAACGAGGCGAGATTATAATCCCGCGATTATGGTCTACGGCGCCATCGCCCTTACCATTCTCTCCAACGTCTTGTATCACGTTTTCCAGAAGGTAATACCAGGCAACGTAAATCCATTGCTTTCGCTGGCCGTCACCTACCTGGTCGCGGCTACAGCAACACTCCTGCTGCTGCCGCTATTCCCGCTGCAGGGTGCCCTGGGCGCCGAGGTGCGCAAACTCAACTGGGCCAGCGTCGGCCTTGGCGCCGTCATCGTGGGTTTGGAACTCGGCTTCCTGCTGGCATACCGCTCCGGCTGGAATATCAGTATTGCTTCGCTTGTGGCGAATACTACGGTTGCGTTGCTGCTTATCCCAGTTGGATTGTTGCTGTTCAAGGAAGAGTTGTCGGCTATCAATATCTTAGGTATTGTGCTGGCGATTGCAGGGTTGATGCTGGTAAATCTGAAATAACTAATCGATTAATCGGCTAATCCGTTAATCTGTAAATCGACCAACCGATTAACCGATTAACAGATTAACGGATTTCTTTCGCTCTAATGTAGAATTGCCTAAATGACCCGCAAATTCACCGGCAAACCGACACGCGAATTCGACTTCAAGGCTATCCTCTATGAGAAGAATGGTGGCCGCGCTACAGTCACCTTTAATCGGCCTGACGTCCTGAACGCTGTCAATCACCAGATGCTCACTGAGATGAGCATCGCATTCAAGGACGCGTCCTGGGACGATTCGGTGGCGGTGCTCGTACTCACGGGTGTCGGGGACCGTGCCTTCTGCACCGGTGCTGACCTAAAGGAACAGAAGCAATTCCTGCAGCGCCCCCGCGATTACTGGAAGTGGATGGGCGATTTCATCGAGGCGCACGAGCGGTTGCGCAATCTCGGTAAACCGGCCATTGCGCGCCTCAACGGCATCGTTGTTGGCGGTGGCAATGAGTTCAACCTGAGCTGCGACCTGGCCGTCGCTGCCGACGACATATATATCCGCCACGTGGGCACCAGCCACGGCAGCGTGCCGCTGGCGGGCGCCTCCCAGTTCCTGCCGCTCACCGTCGGCGACCGGCGCGCCCGCGAGATCCTTTTCCTCAATGAGGAGATCAGCGCCGCTAAAGCCGAACAGTGGGGGCTGGTGAACTGGGTCGTTCCTCGCGCCCAACTCGATGCGAAGGTAGACGAGATCGTCGAGAAGCTCAAGGCAAAATTTCCGGAGAAAACGCGTTATACCAAGCAGCAGCTCAACTTCTGGCGCGATCTTAGCTGGCACCTTACCATCGGCCATGGCCGCGATTGGCTGGCGACTCACAACACCAGCCCGGAAACTTGGGAGGGGGTACGCGCCTTCGAGGAGAAGCGAAAACCGGATTACGATGCCATTCGCAAGAAGTGGACGGAAGACGCCGCGCCTGAGTGGCTGGATGGGAAGAAACCAGAAATATAATCGTCAATCAATTAATCAAAGAATTTTTCGTCGATTAACCGATTAACGGATTAATGGATTAGAGTAAAGACCGGAGACGCCGAAAATGCAGAAACCCATATTACCCGAATACAATTTCCAGGTCTCAACTATTCGATTCCTCGAGATCTCTCCTAAACAATTATTCATCAATAATGAATGGGTCAACTCCCATTCTGGTAAAACCTTCCCGACAATTAATCCCGCCACCGGGCAGGCATTAGCCGAGATCGCGCAGGCCGATGCCTCCGACGTTGACTCCGCCGTTGATGCGGCCAAGGCGGCCTTCCCTGCCTGGAGTCAGACCATAGCTGCCGATCGCGCCATGCTGCTCTTCAAGCTTGCCGATCTGATCGATGCGCATGCCGATGCGCTTGCCGAGCTGGAAACCTTGGACAACGGCAAGCCGTTGCGAGTCTCGCGCCGCGGCGATCTGCCCTATGTGACTAAGCACCTGCGCTATCAGGCTGGCTGGGCGGATAAGATCGAGGGCACAACCGTCCCGGTCACTTTCCCGAATCAATTCGTCTACACGCGCCGTGAGCCGCTGGGCGTCGTGGGCTCCATCATCCCGTGGAATTTCCCGCTGCTTATGGCTATCTGGAAGCTGGGTCCGGCGCTGGCGGCAGGTAACACGCTGGTGCTCAAGCCTGCCGAGCAGACTCCATTGACTGCGCTGTACCTGGCCGACCTCGTCCGCGAGGTTGGCTTCCCGCCGGGCGTGATCAACATCATTACAGGCCCCGGCGAGCCGACCGGAGCCGCGATGTCCGCGCACATGGATATTGCTAAGATCGCTTTTACCGGCTCCACCGCGGTGGGCGCCAAGATCATGGAAGCCGCCGCCAGGAGCAACCTGAAACGGGTCAGCCTGGAACTCGGCGGCAAATCGCCCAACGTCATCTTTGCCGATGCGGACTTGGCGGCTGCAGTGCGCGGCGCTCTTTGGGCGGTATTCAGCACTGCCGGGCAGGAATGCGTGGCTGGTTCGCGTCTTTTTGTGGAGCAGCCTGTTTATGATCAGGTGCTGTCTGGACTTAAGAGTAGCGTGGAGAAAATGGTCGTCAATCATGGGTTTGCCGAGAAAGCGCATGTGGGTCCAATGATTAGCGAACAACAACTGGAGCGTGTGACCAGCTACATCGATGAAGGAAAGAAGGGTGGGGCAGAGCTCGTCACGGGCGGTGAGCGCCTAGGCGACGGTTTTAATGATGGTTACTTCTTGAAACCGGCAGTATTTGCCTACAGGGACGATTCATTAAGATTGGTGCAGGAAGAGATATTTGGCCCAGTTGCGGCCGTCACTGCATTTGATTCATTTGATCAATTAATTGCACGCGCCAATGCAACTCAGTACGGCTTGGCTGCTGGCGTCTGGACCCGCGATATCGGCAGGGCCCACCGCTACGCGCACGCCGTGCAGGCCGGTACGGTATGGATCAACGGGTACGGCATGATCGATCCTGCCGCTCCTTTCGGCGGCTACAAGATGTCCGGCTTTGGACGCGAAATGGGCAAGGAAGCCATCGATCTATATACGCAGGTCAAGACGGTATGGGTCAGCATGCAGTGAGCCTATTTAACCTATCGCTGGCCTTTCCCCTTGGAGGGGAAGGGAGAGCGCAAAGAGAATCGCAATATGTACATGCCCAATCCGAATTCGGAATATCGCGTGAGAGTTGATTTCCGCGTGGATTTTACAAATGGTGGGCACGTGCAAGGTGAAGATTTCCTTCTCGACCTGGAAAGCGACCACGTCTCCGACGACGAGTTGAAGCGGATGATTGTAGAATCAATGCATCTCGCCAAGGCCGGACCCGTTGCCCTATACAAAAAGCAAATTGTCCGCCGTAGTGAACTGGAGGGCTGATGGGAATCGCATTACTTATCATACTGGTGATCATTATTCTTGCATTTGTTTTAGGGCAGGGTCGGTCAGGCAGCAGGATTGGTGGTGGTAGAGCCGGCAGAACTGCGACCACTCGCCGCGTAGCTCGACGCACGGCTCGCCGTGCCGTCCGACGAAGTACCGGCCGCGGCGTCGGGCGCGGGCGTGGCCGTGGACGAGGAAAAAGTTAGGCGCATCTTCTCATGTACGGCGCAGATGTTGAGCAGGTAGCGATCCAGCTGAACGAGGACCCCGAAAAACTGGCGGCCTTCGAAGCGCGCATCCAGCGCGGCGAGAAGATCGAACCCGGCGACTGGATGCCCGCCGAATATCGCCGCCAACTCATTCGCATGATCTCGCAGCACGCGCACAGCGAAGTGGTCGGCATGCTGCCTGAAGGCGCCTGGATCACGCGGGCGCCGTCTCTGCGACGCAAGCTGATCCTGCTAGCCAAAGTGCAGGACGAAGGCGGGCACGGACAGTACCTCTACCACGCCGCCGAAACCCTGGGCGCCACGCGGGAGGAGATGCTAGACGCCCTGCTTAGTGGCAAGGCGAAATATTCCAGCATCTTCAACTATCGCACACTGACCTGGGCCGATAATGGCGCTATCGGCTGGCTGGTAGACGGCGCGGCCATCCTCAACCAGACCATGTTGGCGCGCTGCTCCTACGGACCCTATTCGCGCGCCATGGTGCGCATCTGCATGGAAGAGAACTTCCATCGCAAGCAGGGCCAGGAAATGATCATCTTGTATTCGCAAGGGACGCCCAAACAGCGTGGCATGGTGCAAGACGCCATCACCCGCTGGTGGTGGCCGACACTGATGATGTTTGGCCCGCACGATAAGGATTCACCCAACAGCGGCGTGCTGATCCGCTGGGGCATCAAGACGCGAACCAACGACGAGCTGCGCCAGGATTTCGTGAATCAGCTTGTGCCTGACCTGCAGGCGTGCGGCATACAGATACCGGATTCCGAGTTGCGCTACGACGAAGCCAGTGGCAACTGGCTGCATGGGGAGATCGACTGGGACGAATTCTGGCAGGTGATCAAGGGTAACGGCCCTGCCAACGCCGAGCGCATGGCCGCCCGGCGCAAAGCGCATGAAGATGGACTATGGGTACGGGAAGCGCTGGCCGCCTACGCAGAAAAACAAAACCATTTGTGAGGTTGTGATTTACGATTTGAAGCAGGACCGATTCAAAGGGTCGATTCACACGGGATCATAATTGCCGGGATTGGGTCAAAATCAGATCCAGGGGACTTATCGGCGTAGCGTCCAACACTTTTTGCTTCTTACAAATCTCTGAATCCGATTATGTTATTTCAGATCTAGGTGGAGACTAGCTACTAGTTTCCGATAACAATACCCTCAGGCGGTCTTCGAGTATCCGATAGGAATAGTGTTGGCGACCCAATTCATAGTTAATCTCGACGATCTCGCGGGAGGCCTCCGGCTGATCTAACATTTCCTGTACTTTGCGAACGCATTGTGTGTCGATGAACTCCCCGAAATGTACAATCTTGAACCCCTTGGGCTCAATGTCAGTCTTGAAAATGACATAGGCGCTCATCATTATGGGTTTGCGATAATAAATCGATTCCAGGAAGGCATTTCCAAAACCTTCGATTTGAGAGGGATACGTCACCAGATCGGCGTGATGGTAGGCATCTGCCAGGGCGTAGATCTTCTTTCCCTGTGGGGTTAGGCCGCGCTGGGGCGCGAATCTATCCGCGGCAAACAGTACTTTTACATTCAATCGCTGGGCGAGCTCGCGGAGGTAAGCTTCGTAGTCCAGACCCTCATCACCTGGCCCATGGGTGATGAGCAGCGCACAATTCCGATCCAGCCGCCGCACAAGCTCAATGGATTGTTCAATTCGTTTGCGTGGGACGATACGGGTTGGTTGGAGAAGCAAGTGTTCGTCCGGTTGGATGCCCAGCTCCTTTCGCAGGTCGTCGCAGTAAGCATCGGGTGCCTCGGGCGACGTGTCGAAGTCCATCACGTTCGGGATCAGGGTCGAGCTTACGCCAGCGTTCAAGGCGAGTTGACGCTGAGCATGGCTATTAATCACGACGTGCCGGATGTTTCGCAGGGTCGGCGGAAAGGCTAAGCGCAAGGAGTCCTCGACAGCTGAGACAGCATATCGCTCGCGTTCCCACGCGAAATCATGATGATGCGCCACAACTGTGAGTTCCTCCTCGGCGAAAAGTTCAATCATCGCCGTGCCGAGCGGGATGTTCATGGGCAAAGATAGCGCATTTTCGACGATCAAGATTTGAGGCTCAAAACGCCGCAGAAACCGATACAGGTGACCTTTGAGGAGGTCATGCAATTTTTTGATTCTCAGCGAGGCTTCGGGATCACGCCGATGGATGTTGTAAACCTTTGCATTTATTGCCTGTATATCTGGGTGCTTGAAATGGGCTTCCGGCACTATGTAACTTATCTCCTCAGCCCAGTCCGATTCGCCTGCAAAAAAGAAACAGTCGTGTCCCATTCTGGTCAATACATTTACCCATTTTCTGGTTTCAAGGGACACCCCATCTGTGCCCGAGAGGCGTGTGGACACGAAACCGATACGGCTTGGCTTGGTCATGTTACACTTCGCTCAATATATCTCAACGCAGACCATTGCACTCCAATTTTCAAGCGCATATTGCGCAGAAATCATTCGATGATCGATACCCAATGGCCTCGCTTCATGGTCTTCCAGCAGGAAGCCGTGGGCAAACCCTTCATACACAACGGCACCGTGCACGCCCCTGATATCGATATGGCGCTGCTCAACGCACGCGACGTCTTCGCTCGGCGACCGCAGGCAGTGGCCATGTGGGTAGTGCCGGCTGATGCCATATATACGCACACGCGCGAAGAACTAAGTAACCAGGGGGCCAGGCAACCGGCCGACCAGCGGATTAGAGAACTAGCAGACTATTTTGTTTTTGCCAAATTTGACAAGCAAGACCAATGTCGTCATATAGGAGAGGTGCAGGCGGATTCGCCGCAGGCCGCGATGAGCGCGGCCATAAAAGAATTCGGAAGCCGGGATCCGTTATGGTGGTGGGTCTTCCCGAAATCTGCCGTCCTGTCCTCGGCACCTGAAGAGGCCTCCGCGATGTACGAGCCGGCCAAGGCAAAGACGTTCAAGGACCAGGCCGAGTATCCGGTGGTGACGATGATGCGAGAAATTCGAGCCAAGAAAAAGAAATAAGATATTCTTGGTGTTCCTTGTGCCTTTGTGGTGAGATTTGAAGCAATCCAAAGCTCTCGCTGAATACCTGATCGCTCTGGCCGATGACGAGCTGATCCTTGGCCACCGCGACTCCGAGTGGACCGGGCACGCACCCATCCTCGAAGAAGACATCGCCTTCGCCAACATTGCTCTCGACGAGATCGGCCATGCGCGCCTCTGGTACGAGCTGGCTGCTGGGGTTACGGGCACCGACAAATCGCGTTACCCGGATCAGCAGGTCTATTTCCGCCCCGCGGTTGATTGGCGCTGTCTGCAATTGGTCGAGTTGCCCAAGGGGGACTGGGCCTTCAGCATGCTGCGCCAATATTTGTTCGACGCATTCGAGTCCCACCGCCTGGAAGGCGTGACCGCCAGCAAACACCAGCCGCTGGCCGACGTGGCCGCCCGCATTCGCAATGAAGAGTTCTACCACCTGCGCCATACCCGTGCCTGGGTGCCGCGATTAGGGCAGGGCACCGAAGAAAGCCATCGCCGCATGCAGGCTGCGCTGGACGAGTTATGGCCTTATGCACAGGGATTGGGCGCACCGCTGCCCGGCGAGCTAGAATTAGAGGAGATGGTTCCCCATAGTCATTCATTGTTTATGTTGTGGTCTAGCGAAGTGACGCAATTCCTGATAGAAGCTGGTCTGGATGTCCCGAAGTCTGGAGGTCGCGTTGAGGTGGATCGCGCGGTTCACTCAGAATATTTTCCTGCGTTGATCGCCGACCTTCAAGAGGTTGCCCAGCTTGACGCCGAGGCGCAATGGTGACCATCCACTCACCCAAAATCGCACTAGATGAAATCTGGGCTGCGCTGGCCGAGGTGCCCGACCCCGAAATGCCTTTCGTCAATCTGGTTGAAATGGGCATTGTGCGGGATGTGGATTGGGTTGATGAAACCCTTCGTGTCATCATCACGCCAACCTTCGCGGCTTGTCCCGCGTATGAGGTCATGGGTGCCAATATCAAAGATCGATTGCACCAACTGAGTATTGAAAATGTCGAGATTCACTTCCGCCACAGCCCATCCTGGACCTCGGAGTGGATCACCGAGGCAGCCAGGGCTAAGCTGAAGGCCGCCGGCCTGGCACCTCCGCCGCATCACAGCGGCAACCTGGTGCAGGTGCTGCTAGACCCGGTCGCCTGCCCGCATTGCGATTCGACAAATACTTCGCTTCGTAACAGCTTCGGCACTACGCCGTGTAGGATGATCTACACATGTAACGACTGCAGGGAGCCATTCGAGCAATTTAAGCCTCTTTAGGAGGACCATGACGATAAAACGCCCGATTGCTGTCACCCTGCTGGCCTGGCTGGCCATGCTGGGCTGGGATTTGCTGCTCCATGGCGGCCTGCTGGCCGGGTTCTATGTCTCCGATGACCCCGTGCTGGTGTCGCCATCGGAGGCATTCCAACGCATTCCCTTGGGCTATGCCAGCTTCCTGCTTCTGGCCATCCTGCTTGTCTGGCTGATGCCCCGTTTTGATCTATCCGATGGCCGCGCCGCTTTCGGTTTTGGTTTCAAGCTAGGCGCCTTGCTGTGGGGCGCCTTTATCTTGGGGCTAATCTCGATCGTTCGCTTCGATCCCGTCCTGGGCGCGGCCTGGTTTGCCGGCCAAACGCTGGAATTGGGCATCGGTGCCCTGGTGGTGCAGCGTGCCGCTGCCGCTGTCAGTCTGCGCCGGCCGGCATGGCAAGTTCTTGGCTTTATTTTCGTTTGTGTCATCATTACCGTAATGTTGCAAAGCCTGGGATTGGCGCCCGCCGTAACCATTCCCGCCCCTTTGTAATGAAGCTGATCTCATTCACAATAATCCCGAAAACTCTCTGCCTTTCATGGAGCCTAATCAATACGTACATCCCGCGGGTCAAAAAGTGGCGGGCCCGCTGGAGACCATGGATAGGCGCCTTTGTGGACAGCCGTCCATGTCTGGAGTCCGCTGGCGACGAGTCATCGCCTGGGTAGTTTTGTTTGCTAACTGGCGCTTGGCCTCACTATACTGTCCCAATCGCTTGGTTTAGCATCGATTCAAGCAATTCAACCCCTGTAAGACGAAAAATCAAAATGGTAGCTTTAGGGCGTCTAGAAAATGGTAAATTCCACTCAGCTCGTCGACATTAAAACGATCCTGGATCAGCTTTTGGCAGAGATCCTAAATGCTCTTGGATCCAAACTAAAGGGCCTCTATCTCTACGGCTCCCTGGTCTGGGGCGACTTTGATTATGGAGTAAGCGATATTGACTTGCTAGCCGTCACTTCGGATGATCTAAGTGATTCGGATTTCAATAAGCTGAAAAGAATGCATAGCGAGTTTGCAGCAAAGCACCCATTCTGGGATAACCGCATTGAAGTTCAATATGCCTCCTCGTCAGGGCTCAAGACGTTTAGAACTGGATCCAGCAAGATGGCGGTAATCAGTCCCGGTGAGCCATTCCACATTATCGATGCCGGAAACGATTGGCTGGCAAACTGGTATTTCGTGCACGATTACGGCGTGACGTTGTTCGGGCCTTTGCCTGAGCAATTTATCGATCCGATTTCCCAAGACGAATTCATCCAAGCAATTTACGACCACGCCTTTTTCTGGAAAGCTCATGTTCAGAAAACAAAGAACTCGCGCCCATATCAAAGTTATGCTGTCCTAGCTCTCTGCCGTGCGCTCTACACGATGACATTCAAAAGGCAGGTGTCCAAACAGAACGCCGCAGATTGGGCGATGACCCAGTCACCGGAATGGGCGGATTTCATCGGAGAAGCGCTCTATGTTCGTTCGCACTCTGGGGAAGTCAACCAAGCCGATGCAGATATTGCGTATCCACAAACCTTGCGCTTCGTCTTGGAGGCCATCGAAAAAATCAAACAACTCAGGGGATAGAATTTTAATCGTGCGCACCGTTGCCGAACACCGCGATTATCTTGAATCCATCGCCGCCAAGGTCCCGAATCCGGCCGCAGGCTTCTTTGGCCCCGACAGCATGGCCTGGCGTCTGAACCGCGAGATGGTATTGGGTCTTGTGGTGCTGCGCGCCCTGTTCATGCAGGTAGCGCACCCCAAGGTGGCACAAGGCGTCGCCGAGCATAGCGACTTCCGCGAGAAGCCGTTCAACCGCGCCTACGCCACGTTCAAGGCGCAGCAGCAAGTTATCTTCGGGAGCTGTGAAGTATCTATCGAGGCCCTCATGCGCATCTATGCCCGGCATGTCGGTGTCCAAGGGCCGGGCTATCACGCGAACGATCCTTCTCTGCTTTTCTGGGTCTATGCCACCCTTATCGATTCAATGTTCTTTGCTTATCGCACTTTTCTTCCTAATTTGCCGGAGAGCGAACGGGAGCACTTTTACGAGGAGGGCAAGTTGTTTGCGAAACTGATCGGTATTCCCGAGGATCGGGTACCGCGGCGGCTAGCGGATTTCAACGCGTGGATGCAAACCACTATCGCCAGTGATGAAATCACTGTTTCCCCGGATGGGCGCGAAATAGGCCGTTCTCTGCTCCCAATGCCTTTCAGGCTGGCCGCGTCGCTCAATGCCTTCCTGGCAGCAGGTACACTGCCTCCCAAGCTGCGCGAGCAGTTCGAGTTGCTCTGGTCACCGCGCCGCCAACGACTCTTCGATTTCCTTGCCCGGACCATACAGCTTGTTATTTCTCATGCGCCACAATTCCTGCACACTTCACCGACTTATTGGCTAGCACTCCGTCGGGCAGGTTCTAGTTGATTTAGCTGAACTAATATCTGAATAACCACAAAGCCACAAAGGACACAAAGATTAATAGTTATTACTTTGTGGCTTTGTGGTAAATCTTTTGCAATTCACAATGACCTAGAACGTTCCTTACTTGTCTCCAGGTTTCCTTGTATACTTGACTAAATAACTTTCACGTCGTGGAGGAAACATGGAAGCCTTCTTTACTTTTAGTACTTGCATCATCGGTGGAATCCTTTTATTCCTATTTTGGCTCATTCCGGCCGCCATCAAGCTCATTTACCAATATGAACGCGGCGTGGTTTTTACCCTCGGTCGTTTTAGCGGCCTCCGCGAACCAGGCCTCACCTTTGTCATCCCCGTCCTGCAGAACATGCGTAAGGTGGACATGCGCATCAAGACCGCCGATATACCGCGCCAGGAAGTGATGACCAAAGACAATATCCCCATGCTGGTCAACGCCGTGGTGTATTTCAAGGTCATCGACCCGGAGGCGATCATCATCAAGATCGAGGACTATGTGTTCGCCGTACGCCAGTACACTCAGGCCGCGCTGCGTGATGTGATCGGCAATAGTGAAATGGACTTCGTTCTCACCGAACGTGAGAAGGTGGCTGAGAGCATCCAGAAGATCGTGGATGCAGAGACTGGCGGCTGGGGCGTGGATGTGGAATCGATCAAGATCCAGGAGGTCGAGCTCCCCGCCGAGATGAAGCGCGCCATGGCCAAACAGGCCGAGGCCGAGCGTGAACGCCGCGCCATGATCATCAACTCCCAAGGTGAACTTACTGCCTCTGAAAACCTGGCCAAGGCTGCTGAGAATCTCTCAAAGCATGGCGGGGCTCTCCACTTGCGCACCTTGCAGACTATCCGCGATATCGCCTCCGACCCGTCGGAAAAGATCGTACTCTTCCTTCCCTCTGATCTCGGCAAAGTCCTTGGCGATTTGACTGGATCATCGAAGAAGTGAAAACTAGGCTGGACCACAAGGTCCGCTATCTCCAGGTTGCCTTCAACTACGATCTGGCGTTAGTACACCGCGTGCTGCCTACGTTGCCGCGCAGCCCACGCGTGCTTGTCGAAGCGGGCACGCCCTTCATCAAGCGCGAGGGGATGCGCGGCGTCAGCGCCATTCGCTCCCTTTGGAACGGCCACGTCGTGGCCGACATCAAAACCTCCGATGGCGCCGCCGCCGAGGTAGATATGGCACGGCGCTACGGCGCCGACGCGGTGACTGTGCTCGGCAACTCGCCGACGGAAACGCTGGATTTGTTCGTCGAGCATTGCAATCAACTCGATGTCATTTCGATGATTGATATGCTGGGGGTCGACGACCCACTGAGTGTGCTACGCCGCATGAACCAGCGGGCCGACGTCATTATCCTGCATAAGGGGCGCGATGAGGAAAGTACGCGGGGCAAAGAGATTCAGTACCGGCACGTAAATCGCATCCGCAGCAAATTCGACGCCAGTATCTCGGCGGCCGGTGGGGTGGGGCTCAAAGAAGCCCGCAGCGCCATATTCAATGGCGCCAATATCGTCGTTGTCAACCTTGTGCGCCCCGGCGATCCCTGGGAGGGCATTTCCACCAACGAAGACATCGCCGGCGTTGCGCGCAAGTTCCTGGAGACGATTGAGTAGAGGGACTTACACCTGGGTTCAATT
>DATDRZ010000099.1:0-32338 GCA_035291465.1 Anaerolineales bacterium
GGCGGTGAGGAAGAGATCGAGAAAGAAGCGGCCAGCCGCTTCCCAGCCGCGACCGGGGATGATGTTGGCAGTGGTCAGGTCAATAATAGGCTGGCGCGTCGAACCGATCAGGAAGCCAGGTACCTGGGTCAGCGTCAACAGCGCAGCTAGAGCCATCGAAGCGATAAGCAAATTGGATCCGAGTCGCGGTTGCAGCAGTTGAAACGCCCAACCAACAGCCGCGCCCCCGCCCACCGCCAGCAGCAATCCCGGTGGGGCGATGAACCAGATGGGGCGAATGGTGAAGTGATGGACAATCAGGAAGGTGAGCAGTCCTGCCACGCCGGAAACTGCGCCTGCCCACAGCAAAGTCGAATATGTGAATGTTTCCATTTGGCTGCCTCTTTTCTTAGGCATAAGGCGAATGCCCTAAATTTATCATGAGATATGACATATGACCTGCCCAGGTGAAAGCACTACGATAGCAAAACCAACTCGAGCTTTTCAGAGGAGATACCCATGAATCGCAATAACAAACTGGTTCTGGCAGGGTGTGTCGTTGTATTCGCTGCAGTCCTGGCTGCCTGCGGCGGCGGCCCAACATCCGTCGATGTGACCATGACCGATTACGAAATGCAGCTTTCCACCGACACGGTCAAAGCCGGCGACATTGTCTTCCATATCCAAAACGATTCCGAGATCACCACCCACGAATTTGTCGTCGTGCAGACCGAGTCCATGGCTGCAGATCTGCCGGTGGGTGAGGACCTGCTGGTCGATGAAAGTCTGTTCACCCCGGTGGACGAGGTCGAGGATATGCTGCCCGGTGACAGCGCTGACCTGCCTGTCACCTTAACTCCCGGTCACTATATCTTGCTGTGCAACATTGCTGGTCACTATCAGCTGGGTATGCATGCTGACTTCAACGTGATCGAGTAATTTAGTAGCCTGAAAAGAAACAAAGAAGCGGGTGAATAACCCGCTTCTGATTTTGAGAACGGTTGATCCTAACGTGGGCCGGCGGATCCTGGCTAGACTGTCATAACCTTCATATATTCCCGATATGCCTCCAGCGCCTGCTCCACCAGCTCGCTGAGCTCCTGGCGTTGCTGGGCACCGGGGTAGCTGGGCGGCTTGCTGGCCAGCCGTACAATGGCGGTTTGCAGATTTTGCAAAGCCAACGATCGCTGGATCGAATTATCTGGTAGTTCTCTGACGGTTCGCATAGTCATTGTCCTCTGTAAATTCTCCATTCGCAGCGGGTTTAAGCTGAAAGCTGATAGCTGAAGGCTGATAGCTTTCTATCAACCGTTCGACTTCGACTTTGAGTTCCGCCAGCAATTCTGCTTTCAGGCGGCCGGCCAGCCCGTCCACTTCGGCGCGCAGCTCGGCGACCTTTTCGGCATCCGTCTTCGGCCGTTCTCCGAACAACAAAGCCCGACGCTCGGCCTCCTGCCGACGGTACTGGACCCAGTCCTCGTGCTTCATGCCCCTAGCATATTAGAACAAGTGGTCTATGTCAAGAGGGAAATCCCTTTGTCAAGCGCAAGGCGAGGGTAGCTTTGCTGCCCGCAGATGCGAGGAGGAGCGAAGCTCCGACGAAGCAATCTCCTGGCCTAGGGAAACAACTCCGCAACCAGCTGCCTCGCTTCTGCTACCAGATCCACATCCAGCGGGAAGTACGAATCGCCTCCATCCTCTCCTTCTTCCTTTGCCACAAGCATATGCTCAAGGATCCTTTTCGATTCCAGCCCTAAGCCTTCAATCTTCAACATGGTACGCATTTGCTCGAGGACGCTGCTGCTCTCCAGGTCGATGCCTTTGTTCGCCAGGTACGCTTGCACCGTCCAGCCTGCCGCCCGCCGAGCGCACACCCGGGCCATGCCTTCATTTCCGCGCGTTTTGGCGGCTTCGGCAGTTGCCAGTTCTCGGTCGACCCGTTCGCGCCAATCCATGGCTGATTAGTATACAAGGATGGGAATAGTCAAGTAGACAAGTACGGCATTGGTCGTGCTTCCCCGGAGCGGAAAAGAAGGGTTCACACGGAAACCGTGGGAACCAGAAAGACCAGAAGAGATAGCAGTTAACTAGTACCCACGCTCTGCGTGGGCACGTTCTTTAGACGCTCCGCGTCCGAACTTCTAGTGGCCATGGCCGACAGTTCTTGTTTCCTTGTCTACTTGTTTCCTTGTTTACTTCTTCTAGCCTTTCGCTTGACAATCCTTTCGCCCGCGTATATCCTGTCCCCATGGCAACCCCAGAAGCCCAGGTCTTCTTCCCGGTCCCTAGCCGGGCCTCGAGCCGTTCGTCGTTTCCCGTGGGGTAGGCGAGCCGCCGCGTTCGCCAGCCGTTCTTGTATTTTTGCGCCCCGGGTCCGGGGCGTTTTTATTTTAGGAATAAACTTGCCAAAAACCATACCACGGAGCCACGGAGCATTAATCATTTGAAGTTTCCGTGTTTCAGTGCCTCCGTGGTGAAGGAAAAAAGAGGAGTAAGAGCTCATGAAAATGTCGCACATGTTCGGAACCACGTTACGCCAGGCGCCCGCCGAAGCCGAGATCGCCAGCCATCAGCTGCTGGTGCGCGCCGGCTTCATCCGCCAGTTGGGCGCCGGTATCTACTCGCTGATGCCCATGGGCAAACGTTCGATCACCAAGATCGAAAACATCATGCGCGCGGAGATCAATGCCATCGGCGGCCAGGAGTTGTTCATGCCGGTGGTGCATCCGGCCGACCTGTGGAAGGAAACAGGCCGCTGGTTCCAGATCGGCGACGAGATGAGTCGCTTCCACGATCGCAAGGACCACGATATGGTGCTGGCGATGACCCACGAAGAAGTGGTGGCCGACTTGGCACGCCGCGATATTCAATCCTACAAGCAGTTGCCCATGCTGGTCTACCACATCCAGACCAAATGGCGCGACGACCCGCGCCCGCGCGCCGGACTGATTCGCGTGCGCGAATTCACCATGAAGGACAGCTACAGCCTGGACGCCGATGAAGCCGGGCTCGACGAGCAGTACCGCGCCCATTACCAGGCCTACTTCAACATCTTCCATCGTTGCGGGCTGCCGGTGATCTCTGTCGGCGCCGATGTGGGCATGATGGGCGGCAGCATGGCGCACGAATACATGTATCTGACCTCGGCCGGCGAAGACACGCTATTGATCTGCGACCAATGTAATTACCGAGCTAACCGCCAGATTGCTCGTTTCAAGAAACCTGCTCCGAAAGAGGAAAAAGCCGGGGAGATGGAGAAGGTTTCAACTCCGGATATCCCAACCATCGAAGCGCTGGCCAATTTCTTGAAAATTCCGAAGGCCAAGACGGCCAAAGCATTCTTCGTCATCGGCAAATTCAGCGAAGGCGTGAAAGAAACCGAAAGGTTGGTATTTGCCATCATTCGCGGCGACATGGAGGTGAATGAGACCAAGCTGGCCAATGCAGTGCAGGCCAAAGAGATTCGCCCGGCGCACGAGGAGGAGATCGCCGCCATCGGTGCAGTTCCCGGTTACGCTTCGCCAATTGGCATTAAGGGAGCATGGGTGGTGGTGGATGATCTAATCCCCGTCTCACCCAATTTGGCGGCAGGGGCGAACGAAACCGGGTATCACTACGTTAACGTGAACTATGGCCGCGACTACCAGGCCGATATCGTTGCAGACATCGCCCTGGCCGAAGAGGGATTCGAATGCCCCAACTGCAGCGCGCCGCTGCGCGCCTCGCGCGGCGTCGAGGTCGGCAATATCTTCAAACTTGGCACGCGCTACAGCGCCTCGCTGGGCGCCAATTACCTGGATGAAAATGGCAAGGAGCACCCCATCGTCATGGGCTCCTACGGCATCGGCTCCGGGAGGCTGCTCGCCTGCGTCGCCGAGGAGCATCACGATGATAAAGGGCTCACCTGGCCCATGAGCGTCGCGCCTTTCGATGTTCATTTGGTTGCATTGCGCGGCGGAGAGCAGGAAGCCGAGAAGCTGAACGCAAACCTGCGAGCCGCCGGCCTTGAAGTCCTTTTCGATGACCGCGAGGAGACACCCGGCGTCAAGTTCAACGATGCCGATCTGATCGGTTTGCCCATCCGGATTACGGTGAGCGAGCGCTCGCTGAAAGAGGGTGGAGTGGAGCTGAAATTAAGGCGGGAAACCGAAAAGCGCACGGTGCGTATAGATAAAGTAGTGGAAGAGATCTCGGGATCGAAGAACAAACTGCTGGCTGAGATCAATGAGAAGGTGGTGACAATACCGTTTGAAGAATAGATTCAGTGATTTCAGGCTTCGCCTGCGCAAACCCCGGGCGGTTGCTTTGGCCCTGGGCGGCGGCGGATCCAAGGGGAGTGCGCACATTGGGGTGCTGCGGGTTCTCGAGCGCGAAAATATCAACGTGGAAGCATTGGCTGGCAGCAGCATTGGCGGCCTGATCGCTGCCGTTTATGCGGTGGGCAATAATGCCGAGGCCATTGAGCAGCGCATGGCCGCTCTGCAGCGAGGCAACCTTTTGCGCAGCGTCTCCAAGTCGCCGGATGCCCTCATGGGACTGGATGGCGTGGCTACGGTCCTGCATGAGATCCTCGGCAACCGCCGCTTTGAAGATCTCGACATCCCGTTAGCGCTTACCGCATTGGACATAGCTACCGGCCAGGAGGTCGTGCTTCGCGAAGGCCCATTGGTTGACGCGGTTCTCGCCACCATCGCCATTCCCGGTGTATTCCCTGCCCAGAAGGTCCACGGGCGCGACCTGGTTGATGGCGGCATGAGCAATCCGGTTCCGGTAGCCGTCGCCCGTTCCCTGGCGCCGCACCTGCCCGTCGTGGCGTCGGTGCTCAGCCAGCCAACCTCGCCCGCAGTGTCGAGCAATGGTCACAGGGCAAAGCAAAACGGGCTGGGGGCGCTGCGGATTCCAAGTCCGTTGTTGCGCCTTCGCCTGGGGCGCTCGTTCATGGCTTTTATGAATGCCCTTAGCGTGAGCGGCCGGGTGCAAACCGAATTACGCATCGAGCTGGAGAAACCCGATGTAGTCATCCGCCCGGACGTCGACCACGTAGGCCTGCTCGATCCGGTAGATGTGGCCGACCTGGCATTCCGTGGAGAACAGGCGGCCGAGCTGGTTTTACCCCAGCTGCGCGGCGCACTGCGGCGCGCCCGCTGGCTGGCGGTCATCCCCAGAAGAGCAATCCGTGCTTCGTGATCTGCGCCAATATAGCCGGCAAACAAACCTGCGTTTGTTTGCAGGTTTTGTTTTGCTGCTGCTGATCGTCGGGGAAGGGCTGATCTGGCTGACTTACGGTGCAGGGGCTGCGTTGTTCGGGCTGTTGTGCTTGCTGGCGGCTGTCGTTCCGATCGGCCTCATTATCCTGATATTATGGCTGGGTGAATGGATTCTGAAGCGAGCTGACCATGGATGAACCTCGCGATTTGAAAGTGGGTGATTGGATATTGAAAGCCCGCGTTCCATCCGACGCTGGCCCGCACCGGGTCTTCTTCCTCATTCACGGTTGGACCGGAGACGAAAAATCCATGTGGGTGTTCGCCTCCCGGCTGCCGCGCAACGCAATCCTGATAGCCCCTCGGGCTCCATATGTCTCGAAGCATCCTGAACTTGGCGGCTATAGCTGGGTGCCGGAACGCGGCCAGAGCTTCAGCAGCCTGGCGATGTTCCAGCCTGCATTAGCCTCGTTCGAAACCTTGCTTCCAAACCTCGCGGGTCAACTGTCAATCGATCTCTCCCAATTTAGCCTAGTGGGTTTTAGCCAGGGAGCAGCCTTCAGTTTTGCTTACGCGATGGGCAATCCCAGCCGGGTGAGCAAACTGGCGGCGCTGGCTGGCTTCCTGCCGGCGGAAAGCGGCCAGCTCGCCGCCCTGTCATCAATTCCGATTTTCATCGCGCACGGCGCCCAAGACGAAACCGTGCCGGTGGCGATGGCACGCCAGGCGCACGCCGACCTTGAGGCGGTGGGGGTGGCCGTTCGGTACTGCGAATCGGAGACGGGTCATAAGTTGGGGGCTAACTGCTCGGTCGAATTGCAGGCTTTTTTTACCTCCCGGGCGTAATCTGCTTAACCTTTCGGTTTTGATCCAGCCAAATCGAAAACCTTAAATCGAAGATCTAAAATTGAAAATTCCTTTCCTTTAAAACTCTTTTTTGGATTTATCTTCTTATTGGTGAAATCGGCCATGTATAATCCTTCACCATGAGCGACGGTGCCCTTCGCCAACATCTTGAGGAACTGCGCCGCGAGATCAACGACCACAACTATCGCTATCACGTGCTCGATCAGCCCGTGATCAGTGATGCCGAGTACGACAAGCTGCTGGCCGAACTGCGCGCCATCGAAGATGAACACCCGGAGTGGATCACGCCAGATTCTCCCAGCCAGCGTGCGGGGGACCAGCCCTCGGCGAAATTCAGCAAGGTGCGCCATCCGGCGCCGATTCTCAGCTTGGGCAATGCTTTCAGCGAAGCCGATTTGCGCGCCTGGTTCGAACGCATCACCCGCGTGGATGACCGGGTGCACCGCGCCAGTTTCGTGGCCGAGCCTAAGCTCGACGGCCTTTCAGTGGTTTTGCATTATCAAGATGGCCTCTTCGTTCAAGGTGCGACTCGTGGAAATGGCGATGTGGGCGAAGACGTGACGCCTAATTTGCGCACATTGCGCACGTTACCTTTGCGTATCCCCGTTAGCAGCAAAGGTCCAAAACCTCCACCAGACCTGTACGTGCGCGGTGAAGTCTTTTTCACTAAGGCCGATTTCGAGGAACTTAACAAACGCCAGGCGGCCGAAGGCGGCCAGATCTACCAGACCGCACGCAATACGGCCGCTGGAACCCTGAGGCAACTGGACCCCAGCATCACCGCTAAACGACCGTTGAATCTGTTCGCCTACAACATCGTCAGCGCCAACGGTGGTGTTCCGCGTACCCAGTGGGAGAGCCTCGATCTATTGCGGGGCCTTGGATTCCCCGTCGCACCGGATTCGAAGCTGTGCAAAGATCTCGACGAAGTGATCCAAACCTACGGAAAATGGAAAGACACCCGCGACGATTTGCCCTACGAGGTCGACGGCATGGTGGTCAAGATCAATGACCTTGGTCTCGCCGAGGATCTGGGCTACGTCGGCAAGGATCCTCGCGGATCCATTGCTTACAAATTCCCCGCGATTGAGGTTACCACGATGCTGCACGACATCGGCGTCAATGTCGGCCGCACGGGTGTACTGACACCTTATGCGATTCTAGAACCCGTAGAGATCGGGGGAGTGATCGTGCGCCAGGCAACACTTCACAATTTCGATTTCATCGAGGAACGCGATATTCGCGTCGGGGACCGGGTGACCGTGAAGCGGGCAGGGGATGTGATCCCTTATGTGATCGGCCCCGTGATTGCGGCGCGCAAAGGCAAAGAAAAAAGATACAAGCCCCCAAGGAATTGCCCGGTCTGCAAGCAACCAATAGAAAATGTCGAAGGCGAGGTAGCCTGGTACTGCGTGAATGCCGCGTGTCCCGAACAAATCCAACGCACCGTCGAACATTTCGTCGGCGTGCTTGACATAGTGGGCATGGGTGAAAAGATCGTGGCGCAACTCATTGCTGCAGGGCTCATCAAAGACCCGGCCGATGTGTTCTTCTTGCAGAAGAAGGACTTAATGGGTCTGGAAGGTTTTGCCGATAAAAAGGCGGACAATCTGCTGGAATCAATTGAGACAGCCAGATCGCGTTCGCTTCCCTGGCTGATCGGCGCTTTGGGGATCCGTGGCGCAGGTGAGGTGGTGTCCACCTTGCTGGCCCAGAAATTTCGCGATCTGGATGAATTGGCCGCAGCCAAGGTCCCGGCCATCGACGATATTCCCGGCATCGGGCCCAGCATCGCAGAAACGATCGTCGATTGGTTCTCCAATCCCAACAATCGCAACATGCTCAAGAAATTGAAGAAAGCTGGAGTGTGGCCTATTGCTCAACCGCGCAAGGCTCCCAGCGGACCGCAACCCTTTGCCGGGCTCACTTTTGTGGTCACCGGCACTCTTCCTACGTTCAGCCGCAAACAGGCCAAAGAGTTTATTGAGAACCTTGGCGGCAAGGTTGCGGATTCTGTCAGCTCAAAGACTTCCTATTTGGTTGTTGGCGAGGATGCCGGCTCCAAGCTGGATAAGGCCAGGCAGTTGAGGGTGAAAACTCTGGATGAAACAGCTTTGAAATCGCTGGCAAAGAAAAGTTAGCCGATTTTTCGAACTTCCTTTTTTATAGGAGCGTAAATGAATTATCCGATCGACTTTTCGTTCAAGATCCTGGCTATTGCCAACCAGATCTATGTTCGTGATGCCAGCGGCAGTCTTATCGGGTACGTCAAACAGAAGTTGTTCAAACTCCGTGAGGACATCAGTATTTTTGCCGATGAGGCACAAACTCAACTGCAGTTTAACATCAAGGCTGACCGCATCATAGATTTTTCCGCGCGCTACACGTTTACCAATAATCGTGGAACCGTTCTTGGAGCGATAAAGCGCGAAGGCATGCGCTCTATCTGGCGCGCTCGTTACCAGATTTTCGATGCCTCAGGGGCTCAGATTATGAAGATCTCCGAGGAGGATCCTTGGGTGAAGATTGCCGACGCAGTGTTTGGCGAAATTCCCATCCTGGGTTTTTTCACCGGTTACTTATTTCATCCTAAATACAAGATTTTGAGGATGGACGAGCGGGATGTCGCACGCTTGGAGAAGCAACCCGCCTTCTTCGAAGGCAAATTTCAGCTTACCTCGCTAGGACTGATGTCCCCCGCCGAAGACGAACTAGTTCTGCTTAGTTTTTTAATGATGGCGCTCTTGGAACGCGGTCGGGGTTGATCCTATTCATCTGCGGCACACCGAAAGCCCAGGCTGTTGTGATAATAACCGGGCACGGAGTGGTAGCGGACCGTGGCGCGGATCCACCAGGGACCGTTCGCCCACGTACCCCCGCGCCAAATCCGTTCGGGTCCGGCACCAAACGGAGTTTCATCTGCGGCACAAGAATCGGGCGGATAGCAGCTGCCGGGTCGCGTATCCGGCTCTTCGCGGCCGTCCTCCGGATTGTAGGGATAGTCCATTGGGATAGTGTTCACCCACTCCCACACATTACCAGCCATGTCCATGACGCCGTAGGCGCTGGCGCCGGCAGGATAGCTGCCGACCGGAGCCGTTTGCGCATAGCCGTCGTCGTAATTGTTATTGGCATGATCTTTGGGACAATTTCCGTCGCAGAAGTTGCCCCTGTCGTCGCCAATCGCATCATTGCCCCAGGGGTATTTGCGGCCGTCGGTTCCTCGGGCTGCCTTTTCCCATTCCCTTTCAGTGGGCAGGCGCCGGCCAGCCCAGGCGCAATAATCGCGAGCCATGTAGAAATCCACGTAAACCATGGGGTGATTTGCGTATTTGGGGTTGTCGTAATAATCAAAGAACTGGTCGTCTATCGGGTTGCCTGTGTAAGTACCCCTGCCTAATTTAGGCGCCTGGCAAAAGCCCGCGGCCGTGCACAGGCTGTATTGATAATTGGTCACTTCGTACTTATCCATCCAGAATGCGGGGACATAAACGGTGCTCACCGGATTTTCCGCGCAGGCTACTCCATTGACGCGGCACGCGGTGTCCTTGGCTTCATCGTCGTCCGCGCCCATAATGAAATCCCCTTCGGCAATGTAAATTTGCTCCATATCATCGATTTCCGAAACACGGACATCGCCAGACGAGAGCGCCGTAGGCTCAGCAGTCGTCGGTAGCTCTTGGGTGGGTTCAGATGTTGGGATTTCGGCGTTCTCAGTAGATTCTGCGATCGAACTGGTAGCCTGTGGCGCTTGAGGTGAGCAGGCGGAAAGCATAGCGGCTGCGAGCAGGAAGCAGACACCAAAGGGTCGAGACGTTCCTTGTTTCATAATTATTGTTGCGTCCGCATCACAAACCGGCAGATTGTACTCCTTTTTATTTCCCATCCTGCTTTTGAAAAGACTAAATGACTAAAAGAATAAAAGACTAAAAGACTAATTGACTAAGACACTACCTTATTTGACAGCCCCCGCCGCCTAAGCTAAACTCACCTCCAGTTCCCCCGGGAGATTGAATGGACCAGCAACGCTTCGACGACGCCGTGAACAAACGCATTAATGCCATTCTCGAGCGTGTCGCGCAAGCCAAAGGGGCAGACCTCTATTACTACAACCAACCCATTACCGAACTACGCGGCGGTGCTCGCGTTTTGGTACGTGGCCGCGAGATGGGCATGTTTGCTTCGTATAGCTACCTGGGCCTCATCGGCCACCCCCGTATCAACGAGGCTGCCAAGGATGCGATCGATAAATATGGTACAGGAACTCACGGAGTGCGTACGTTGGCTGGCACTCTCGATCTGCATGTAGAGCTCGAGCAGACTATCGCAGATTTCAAGCACGCAGAAGCCGCAATCACCTATACCTCCGGTTACGTAACGAATTTGACCGTGGTCTCCACGCTGGTGGGGCGCCACGATTACGTGTTCTCCGACAAACTGAACCACGCCAGCATCGTGGACGGCTGCATGATGTCGGGCGCCAAATTCCTGCGCTTCAAGCATAACGACCTGGACGATCTGCAAAAACGCCTGGAAGAAGCTCCGGCCAGCGTCACCAAGCTGGTCATCGCCGACGCGGTGTTCAGCATGGATGGCGACGTGATCGATTTACCGCGCATGGTGGAGCTCTGCCAGAAACACCACGCCTGGTTGATGATCGACGAGGCGCATTCGCTGGGGGTGCTGGGCAAGACCGGCCGCGGCATCGAAGAGCACTACGGTCTGGGCGATGTGGTGGATATCAAGATGGGCACATTGAGCAAGACCATACCATCTGTCGGGGGATACGTTGCCGGCCGTAAGGATTTGATCTCTTATCTCCGTCATGCCAGTCGCGCCTATATTTTCTCGGCGGCCTTGCCGCCAGCCCAAGCGGCTGCGGCCAAGGAAGGCTTTCAGATCATCCTCGATGAGCCGGAACGCATCGAGAAACTCCGTGGTAACGCCGACCAGTTCATCAAGGGTCTCAAGGGGCGCGGCTTCGACACGCTGTTCACCTCCACGGCTATCGTGCCGGTGGTGTGCGGCGATGACATGGTCGCCTATGCGATGACGCGCGAAGTGCAGAACCATGACGTATTCGTATTGCCTGTTGTCTCACCGGCGGTCGAACAGAGGAAGGCGCGCCTGCGCGCCACGGTGACCGCCGCGCATGAGCACGATGAGATCGAAAACGCGATGAACGAGATTGAGGCGGCAGGCAAAAAGCTGGGTGTGATCTAAATAACTAACCGCAAAAGACACCTGGGGGAAAGTTATTCGTTATTAGTTGCTGGAGATTAGAGATTGGAGATTGACACCAGTTTCAATTAGTTGATTTTCCATGACAAGCCTCAAACCTCAAATCATCCTGAAGCCCGGCCGGGAAAAGTCGCTGCGGCGACGACACCCCTGGGTGTTTTCCGGGGCAGTGGTCGAGGTTCGCGGCGACCCGCGACCCGGCGCCACGGTGGAGATCATCGCAGCATCGGGTGAATTTCTGGCCCAGGCTGCCTACAGCCCTGAATCTCAAATCCGTGCCCGGGTCTGGAGCTGGGAGCGCGATGAAACCATCGATTCCGAATTCTTCCAGCGCCGACTGCAGCGGGCCATCGAATCGCGCAGGGGAATCGAGGCCAGTTCGAATGCCTACAGACTGGTGCACGCCGAGTCGGATGGATTGCCGGGAATGGTGATCGATAAATATGGCGATGTAATTGTGATGCAATTGTTGAGCTGGGGAGCTGAGCGCTGGGCATCCGAAATCAGCGCAGAAGCAGACGGGTCGATTTCACCGTCTGCTTTTTACGAACGCTCGGACGCCGAAGTGCGCAAATTGGAGGGATTGCCTGCCCGCCGCGGCCTGATCCGTGGCGAACTGCCAAATTCCACGGTCAAGATCAAGGAACACGGTCTTGAGTTTTTAGTGGATATCACCGGTGGCCATAAGACCGGCTTTTACCTAGACCAGCGGGAAAATAGGCTAATCGTCCGGGAGCTTGCCGCTAATCGCCAGGTCCTGGATTGCTTCTCCTACACCGGAAGTTTTGCGGCGAACGCTTTGAAGGGTAGGGCGCAGTCTGTGACCTTGATCGAGGATTCTGCAGAAGCCCTGGGATTGGCCCGCGAGAATATTTCCCTGAATGACTTGGCGTCCGATAAGTGCGAATTCACCAATGGCGACGCGTTCCAGGTGCTGCGCCGCTTCCGCGACGAAGCGCGTCAATTCGACATGGTGATTCTCGACCCGCCGAAGTTCGCACCCACCAGGGCGCAAGCCGAACGGGCCGCTCGCGGCTACAAGGACATCAATCTGCTGGCTTTTAAGCTGCTGCGGCCTGGCGGCCTGCTGATCACCTTCTCTTGCTCTGGAGGGGTGGATGCTGCACTCTTCCAGAAGATCGTCGCAGGAGCCGCCCTGGACGCTGGCATCGACGCCCGCATCCTGCGGCGTCTCAGCCAGGGGCCGGATCATCCGGTGGCGCTGAATTTTCCTGAAGGAGAATATCTGAAGGGGCTGGTGGTGGAGGTCGGTTAGCCAACCAGAGGCTATCCCGATTTTCACAAAGAACCGCTGACCTCGTCCAGCCTTGCCACCTGTTCCTCGCTCAAACTCCAACCCAGCGCTCCGGCATTTTCTTTGGCCTGGCGTTGGTTCTTGGCGCCCGGGATCGGCAGCGTTCCTTTGGCGATGCACCAGTTGATCGCCACCTGCGCCGATGTTTTGTTGCCATGCTGGATGCCGATCTGGCCCATTTCATCCAGCAGCGGCTGGATGCGCCTCAGCGTTCGGCCGCTGACCCGCCGTTGCATCGGTGGCGGATTCTGCGGGCTGTATTTGCCGGTGAGTAACCCTTGGGCAAGAGGGCTGTAGGCGATCACGGTGACACCCAGCTCCTTGCAAAGCTGCAGCAGCCCGTCGCGCTCGGGGCCTCGAGCCAGCAGGCTGCATTTGATCTGGTTGCTGGCGAGATGCAGGCCGCGGCGCTCAAGGGTACGGAAGGCGCGCTCAGTTTGCTGCCGACTGTAGTTGGACACTCCGATTTGGCGAATCAGCCCAGCTTCAGCCGCGTCAGCCAGGGCGTTCATCCAAGTTTCGATATTCACTGGAGGAAATGGCCAGTGAATTTGATACAGATGGATTTGTGGAATCTCTAATCGGTTGAGGCTGTCTATTAACGCTTTTTTCAACGATCCAGCGCTCAGTCGCCAGGGGAATGGCATAAATTTGCTGGCGACAACCACTTCGGACTTGGACTCGGCTATGAACTGTCCAAGCAACAATTCAGACCTGCCGCCCCCGTAAACCTCGGCGGTATCGAAAAAGGTCAAACCGTGGGCGAGGCTGGCGTTGTAGGCGGCACGGGTATCTTCCCTGCCGTAGGTACGTTCATAGCCCCAGAATAAGCTATCACCCCATGCCCAGGTGCCCACGCCTACAGCGGGCACCTTGGGGCCATTAAGACCGATCTGGAAAAGTTCCATACTCTACCAACCTTGCGAAGGTTGACTCTCCAACGTGATTGGTTTCAAGTCCAACCCATTCGCGCAGTTTACTTTGAACGAAGCGAACGGGCTGAGGGGACCCTTCGGCGTGTTCCATTATGCGGGCAGTCCGCTATTGATTAGCAGAACGGCAATGGCCAGCATAAGCGCAAGGCTGCCGAACTGCAAGGCCTGGCGGCCGCGGGCACTCAGCTGGCCGATGCGGCCAAGCACCAAGGCGATCAACTGAAGGACGCCAATACTTAGAACGTAAAAGCCGCCAAGAAACGCGATGGCGTGGATGGGGGAAAGGTTCATGGCTTGTAACAGCAGTGGGCCTAGCACCAGGCCCCAAAAAAGGTAAGGACCGGGGCTAAGAAAAATCATTAGCACGCCTTGCGCCAGGCCGCGCACAGGTGAGCGAGGCGCGTTGGTTTCGACCATTGAGGCCTGGGTAAATTTAGCCCGGATTTCTCTCCATAGGTTCCAGGCCAGAAAGAGTAGCAGTGTGGCGCCGGCGAACTTCACAAAGCGCAGGAATTCCTCGGGGACCTGGCTCATCACGAAAACTAAGGTGAAGGCTATTGGGATGTCAGCGATCAGTGGCCCGAAGGTGACCGGCGCCGCCCGGCGCCAGCCACCCAGCAAGCTCTGGGCGATGACCAGCGACTGAAAAGGGCCTGGGCTCAACGCGGCGCTGATGCCGATGGCCGCACCCTGGAGGAAAAATCCAAATATGGAGTCGGCAGTCATATGAAATCTCACCACAAAGCCACAAAGGGCAAAAAGATTTATTTTGTTCTTCGTGTTCTTGGTGTCTTTGTGGTTCGTTATTCTGAGATGTAAATGGTCGTTACCAACGGCAGGTGATCTGAAGCCTGGATATCGGGGATCGCAAAGTCGCTATACCCCAAATCAGGCGTGACGAAGATATAGTCGATTTGGTGATCTGGATTTGCAGAGTAATACGTGAACGTGGGCTGTTCCCCGATTTCGCGGGATATGTCGATCAAACCTGCTTCCAGTATCATGGTAACCGTCAGCGAATCTGGAAGGGCATTGAAATCGCCCAGGAGGACGGTCGTAGGCTGATTGTTCCAGGTGCTGATGATTGTGGACGCTTGAATGGCTCGAGCATCGTCAAGCTCAACTTTGTCGCTAAAGTGGGTATCGATAAAAGTGACCACCGTTCCATCAATATCTATATCTGCCCAAATGAAACCTCGCAGCAACAGCAGATCATCCGGCGGCAACTTATAGAACTCAACGTTCACAATGGGATAGCGGCTGAGGATTGCGTTGCCCCATTGCTCATCCGCTGTCGGCCCCCACACATATGGCATATCCAGCCGTTGCGATAGCCAGGTGAGCATGTCCAGGCCGCCCCAGACCAGCCAGCCACGCGATACCTCCTGCAGCCCAACGATGTCTGCCCCGCTTTCTTCAATCACACGTGCCAATGCTTCCGCATCTAGGCGACCGTCGGTGTTCGCCGCATCGTGCAGGTTGTAATCCATGACGCGCACGGCTGTCGTTCCCGAAGGCGCGGCCTCGGCGGTTGGCGCCTTCCAACTGGGGAGCAAGGCAAGCGGGACGATCAGTAATATTGTGGCTAGTATCGCAGGCGAATAATTGGGCTGCGTCGCCTTGCCCCCTGTCCCCGCGCGCATGTGGCCCAGGGCGATGAAGATTGTCACCAGAACAACCGAAGCTAGCCGCAACGCGCTGGAACGGAACCCGAAATTGATATCGTAAGAGGCGTAATACAAAAAGAGAAGGAGAACCAGAAATATAGAACTCAGCCCGTTTATTACAGTTAGGCGCAGCAAACCGGGAGCACCTTTATTGGACGTTGCTCCCTGGAAAAATAATATGCCCAAGGTGAAGCTGGTTACCTGGCCGAAGATCAACCAAATCCCTGCGAGGATCGGTATAGCTGAGAACGCCACATAGGCTGGCACTGCGAGCATAAAGCCAGCCAGAAGCACATAGGTCCAGCCCCGAGGAAGGCAAACCACGCGGGCAGCACCAACCAGCCCCAGCGCGTTCCCCGCGATCAACAGCGCGCCAGCCGCAGGCGTTTCCCAGCCAGTCAATGAGGAAAAGGCGGCGGCATTTTGGAAGATCAGCATCTGTAAGAATAGGAATGGACCGGCGGCCAGCATGTTTAGTGAACTAGACCAACTGGCATCTTCTGCAGCTGGCCCATCCGATCCGACGGCGATCAGGCCCCACAGCAAAGCCGCAGCCAAAATCAACACTTCGACCAGTGGCACTAGTCCTGGTTGCCATGAAAGATCGAGCGTACGGGCGCCAATTTGGATCGCCGAATCGAGGCTTAGGCCCAGCAGAAATGCAAAGCCTAAATGGGCTCCAGAATCACCCCTTTGGGCGCGCGCTATTCCGATGGCAATTGGAAGGAACATCAGAAACAAGGCAGTTCCGGCGATCGATAGATACAGATCCAGCGGCGCCGTCTCGGCTAACTGTTCGGCCACGCGCACCAGCGCCAGGCCGCCCGCAGTGATCCATAGCGCGCGACGAGTTCCAGCCAGCCGGTTAAGTGGCCCGGCCAATAAGCTGAGCGCAAAGACACCGATGGCGATGGGCGCCAGGGTCAGCGAGGCCATTCCCAGGGAGTCGCGCAAGTAGCCCACGAAGCTTACGAATAGGACGCGCAAAATCTGAAGCCCGAAGACAGTTACCAGCGCATTCAGCATCCACTGGTATCCATGGGCGCGCAGATCCTTGATGAGCTTTTCGAACATGGTGAATCCTTTCCTGGGAGATGGGCCGTTCAGGGATTTCTTCGCTTTTGAGCCTCTTCGCGGTAGACGCGATCAGGCTCTCGGAAATATTCGGCGATGGCGCCAGGCGTCATCAACTTCTTTATCGTCTCGGGCAATCCGGCAACCAGCACAACCGCCCAGGTGCCGGCGATGAACCAGGAGACCTCAGCCGGTCGCTGGAACACGAAAGAAAGAACCAGCATGGTCAGAAAGCTGGGAACAGCCGCAGCCACGATGTTGTGCGTTGGGATCAGAATAAGAATTCCTAATGCAAAAGCGATCGCTGCTTCCGGGAAAGCAATGGCCGCAATTGCGCCCATTGCTGTCAAAACGCCTTTCCCTCCCTGAAATTTGAGCCAGATCGGCCAGTTATGGCCAGCCACCGCTGCCGGGCCGTTGAGTAGAATATAGGGTGATTCGACCCCAAGAGCCTGGGCGGCAAGCATAGCCGCTGCCCCCTTGGCGACGTCTCCAGCGCCGCCCAAAATACCCCAGAGCAAACCTAGCTGCCGGGTAAGGTTGCGGCCGCCTACATTATGGCTGCCGACCTTGCGGAGGTCTACATTTTTGACCAGCCTGGCGACGATTTGAGTGACGGGGATGGAACCTAGTAAATAGCTGACGAGGAGAGAGAGGAAAAATCTTGCGTCCATGTTCACCTGGGCGTTGATTATACGGGAAAGGGAAGGTCGAGGTACCTGTCAAATGTCGAGGAGCACTGGGACAAAAAACAATGATGGGGCAACATGGTTTACGATAAGATGGAAATGATGACTCAGGAGTTGCTTCTGCTAGCTGGTACCGCAGCTGTGATCGGGTTGGTGCATACGCTGCTGGGGCCTGACCACTACTTACCATTCATCGTTATATCCAAGTCTGGGCAATGGTCGCTGAAAAAGACGGCGACGGTAACGCTGCTATGCGGGGTAGGTCATGTATTAGGTTCGGTAGCGCTTGGGTTGGCGGGGATCGCCTTGGGCGCTGCCGTGACCAGCCTGGTGGGCATAGAAGCCGTACGCGGCCAGTTGGCCGCCTTGGCGCTCATTGCCTTCGGGCTTGGATACGGCGCCTGGGGCTTGCGCCAGGCGTGGCGCAATAATCCGCATAGGCATATCCATGTCCACTCCAGCGGGCTGTCACACAGCCATGGTCACACGCATCACGATGACCATGTCCACATTCACGGCACCGATGAAAACCTAACTCCCTGGGTGCTGTTCACAATTTTCGTTCTCGGTCCTTGCGAGCCGCTGATTCCGCTCCTGATTTATCCCGCCGCCCGGAGCAGCCTGACGGGGTTGCTACTCGTGATTGCAGTGTTCGGAGCTATCACCGTCAGCACGATGCTGGCGGTCGTTTTGCTTTCGGTGCGTGGGTTGGGGTTACTGCCAATGCAGGGACTGAAACGCTACATGCACGCGCTGGCCGGCGGCGCGATTTTCCTGAGTGGGTTGGCGATTCAGGTTTTAGGACTATAAAAGCTCAAAAAAGAATAATAAAGGCACAAAGACCACGAAGAGAAACGTCTACTTCTTTGTGTTCCTTGGTTCGTCGTGTTCAATCTTCACTGACTGTGACCTTATCCTGCTCGGTGATAAACGCTTCCATTTGCTTTCGAGCTTCATCGTCGGGAAATTGCAGCGGCGGGGTCTTCATCAGATAGGCGGAGGGCTCGACCAGGGCGCCACTGTTGCCGCGGTCCAGCGCCAGCTTGGCGCAGCGCACGGCATCGATCACCACGCCCGCAGAGTTCGGTGAATCCCACACTTCCAGCTTCAGCTCGATGCTCAGAGGGGCATTGCCAAACGAGCGTCCCTCCATGCGGATGTGCGCCCATTTGCGGTCACTAAGCCAGGGCACGTAATCGCTGGGTCCCACATGCACGTCGCCGGATTCCATCTCGTACGGCAGCATACTGGTGACGGCATTGGTCTTCGATACCTTCTTGGATTCCAGGCGGTCTCGCTCGAGCATGTTGTAGAAATCCATATTGCCGCCGAAATTGAGCTGGTAGGTGCGGTCCAGATGCACGCCGCGCTCCACGAAGAGGCGCGCTAATTCCCGGTGAGTGATCGTGGCGCCGACTTGGCTTTTGATGTCGTCACCTATGACGGGCAGCCCACGTTCCGCAAAACGGCGCGACCAGTAATCCTGGCTGGCAATAAAAACCGGGATGCAGTTTACGAATGCGACGCCCGCCTCCAACACCTGCTCTACGTACCATTTTGTGGCCATCTCAGACCCTACGGGTAGGTAGTTAACCACAACGTCTGTGCCTGTATCCTTGAGGATGCGGACAATATCAGCCGTTGGGCCGGGGGCCTTTTCCACGACTTCGCGCAGGTACTTTCCCAAGCCATCGTGAGTCATGCCTCGTTGAACTGGCACATGGAGATGAGGAACGTCAGCAAATTTAATGGTGTTATTTGGGTAAGCCCATATCGCTTCGCTGAGATCCTTGCCTACTTTCGTGGACACAACGTCGAAGGCCGCTGAAAATTCGATATCGCCGATGTGATAGCCCCCCAAGTTCACATGCATGAGCCCGGGAACCTGCTCGCCCTCTGTAGCATTCTTGTAGAATTCCACGCCTTGCACCAAAGCGCTGGCGCAATTCCCCACACCAATGATAGCTACACGGACCTTATTGGATTTCAGTGACATGACGAAGGCCTCCAAGAGATCGGATTATACTTTGCGGTGAATCAGGTAATGACCACAAAGCCACAAAGGACATCAGGATTAAAATAAACTAATTATCCTTTGTGCACCTATTCGCGCAGTTTACCCTGAGCGAAGCGAACGGCTCTAGGCATGCTTTGTACTTTTGTGCTGAATCTTTTGATTGAAAACTGTGATGGCGAAAAAAACACGAACGTTGATCTCGATCGAACTCGAAGACTTTTTAGAAACCTACACACCCGAGGTGCGCAACCTAGCCCTGCAATTGCGCGATCTGGTTTTCGAAATCGACCCTGAGGTTATCGAGCAAATCGATATTCCTGCTCACCTGCTGGCATACGGGTACGCGAAAACCTACACACACCTGATGTGCGTGATTATTTTGTACAAAGATTATGTCAATTTAGGGTTCCCACGCGGAGTTGATCTACCTGACCCGGAGGGTGTGCTCGAGGGAACGGGCAAGCGCGCTCGCCATGTCAAGATCAGGAATGTCGAGCAAATCGAATCACCGGAAATTGCTGCCCTGTTTCAGGCCTCTGCAGACGAAACTCCCAGACCTGAGTAAAAAAAGACCTCGCGTTTGCGCGAGGTCTTTCAGTCTTAAGCCTAGACTACGGAACTGTGATCACAACCGATAAATAGGTGAATCCTATTCCTGATGCGTTGGCGATTGCCCAATATCCAGTATAGCTGCCAGGGGAGGCTGGGGCGGTGAGGCTTACCGAAATGTTGGTCGTTGAACCCACAGGCACTGCCGCAGTGAGCGGTGTGCTGGTTGGTCCGCCCATTTGGTCACCACTACTGAAGATCAGCATATAGGACGTAGTCCATTCGCAAGTGCCGTCGTTCTTGACTGACCATGTCTTGGTGAAGGGCGTGCCGGCTTCAATTTCGTCGCCATCAGAGACAGTGACATCCGCCACAAAAGAGCCGACATCACAGCCGCTGGTGCTGCCTCCGCTGATCGCGCCTGTTGTTGGAGTTCCTGCAGGAGTGTTCGTAGCCATGGGTGTGCTGGTTGTCAATGGCGTATTCGTGGCGCTAGGGGTTAGCAGAGCGATTTCGGTGTACTGAGCATTCACTGTGCCCACTGCATTGGTCACCGCGGCGCCGACAGTGGATTGCACGTCGGTTTCCGAAAGTCCGCAACTGGTCAGCAGCAGGGAAACGAGGGCCAGGCTTAGGATTAGATTTCTGGTCATGGGGAGACACCTCCTCAATGCCGGAAATTGTACCCAGCCGGGTACGGTTCTGCTTACTCCTTCGGTTATTAATTTGGCGCTTAAGGGACGGAACTTTGAAATTCATGCGCGAATTCCCGATGTGGCGATAATTACAGTATGAACGGCACCAAAGTTACTGGTGGATTCGCTCTGTTGCGATTGTGGCCGCTACTCATTCCCGTCATGTTATTGCTGCCGGGTTTGTCAGGCTTTCCTTATCCATCTGCGGACGCAAATTACAGCGATTTAAGCATTACGCATTACCCGAATGCGGTCTTCCTGAGGCAGGCGATTACTGAATGGGGGCAAATCCCATTCTGGTCGCCGCAAATCTTAAGCGGCTATCCGTTTGCCGCGAATTCGCTCTCAGGTCTGTGGTATCCGCTGGGATGGCTGGCCCTGTTGTTTCCATTGCCACTGGGCTTCAACCTGGCTGTCATTTTCCATTTGCTGTGGAGCGGCCTGGGAATGTATCTGCTTGTCCGCGCCTTCGGCAGATCACATGAGTCAGCGCTTTTCGGCGCGTTGGCCTTCGAAGCCTTGCCCAAGGTTTTCTCGCACTATGGCGCTGGCCATCTCACCATGATCTATGCCATCTCGTGGACGCCCTGGCTGCTGCTTGCTGAAGTGCAGAGCTGGCGGCATGCCGGAAACTTCTGGCTGCGCCAGCCAGGCATTGTTCTCGCTCTGATCATGTTGGCAGATCCTCGCTGGGCTGCCTATGCGGGATTGCTTTGGGCCGTATTCTCTTTGACAGGAAGTCCATATCGTTGGCGTGTAAAAGTAGCCGCAGGTATCAAACAAACATTGGTGGCAACTTCACTGGCTGCGCCTATGTTGTTTCCGCTGCTGGAGTACAGCCAGCTTTCAACTCGTGCACAGCTAACCCCGGCAGACATCCTTGCGTTTTCCCTGCCTCCCGCCGGGTTGTTCGGTTTGCTCGCCCCCCAAATTGGCGGAAACCACGAATGGATCGTCTATCTCGGCGTTGTCGTTTTGTTGCTGGCCATCACCGCGATCCTGTCGGCAAAAAAGGAGAGGATGGACTGGCTTTGGATCGGGATCACTGGTTTCACCCTCCTCTTTTCAATGGGAGAAAATATCCCCGGCTTGAACCAATTGGCGCGCTTGCCCGGATTCTCTCTATTACGAGTGCCGCCGCGGATTTGGCCGGTAGCCTCCCTTGCGGTCACCATGCTGGCGGCCGGCGCCTTGGATGCCCTCCTTGACGCAAAGACAGACCAGCATGCCTGGCGTCTGGTGAGACTTGCTTTTACGGGGATTATTGGATTGCAAGCTGGATTTGCGCTGGCAATTTGGTTCTTAACGGCGACGATTTCCACTGCCTATCTTTGGGGTTTCGCTGTAAGCCTGGCTTTTCTGTTGGCGATTCACCTATTCTCGAGCAAACGTTTAGCCGCCCAATGGCTTTGGGCTGGGCTTGCCCTGATCACACTGATCGATTTAGGCGCCGCAGACGCATCTCTCTTTGCGCCCCGCTCGACCGGAGAGGTGCTCTCTGAAGGAGCTGCCGTTGCCGAATTCCTAGCCCAGCAGCCGGGACAATTCCGCGTGTTTTCGCCTTCCTATAGCATCCCCCAGCAGACCGCGGCCCAATATGGCTTGGAATTGGCCGACGGCGTGGATCCGCTTCAATTGCGCGCCTACGTGGATTTCATGGAGCGGACGACAGGTGTTGGCCAAATTGGCTATAGCATTACTTTGCCTCCCTATGCCAACAGCCAACCAGCAACGGATAATCGGTTTGCCATTCCCGATGTGGCCAAGTTAGCCCGGTTAAACGTTGGTTATTTGGCCTCAGAATTTGAGTTGGACATTGACGGTTTGGATCTTGTCGATCGTTTTTATCACACCTTTGTCTATCGCCTGACTGACATGTTGCCCAGGGCATTCATTGATGGCTCGGATAAAGAGATCACAATTACTAAATGGACCTCGAATCGGATCGAGATAGCAGCAGAAGGTCCGGGCCGCCTGGTCCTCTCTGAGCTTGTGTATCCAGGGTGGGTGGCTACGGTGGATGGAAATCCAGTGGAGATTGAGCCTCACCAGACGATATTCAGATCTGTCAACCTGGCAGATGGGATCCATCAAATCATTTTCGAATTCCGCCCGATCTCAGTATTTGCGGGATTGGCGGTTTTCTTGATAGTCTCGCTCGCGCTGTTCCTGAGCTATTTGAAAGAGAAAAGAGGGCGCACCGTAAGTGCGCCCTGAATTCTTTTTGAGCTAACAGCTAACAACTCACAGCTTATATAGTTCTCCGTACTTAGTTCTCAAATAGGCGATATAGGGTTCAATACGCAGCGGCCCATCCGTGATGCGTTGGATGAGTTCATTCGGCGTAAACTTGGAGCCGTGCCAATAGAGATTCTCCTTTAGCCAGTTATGCAGCGTGTCGAATTTCCCTTTGCTGATCTCGGCCGGTATCTGTGGATGCGCTTTGAGCGCGGCCTCGTAGAACAACGCGCTGATGATATTGCCTAACGTGTATCCTTGGAACATGCCGCCGATGCGGCCGCCATACCAGTGCACGTCTTGAAGAACGCCGTCGACATCACTTGGGGCGTGCACGCCTAGGTCTTCCTGGTAACGGTTATGCCAGGCTTCCGGCAGATCCTTGATTTCTAGCTTGCCTTCCAGCATTTGCATTTCGAGTTCAAAACGAATCATCACGTGAAGGTTGTAAGTCACCTCATCCGCATCCGTACGGATCAGGGAGCGCGAAACTTTGTTGATGGCGCGATAAAACGCATCCAGGCTGACATCCTTGAGCTGTTTCGGGAATTTTTGCTGCAGCTTCGGATAGTAATGTTCCCAAAAGCCGCGGCTGCGACCGACAATGTTTTCCCAGGTGCGCGACTGGCTTTCGTGCACCCCCGAAGAAGTTCCGCCGATGAGAGGGGTCGCTTCGAGCTCGGGATTGACGCCCAGTTCATACAGCGCATGGCCGGTTTCGTGAAGCGTACTAAATAGCGCATCGTCCAGCAGGTTTTCTTTCACCCGCGTGGTGATACGTACATCACCGATAGAAAACGTTGTGCAGAAAGGGTGGTGGGTCTTATCTTGCCGGCTACGGTTCAGATCGAGACCAAAATCCCTGGCGACGGCTATCCCGAATTCCAATTGCTCTTCCTCAGGATAACCTTTGCGCAGCGGGCTGTCGTCAGCCTCTGCTTGGGAAGTGATGGCTTTGACAATGGGCACGAGCTGTTCGCGCAGCTCGCTGAATATTCGCCGAATATCAGCGGCTTTCATTCCCGGATCAGGAACGTCGATCAATGGGTCGGCAATATGGTCATAACCGGGGAAGAAATCGGCGTACTCTCTGCTCAGGTCTAATGTTTTCTTCAAATTGTCTTGGACGCTCTTGAAATCATTGGCCGGGCGCGCACGTGTCCATGCTTGATAGCTTTGTGCAGAGTGGGCGCTGAATTTCGCCACCCAGGCTGGGGGCACTTTCACTTGCCGGTCGTAATCGCGGCGTGTTTTCCGAATCAGCGCAGCCTCATCCGAATCATAGGGGAGGTCTTTGGCATTTTTTTCCAGTTCATCGAGCAGCTTCCCGATCATCGGGTCGGTGAATTTTTGCTGTGCAAGGCCTTCCAGCGTCGCCATCTGCCGGCCGCGGGCTTTGGCTCCGCCAGACGGCATGTAAGTGGCCTGATCCCACCCGAGGACGGCCGCTGCGCTGCTCAGGTCATTCACTTCGGCGAGGCGGATTTTAAGTTCCCGTAATTGCTTTTCCATGCGGTGCTCCTTTTGAGCTCAATTTGGTGAGAATTGGAATTGTCGCAACAACGCGTAAGCGCCTGACCCGCCGGCAGACTGCCGGGTATGGACCTGGTTTGATTTTGAATGCGTCAGGGCTTGCAGGTTGCTCGCGATCAGCGGCAACACCTGGGGAATGAACTCATCAACAGGTTCGCGCTTGGGCGTCTGGCTCCATTCCCAGGCGGCGCCGTACATGGCCCAAGCGGTGACGGTGGCAACCTGATCAGGTGTAGAGATGCTTTTAGCTGGCGCCGAGCGCAGCCATGTCAGGATGATTTGGTAGAGTTCAGATTTGATTTGTTTTTCGATCAGCGGTTCGAGCTTACCGTGGGGGGGTGGGCAGTGGCCCAAAAAATCGGTGAGAAAACTGCAAACCAGGCGTAAGAGAAGCGCCAACTTTTCTTCGCTGAAGGGATTTGGCTGAGGGAGCTGCGCACCTATTTTCTCTCGGATCAACTGACGAGTCCAAGCTTCCAGCAGTTCGTACTTGTCTTGAAAGTGGGCGTAGAAGGTGACGCGGTTGACGGTCGCCCGCTGGGCTATTTCGCCGACCGTAATGGCCTCGAAACTCTTCTCTTGCATCAATCCTCCCAGCGCATTGATCAATAGGGCGCGCGTCCGTGTAATGCGAGGGTCTTCTTTCGTTTTTTGTTTGGCGAGCAACATTGTTCCTTTGGTGTAGCCTAAGCTACAAATTTCAAAGGTTGTTGGTTGACAGGAAATTCAAAATAATTACCATATGTAGCATACACTACAACTGTTGTTAAGGCAAGGAGAGTGAAATGCTCGAGGATTTGCTTGGACCTTAATTCTGATTGGGGATTGCTGATCTTGAGGATCGGGATCGCAGCGGTTTTCTTAGCCCATGGTTGGCCGAAACTCAATCCCTATTCCGAAATGAAAGGCGTAACGGGAGTCGCAGGCTTTTTTCAGCAATTAGGTATTCCGTTTCCAAAGCTTTCGGCCTGGATCGTCGCTCTGCTGGAAACTGTGGGGGCGTTGGCGCTGGCGTTAGGCCTTGGTACTCGTCTTCTGGGCGCTGCGTTCGCTTTCGACATGTTGGTGGCCATCTACAAGGCAAAGATTGGAATGATGAAAGCACCCTTCAGCGGCCAAAATGGTTGGGACTTCGAGTTTTCGTTGCTCGTCGCTGGGTTAGCGCTCGTTTTCACGGGAGCAGGCAACATCTCACTGGATCGAATCCTGGGATTCTAGACCTGAACCTGACTGGCATAGAAAATTATCAATCCGGTCATTCCGAGTGTTCCGATTAGAGTTCACTGGTAGAATTTGGAACAGACCTCTTGACCTCGGGAGACATCGATGGAAACCACTGAGAAGGCATACAAACGCTACACAATTCTGCGCGTATCTGGGCGCGTCGACGCCGAAACCGCCCCCAGCCTTGAAAAACAAATCAATAAAGTTTTCAACAAAGGACAACACCACCTAGTCGTCGACCTCGGCGGCGTGGATTATATTTCCAGCGCCGGGTTGCGGGTGCTTGTCACCGCACTTAAAAAGACTCGACGGTACAATCGCGGGGACGTTCGGCTGGCGGCTTTGTCAATCCGTCTCAAAGAGGCCTTCCAACTCGTTGGCTTCAATAAGTTATTTCAAATATTCGAGGAAGTTGAAGATGCGGCAGGTTCTTTTTAATGGCAAGAGCTAACGGAGCAGCAGCAGTTTATATCTGGGAGGGTAAGACAAAGAAAGGCTTCCTTGGGGATTTATTCAGTTTTGTAAAGGGAGTGGGCAAGGCGTTGAAATTGGATGACAAGTCTTTATATGAGGTTCAAATGGCCGTGGGGGAAGCAGCCACCAATTGCAGCGAGCACTCCTACGAGGGAAAGCGAGGCAAACTTCAAGTCAAGATTGAATGCGATAAAGACGAGCTTAAAGTCCAACTAACCGATTGGGGCAAAGGGGTAGAACCAAGCAAGGTTCCGATACCCCGAATCGTGAAGAACTTAGATGAGCTAGATCTCGAAGGCCTCGGGGTGCTGATGATGCGCAAGACGATGGACGAGGTGAGGTTTTCGCGCGAAAAACGCCAGGGGAAAAATAAAGTGACCATGAAAAAGAAACTTCATTAACCAAACAAGGTAACCAGTAAATAAGCCAACAGGGCCTTGTTTGCTTGTCTACTAGACTACTTGTAACCCTGTTTCGCTTATTTCCCTAGCTTCCTCTTCAACATTATTGCAGTTAGATCGTCCGCTTGCGATATTCCTTTTGAGAAGTCTGCCACATCTTTTTGCAGGTTTTCCAAAACGGCTGTCGGGGTTTCCTGTGCGGAGCGCCGCAGGACGGCTTGAATGCGCCTTTCCCCGTAAAGGGTTCCCGAGGAATCCAAAGCTTCACTGATCCCGTCGGTGTACATCAGCACTGAATCGCCGGGCTCTAGTTGCACCGATTTTTCTTCCAACGTAATGCCTTCGAATACTCCAAGTGCGATACCATCGGCCGCTAGTCTCTCGAGTTTCTTGCCTTTGTTTTTCAACCATAATGGCCGCGGATGACCTGCGTTCACGTAGGTTAGGATTCCCCACTTCGGATCCAGCACTCCATAAAACAGGGTGATGAACCAATCACTGTAGGAATCGGCGATGATGAGATCGTTTACCCGGGCGATAGCTTCGCGCGGTGGGCGGCCATCCATGCAGAATGTGCGCGTGAGCGTGCGACACAGCGCCATGAACAAGGCCGCAGGCACGCCTTTTCCGGCCACATCGGCGATCACGAATCCCCAGCGCCCACCTGGAACCGCAAAGCAATCGTAAAAGTCGCCGCTTATCTCGCGTGCCGCAACCCAGCAGGCGGCCAGATCCCAGCCGTGGATTCGCGGAAGTTTTTGAGGCAGCAGGCTGGCCTGGATGGTGTGCGCCATGGTCAATTCGCTTTCCAGGCGCTCTTTGACCCTGACCTCCCCATACAGCTTTTGCAGCTCATCGTATTGCCGCGCGTTCGTCAACGCAACCGCTGCCTGCCCGGCGAATAAGGTCAGCAGACGGACATCATGTTCGTTGAAGGGAGCGCTGGTTTTGCTGCGCGATATGGCGATCACTCCCAGTATTCGGTCGCCGTGCTCCACAGGGATGCCTATAGCCTGTCCTATGTAGCCTTTTGGCGTACTGGATGCGCGCCCCTCCCATTTGTCGTAATCGGGAACGATCAGAGGTTTTCTTGTCGCGAACACCGTGCCAGACATGCCCTCGCCAGGTTTCATGCTGACCCTTTGCAGGGCTCTCGGCAAATGTCCAGGCGACCCTGGGATCAATACCTGGCGTTCCTCATCGAAGGAATAGAACTGGCCATTTTTTCCGTTCACTAAAGCTTCCGCGCGCCGAATGATCCCTTCTAACACCTTGTCCAGTTCCAATTGCTGTGTGATTTCCAGCGACGTTTGGTAAAGGCTGGTGAACTCGCTGGCAGCTCGCTTGGCTTCTTCGTATAGCTGCGCGTTGGTTATGGCAATAGCCGCGTAGTTTGCGAAAAGCTGGATGCTCTCAAGGTCCTCATCCGTAAATACCGGCTTACTCAAATTACGTTCCGCGTAAATGACCCCGAGGAATTCTTTCCCTTTTCGTACCGGCGCCTGGACGACCGGACCCACGGTTCCTTTACGCTGTTTGGGCGTTCTCCCTGACCATAGGTCGTAATTGTCCACTTTCATGGCCTTGCCGGTGACCATGACCCGACCGGCCATGCCCTCGCCCGGCTTCACCGCATACAAAGCATCTTTGGGCTGCTTAACCGGGATTACAGGGCGTAATTCTTTTCGCTGCGCATCGTATCGGTAGATGCCCCCGGAATCCGCGGACAGGACCTCAACCACCTCGCGCGCAATGGATTGCAGGAGGGGATTAAGCTCCAGTTGGCTCAACAACTTGAAGCTGATTTCCTCTAGCCTGCGCAGTGTGCGATGTTGGCGTGCGACAGATAGTGTTTCGAGTCGAGCTGCCATTGTTATCTAGTCGGGTCGATTGTAATTCATCGGCCAAAAACAAACGCAGGGCTTCTTGGTTAGCCCTGCGTTTGTTGCGTCCGACCGTAAGGAAGTTGTTCGCGGCCTCAGCGGTTCAGATTCGCTTGGAGAGAGAGGAGGGTGGGCTATGCGGTAGTCGTCACCCATTTCACAATGTTGCGAACCACCACGGCAATCGCCATGGCGCCAAAAAATGTCGACATGCTGGTCAGCAACGCGGTCAGCGTTTCGCCCACGCTGGGTATGTCGATCAAGGTCTGGCTGAAGAAAACCAGCGTGATGGCTACAAGGAAAAAGTGGTGTTCCTGATCTTCCGTGACGAATTCCCATCCTGCGTACAGCCCGACCAGGATCATCAGCCACACGACCCAGTCTTCAATATCTGTCACCAGGGCAATGATGAGCGCTAGAGCCAGGCCTACGATGAAAGCCCAGCGGGCAATTGTGGGTCGATCCATTTCCATTCCTTGCATTGATTTTCCTTTCAGGGTTCCTTCTGTCACGGCTACCTCCATTGAGTGGGTTTAGAAGACGCGCAAAATCAACCAGATGATCAATATGAGCAGCAGGATCTGAAACAGCCTATTGCTCCGCCAATAACCCCATCGGCCCAAGGGGATTACACCAAGCAAAAGAAGAATTAGGATGATGATTAAGATGGTTTCCATGGGGTTCCTATTCTCAGAGGGATTGGACAGCCGGTACGGAGATCCTTTCCCTAGGGGTGGATTGAAAACAACAGTTTGGCGAGGCTTTACATGAAAGAGGCATGTTGAGGCGATAGGCGCGCAAATTATCTCCTTCTCACCGATTAGTCATGTAGTTAAACGCAATTTAAAAGAGAATGTTATAAGGTTCATCTATATGAATTAAAAACGCGCGACCCCTAAAAGTCGCGCGTTTTTACCTAACAAAAAAGTTATTTAGGCAGTAAACCAATCAACGATGTTGCGAACGACGATTGCAACCACGACCACCCCAAAGAAGAACCCCAGGCTGCTGAATACTCCTACGATATAGCTGCCTACAGTTTGGCCCGCCAAATCTCCCGGAACACTGCCAAAGGAGTTACTGAAAATAGCCAGGCCAATGGTAAGCAGAATGAAATTTGCCTCGTCGCTTTTATGCATATGGAATAAGCCGGCGATCACACCCAACAGCATAAAAATATAACCCACCCATTCTTGTGCGCCTGGATTTTGATTGATCGTTTGGCTTGGAATGAGACCAAAAACTATGGCCACGATCATTCCTCCGAGGAAGGCCCATCGGCCGGCAACCGGCAAATAGGTTGTCCAGTCGTCCGATCTGCGCGATGTTCTCTTTGCTGCTCTTTTTGCGGGCATAACTCTCTCCTTAAGGTGTGCAGTCATTGCACAGTTAAGACCACTATACTTTATAAGGGCGAACTTCGCTATGTGCAAGCATGGTTGCCAATAGATCAGGCCGCCTCGAAGAGCGCATTGAGTTGCCTCACTTGAGCTTTTGATAGTCGGCTTTTTTCATCAGCCTTCAACAGGATCTGCTTTAACTTCTTGATACCCACCGTTGGTATGGGTGCATTCCCGGCGCCCACGACTTCTGTGCCCTCGTCTACGAATACCAAGGCAGCTTGGATGCGCAAATGATTTTCATCTCTCCAGTGCTTTTGCAAAAAACGATCCAGCGCTTCAGCTTCCATCGAAGCCTCGACGATTGGTCGACCAATAGATTCCTGACCAAAGCGAGCCAGGAAACCTCTCGTCCTCAGCGTCCAGCGCCGTCTGCTCTGGTTATAGCTTATCTTGCCGCGGGTGTGCCGCGGCAGCAGGATCCAGATACCGGAGGGGCCGAGCAACATGTGAGAAACGGGAGTGGTGTAATGGTAGAGCGTGTAGTTATCGTCAATCGACCTCAGCGCCTTGTTAAGGGCCAAATCCGGTCGCCGGTTCCAGCGCCCGAAATAAGCGCCGGTTTGCATACATACGATTCCGGCCAAGAGGAATAAAAGATAAAGTCCAAGCTGCGATTCGCTAAATAGCACGTACACTGAGGCGAGCAGAAAAAACATTCCCGCGAGGTTGGCAACAAACGCAAGGCGCGTGTTGCGCCGGTAGAGTATTTCATTGGTGAAGATTCGCATCTTAGTCCGCGGTTTCCACGGGCAGTTGGCTCAAGCCGTATTCGATGGCTGCTCGCACCGACTCGAGAAGGCCGACCTCAACAGACCGCCGCGCCGCTTTCACAGCGGACACCAGGGATTGCGCATCCGAGCGGCCGTGAGCCACGTAAACCAATCCGTTCAGACCCAGCAAGATGATGGCGCCGACTTCGCGTGGGTCCAGGTCCTTGCGTAACTCAGCGAAGGCAGGCTTGGCCAACAGGGCGCCTGCCTTCGTGCGCCACGAAGACATCAATTCTTCACGCAGCCGATCGGAAATGAACTTCGCCAATGCCTCGCTGCCTTTCATCAAAACATTGCCTGTGAAGCCGTCGGTCACCACAACATCCACTTTTCCGCCGAAAATCTCTTTCCCTTCGATGTTGCCAATGAAATTCAAACCGCTGGCCGCGATCAGCGGATAGGTGGCTCTCACCAATTCGTTACCCTTGCCTTCTTCTTCACCATTGGCAAGTAACCCCACCCGTGGGTTATTGATTCCCAGCACTTTCTCGGCATAAGCCGATCCCATCAGTGCGAATTGAAGCAGGTATTCCGGTTTGCACTCAGCGTTGGCGCCTACATCCAGCGCCACGCAGCGGCCACCCTGAACGGGGAAAAGAACCGTTAGGGCTGGGCGCTTGAGGCCGCGCAGGCGACCCAGCCGAGCCAAGGCGATACCCATGACGCCGCCCGTGTTACCGGCGCTGACAAACGCATCCGCCTTGCCTGCCTTGACCAGATCGATTCCGACCCCCATTGAGTTCTGCGCCCTGCGCAATACTCCCGGCGCCGATACATGCTCACCCATCGAGAATACCTCCGGCGCATGGACGATCTCCAACCCCGGGGCGCGGTTGCCGATGCCTTCCTGGAGTCGCGGTTGGTCGCCGACCAGGAGGAGGCCGGGACCGAATTCCCGAGTTAGCTCGATGGCAGCTTCGATTTCAGGCTGTGGATGCTGGTCGCTGCCCATCGCGTCAAGCACGATTCGCACGCTTACCTCCGGTTAGAAAAGCCAATTGTAAATGGATAGTTGTTATCCCCACTGCAAGTTTAAGATTGGCAAAAAGACAAGGAAATAGATAATCATGACAACGATGAAAACGAAGGTCGCGATGACTATTGTCTTGACCCACCAGGGTTGTTTGTAATACTACTCATCGAGGGCGGTCCCGAAAATGCTACCCAGTATGCTCAAAATGATCTCAAGAATTACATCGGCCACGGCTGACTCTTCTCCCTGCTTGACTAGCCATTTTCGGGCATTATAATTTACTGCTCGCGCTGGTGCTGGAACTGGTAGACAGGCATGGTTGAGGGCCATGTGCCGCGAGGCGTGTGGGTTCGATTCCCACCCAGCGCATGAATAAAAACTGCGAAGCGTAGCTTCGCAGTTTTTGCATCTATCGTTTTTCCTCGTGTACTTGTTTCCTTGTGTAGCTCTCTACTTGTTTACTATAATCAACTTATGGCAAAACTGGTCAGCGTTCCGCAAATGTTGGCAATCGAGAAGGCGGCCGATAAATCCGGCCTGACCTACCCGCAAATGATGGAAAATGCGGGGACCTCGCTTGCCGATCACATCATTGCGCATAGTCACAACCTTTATCATTCAGTTCTTGGATTGGCAGGGCCAGGAAATAACGGCGGCGATACTCTGGTCGCACTTGAATTGCTGGCCCAACAGGGATGGAAGACGACAGCCTTTTTGGTGAACCGCGAAGCAGAGGAAAAATATGTAAAACGCGCGGCTAAATCTGGCGCCTCCATTGTTGTACAAGACGAGTCTGGGAGCAGATTAGCCGGGCTGATAGGCAAACATGCGGTCTTGCTGGACGGCTTGCTGGGCACAGGGATCAAACTGCCATTGCGCGAACCATTTGGTGAGGTTCTTGCGCAAATCAAGGAGATTTTAGGTGGGTTGAAGAATCCACCATTCATCGTTGCCGTGGATTGCCCCTCGGGCATGGATACGGAAAGCGGCGAGATCCCAGCTGAGCTGCTGAAGGCCGATCTCACCGTCAGCATGGCTGCCGTGAAGCGCGGCATGCTGACGCTGCCCGCGTTTAGCTACCTTGGTGAACTCGTGGTCGGAGACATTGGTTTAACACCCGACCTTCCCGAATGGGCGGAGATCCATCGCTACGTCATCGATGTAGAGATGGCCCGCGTCGCGCTGCCGCCGCGCCCGTTGGCCGCGC
>DATDRZ010000100.1:0-5420 GCA_035291465.1 Anaerolineales bacterium
CGAGGCTCTTTGCCAACACGCCTTCGTCCGAGGCGATCCACTGGATGCCAGCCTGGCTGACCATGGTGACAATCTCTTGCGCCACCGAGCCTTCCGCCGGCCACATGCCGCGCGGCAGCACGCCGAAATGATCTTCGTAGAGTTGCACGCCCAGTTCGATCTGGGCGGCTGCATCCTGCCCATAGATGAACGTCTCGCTGGGCAATTCGAGTTCCGGCAGCGCCTCGCGGGCGAGCTGCGTTGTAACCAGCAGAGGCAGAATGGGGTGTGCAAACGGGGTCATAGTGACCTCGATCTGCCCGGCCTCCTGCAGGAGGCGATGCAGCGGGATCGCCTCGCCGATAATTCGCAGATGTACGTCAAAAACGACCTCTTTATCGGCCTCGCTGAATTTTTCACCTTTTGCGACTAGGCCAGCCAGCGGTTCCTGGGCCAACCAATCGGGATCAGTCCAGGCCAGATTGAACAATACTTGCAAGTCGCGAAAATCCTGTTCGCCATAGGCGCGTAGAGGATCGTCGCTGCCGTCGCGCAAGGCCAGCAATTCCTGGTAGCGCGGGAAACGCGAGATGATCTCGCGGTTGGTATCGAAGAAGCGATCGAGGATGAATTGCTTTTCCTCGCCGGTTAATTCGCCGGCGGGGATCTCGGCCATCGCCCAATAGAGATCCTTGGCACCAGCCTCGAAGTCATCCAATTGGCGGATCAAGCTCGGGGTGATATTAAAGGTGGCGTGAATCTGCGGATACTGCGCCAGCGTGGCGGCCATGTCCAGGTAATCCTTGGCAGCGTGGACGCGAACCCAGGGGCGCACATAAAGGCCGGTCTCCGGATCCTTGTAATACACGGGCTGGTGTTGGTGCCAAATGATGGCGAGATAGATGGGTTCGCCCTCGGGTGCCTGGCTGGTTCCGGTCGCGGGGGATGGCTGCGCCGGCGCGCAGGAGGCCAGTAAAGCGCCCAGGGCTAAGAGGACGAATAGGCTGCGAAAATTCACCTTACTGCCTCCACGGTTGATCTTGCTGGCGCTGGCGGATCAAACCCTGGTAAAACGCAAACAGGTCGCGATCCTGGCCTTTATCCCAGATCATGGGAGCCCTGCAACCCACTAACTTGTCGTGCGGATCGTCGGTGATGAATTCGGACATGCCGATTTCCGTCCCATAATAAATAATCGGCGGACCGGGAAGTTTGAACTGCAATTCAGCCGCTTCTCTGAGTTTCCGCTTGTCTTCGTCCGCAATGTGTAAGAAACGTTTCATGTCGTGATTGTCGAGGAAGGTTGGCAGCAGCATCCCCGATTCCCTAAAGAAATCCAGATGCCGCTTGAGGAAAATGGAGAATTCCTGTTTGCTGGTGCTGCCGTATGCATAAGCCCTGCGGATTGCTTCGTTGAAATTGAAATCCAGCAAACCATCCACGCGCCCGGCATAGCGCAGCAATTGCGTCGGCGGTTCCACGACTTCTCCGAAGCAAAAACTTTCGGAGTTGGCTTGCTTGCAGGCCATCTGGAATTCGGTCCAGAATTCGGGACCGGGACCCTGGGCATGGTCTAGCCGAAAACCATCGATTTCGAATTTCGTCAGCCAATAGCGGGCGATGTCGAACATCCATTTGCGCGTTGCTTCGTTGGTCAGGTTAATCTGCGGCATGGTGCGCACGCCGAAATAGGTGCGATAACCGATTTCGGACTGGTCAAATAGAAAATGTTCACGGTGAGGGCTTTGCAAGTTCGCCAAGGCTTCGACAAAATACGGATGCTCATAAGATAAGTGATTGGCTACCAAGTCCAGGATGATTTTGATGCCGCGTGAATGCGCTTCTTGGACCAACGCTCTCATTGCTTCTTCCCCGCCAAGCCGCCTGGACACTGCCAGGTAATCGGTCACATCATAGCCGTGATAGCTGGTGCTCGGCCAGGTAGGGCTGAGCCAGATTGCGGAGGCGCCCAGTTCCTGTATGTAATCCAGTTTGTCGCGAATGCCCCACAGCGTACCACCGCAAAAATCGCTGAGATGCGTAGTCTGCGTCCAATCCCGTCCTTCACCCGGATGGAATCGATCTGAGAAAATGTGATAAATGACCGCTTCTCGCGCCCACTGCGGCGCTGGATATTGGGTGACGTGATAGGCAAAAACTTTCCCCGTCAGAGGGTCCTCGGGTTCTTCATCTGGCACCGGCGCTTTGGTAAAGTGCGCTCGGGTGGCAATTTCCTGGCGGAATTTAGGCTCGGGCCAGTCTGCACAGGCAATCCCCTTGTCAGCTTTCATCCCTACAATGCGATAGCGCACCAGCGTGCCCTCGGGCTGCCCAGGAATTTCTCCGCGCCAGATCTCGCTATAACCCCAGCTCAGCGTGTCCCATTCCACACGCAACCGTAAGCATTTTGTAAACTTTACTCCCTCGTAGCTTCCGTACTCAGCAGCAGGCGGCTTGCCATTCGTAGTGTAATAGCAAACCACTTCGTCCACGTCCAAGTCAGGCCCAACGCGGGTAAATACAGACACAGGCTGATTGGGTTTTGGATCCAGAGGTTCAGTTGAATAATTGTGCTGGAACCCGCTGCGATGGGCGCGGTAGTGGATGAGCTTGAGCTCATCGGTCATCAAGGTTCCAAAGATTGTGTCATGCATTACGAAGAATCCCTTGCGATAGTCAGGTTGGGTTTAACTGATAAAAGTAGGTGGCCCGGCTTAGTGGACAGGGGATTGCTTCGTCGCCTCACTTTCGCTCGGCTCCTCGCAACTGCGGAAGGCACAGCCTTCCTTGGCTCATCGGTCATCAGGGTTCCGAAGATAGTGTCATGCATGAGAAAAAAATCCTTGGAATTTACGTGAAGTTAGCCCCCTTGGCAATACAGGCGCCTTCGTTTTCGAAATCGGAGATTGCTTCACTCGCAAAACAGCTCGCTCGCAATAGGGTAAATCTTCGATGTAACCCTAGCCTTTAACGGCTCCCTGGGTCAGGCCGCTGACGATGTAATCCTGCAGCACGGTATAGATCACCGCTGCCGGGATCGCTCCAAGCAACGCTCCGGCTGCGAAGATGCCCCAGGATTGGGCGAAATTTTGATCGACGTAAAGATAAAGTCCGGCCATTAGGGTGAACTGCTCGGTGCTGCGCAACAAGATTCGGGCAAGGATGAATTCATTGTAGGTGCCCACAAAGGCCAGCACGCCAACCACGGCAAGCACCGGACGCACCAATGGGAAGATCAAAGCCCAGAAGGCCTGCCAATGGGTGGCACCGTCCACCGCCGCGGACTCATCGATATCGCGTGGGATCGAATCGAAATAACCTTTCATCAGCCAAATATTGATGCCCATCGCCGCGCCCAGGTAAACCATGATCAGGCCGCCATGAGTGTTCAAACCAAACGACGGGAAATATTCACCGATCTGTCGCAAGAACAGGAACAACGCCACCATGGTGAGCAGGTTAGGAAATACCTGGATCAGCAAGATGGTGACCAGCAAACTACGGCGGCCGCGGAAACGGAAACGTGAGAACGCGTAAGCCGTTAGCATAGTGACGAACACCGCCAGGGCGGCAGTGATCCCGGCCACCTTGGTGGAGTTCCACATCCATAAGAAAAAGGGATGCAATGGGTCATTAAGCAAGGATCGGAAGTTCGCTGTGGAAGCGTTGGGTGGGATAAATGATTGCGTCGCCATGGACGACGACGGATTGAATGCCGCCGAGATGATCCAGGCAATCGGGAACAGCGCAAATAAGAGTGCAAAGATCGTAGCGATAACTTGACCCAAGCGGCGCGTACGCCGCTGGCCGCGCATCGAGCTGCCCAAACCGACGGCCTCGTCTACACGTCGTCGGGGGAACAAAGCGGGTTTGGCGGCGGCTTGCTCAGACATTCTCGGAGATCTCCTCCCAGGTGCCCATGAAGCGGTACTGGAATAAGGTGATGGCAGCCACGATCATAAAGATCACGATGGTGATGGCGTTGGCATAACCGTAATCCGCGCCGCGGCCCGATTCGAAAGCTAGCCGGAATGTATATGAAATCAAGATATCCGTGTAACCTGCTGGTGTGGCCGTATTCGGGATTGGCGGCCGTCCTTCATTGTAGGCGTAGATCACAGCAAAATTATTGAAGTTAAATGTAAAGGAAGCGATCAAAAGAGGACCGACAGCGACCAGTAAGAGTGGCAACGTGATCTGCCAGAAACTTTGCCATGTTGTGGATCCGTCGACCTCGGCAGCTTCGTAAATATCCTTAGGGATGGATTGCAGCGCTCCGCTGCACACCAGCATCATATAGGGAAACCCCAGCCACAAATTCACCAGCAGAATGCCTACTTTGCTCCAAATGGGATCCGTGAACCAGCCGGGGGTCCAGCCCAGGAGATCGACCATGCTGGAAGCGATGACCCCGAAATGCTGGTTGAGCATGCCGCGCCAGATCAGAATGCCAATCACCCCGGGCACGGCATAGGGGATGATCAACAAAGTGCGAATCAGCTTGCGGAATCGCAGTGTAGGATCGTTATAGATGAGCGCCAGAAACAGACCCAGGCCAAAGGTGGTCACTACGGAGAAGAACGCGAACACAATAGTCCAGATAAAGACCTGGACGAAGGGGCCGCGCAACGCCGGGCTATTCAAAAGCCGGCTGAAATTAGCCCATCCGACAGTGACCTGGTAACCAGGGTTAAGAATTGCGCCATCCGGCGCTGCGAAAAAACCGCGCCGATCATCCGCCCCATAAATCACGCCAGTGATTTGATCGGTAATGGCGTCCATTTCCGCGTCATATACATAACGTGGCTGCAATTGGGCGGCTTCGCGAATCGACTTGATACTGATTGTCTGTGGTGGTTCGCCAAATTTCAACGGCGCCAGTTCGCTATCGAGGATCGGAATGATTTGTGGCAACGTGAGGCGCCCAAATTCACCGATGTTGGCAGGTATGCCATTCTCATCGGCCGCGCCGACATCGCCTTCACCGGGAACGCCGGGCTGCAGCGGTTGTTCTGGGTAGGCAACGAAACCATTTCCCTCTGCATCCACCAGCCAGAGGGCATATTCCCCTTCCGGAGAACGGTACGCAGTCCAACTGTAAACGACGCCGCCTTCGGGAAGATAGGTATCTTGGCCGATGCGCCGGACGGACTGCACTTTGGTGAGCAGGTGCCCATCGCTGTAATTGGTGAACGCCGTGTAGACTGTGAAAAGAATTGGGTACAAAACGAACAGCATGATGATTGCAAGCGCTGGAGTCATCCAACGCAGTGGATAAAAGCGTTCCCAAAGATTGATTACATTGATTACCAGGGTGGTGACGGTTACTAGGACAGCCAGCAGCCAAAGTCCGTCGTAAACGAAAAGGTAAATTAAAAAGACCGCGAGAGCGTCCAGCACACCCAGGGCGATCAGACGCAATGCGATGCGGGGAAGAGAAC
>DATDRZ010000101.1:0-39508 GCA_035291465.1 Anaerolineales bacterium
CTGGCAAAGAACAAGGGCATGGTAACGAACTGGCCGACGCCCATAAAACGTTCCCGCGTCTTCACCCAAAGCGCGATCAACAATGAGAACGTCGAAAAAGTTAATGCACCCAGGAACACAATGCTAATCACGCCCAGGATATTGAATGGGTTGAGGTTCAACCTTACGCCGAGGAAACTCGCCAACAAGATCACGATAATGGCCTGTGAAAAACCGCGAATACCGGCGCTTAACCCTTTACCCACTACCAGCGCTTCCCGCGGCACCGGGCTGGCCAGGAATTTGTGGATGATGCCCAAATCCCGCTCCCAGATCAGCGCCAGACCATAGAAAATGGAAACGAACAGAACGGATTGCGCCAATACCCCAGGCGCCATGAATTCGATGTAGCTGCTCTCCCCAGTCGGGATGGCGCGGATGCCGGACAACACTTGGCCAAAGATCACCAGCCAGATGAATGGCTGGGCGGCGCGGGTCAGCAGATCGGTCGGCTCGTGGCGCAGCTTGCGCATCTCCATCTCGAAGATATTGAGGCTCTTGCGAAGGAAATACAAAAATCGAACCCAGGCCTGCGGCCTGGGTGATGATTTAACCAACTCGGCGTGCGTCATGTCTGGTCCTCGAGACGTCTATATAGGAACCGCTGGCCTCGATCTCGCCACCCGCAAAATGGGCAAAGACTTCATCCAACGTGGCTGAGCCGCCGTTCACCGAAGCCTTCAACTCGGCTGGCTGGCCGATCGCGGCGATCTTTCCATGGTGCATGATGGCCACCCGCTCACACAGATCGTCGGCTTCCTCCATATAGTGGGTGGTCAGCAATATCGTGGTGCTGAATTGGCTGCGCAGTCGCTGAATGTGCTCCCACACAGACTTGCGTGCAATGGGGTCAAGCCCCACGGTCGGCTCGTCCAGGAAGAGTACGCGCGGCTCGTGCAACACCGACTGGGCGATCTCCAGCCGCCGGATCATGCCGCCTGAATAGGTTTTCACCATCTGGTGTGCGGCTTCCTCCAAGCCCATCATGTGCAACAGCGCATGGATGCGCGCTTCTCGCTGAGCGCGCGGCAAATCGAACAACTTGGCAAAGACCAGCAGGTTCTCGTACCCGGTCAGCGATCCGTCCGCTGAAAGCAGCTGCGGCACGTACCCGATCACTTTGCGCACGTCACCGGAGTTGCGCACCACGTCGAGGCCAGCCACCTTTGCTGAACCGCTGCTGGGCGGCAGGAGCGTGGTGAACATTTTAAGCAGCGTGGTCTTGCCCGCGCCGTTTGGCCCCAACAGGCCGAAGATTTCCCCTTCTTCTAGTGTCAAGTCAACCGCATCCACCGCGGTCAATTTGCCAAAACGGCGGGTAAGGTTATTAGTTTCGATGATATTCATGCAGTTTGAGTTTCCTTTGCGGCCGCAATAGGTTCGCCGGAAAAAGCCTGTTTCAACAGCTCCATCGAACGCAACACTGTCCTGCGCTCTGCTTCCGTCAGATGGGCCAGCCTGGTGACCAGGAATTGGCGTGTGTGTTCGTAGGCTTTGTCGATCGAGGTCCTGCCCTTGGGAAGGATGCTCAGTCGCACACGGCGCCGGTCGCCGGGATCTTCCTCGCGGCGCACCAACCCGCGCTTCACCAGCTCGTCCACCAGCTTGGACGCCGTGGGCGCCTCCAGGCCGAGATGATCAGCGACTTCGCCTAACGAGGCCCCAGGGGTGCGATTGATGAATGCCAGGCTGCGGAATTCAGGCACGCTGAAACCAGGCCCGCGCTGGGAGCGAAATTCCTTGCGGATGAGACGCATCACCAATGGAATGACCTCCAACACCTCGTCTGCAGCGGATAATGCCGGGCGCACCATATTATTTCGATTTTGAAACTTTTTCAATAGCGAAATATATCGCCGGCATGGGTTTTTGTCAATTGGGTGTCATAAGACGAGGAGTTTGAAATCGTCAAAAAAAAACGACCTATGCTTACCACGTGCTGAAAAATATCCCCTGCTTTCGAGAAGCCATTGCCATTCCTCACTACCATCACGAGCAATGGGATGGCAACGGTTATCCGGACGGATTGAAAGGCGAAGCGATCCCGCTCCCTGCTCGGATATTTTCCGTTGTCGACCAGTGGGATGCCTTGCGATCAGCCCGGCCCTACCGGCCGGCATGGTCCGATGATGAGGCCAAAGCTTATCTCCGCGAAAGTGCGGGGATTCGATATGACCCCAAAATCGTCTCGGGGTTTCTGGATCTGCTGGAAAGCGGAGGATTTGCGTCAGGAGCGGTCATACCCGCCTAATCCTCGCCCAGTCCATCGGGCCAATATTACTAAATAACCTTGAAGATCAAGGGTCATCGGTTAGAATCTAGCCAGGTGGAATCAATGCAACCCTCAACAGGAGAATGAAATGGAAAGTTTGTGGAATCTGATCGCCCCCTGGATATTCTGGATCATTGTTTTGCTGATACTGCTGCCCGGCACCATCTTTACCGTCCAGCAGCAAACTTCAGTGGTCGTGCAGCGCTTTGGGCGCTTTGCTCGCATCTACGGCGCGGGCCTGAACTTCAAATTGCCCGTTATTGAACAAATTGCCGGCCGCGTGAACCTGCGCCTGCAGCAGCTCGACGTCAAGATCGAGACCAAGACCAAAGACAACGTCTTTGTCCATATGGTCGTTGCAGTCCAGTATCTGATCCGCCCGGACCAGGTCTTCGACGCGTTCTATAAGCTTCAAGACCCGCACAAGCAGATCACATCCTTTGTTTTTGACGTGGTGCGCGCCAATGTGCCCAAGATGCTGCTCGACGAAGTCTTCGAGAACAAAGAAGACATTGCCAAGGCCGTTCGCACCGAACTCTCCGAAGCGATGGATGACTTCGGTTATGACATCCGCCAGACCCTGATTACTGACATCGACCCTGACGACAAGGTCAAGCAGGCCATGAATGAAATTAACACGCAGCAGCGCCTGCGCCTGGCTGCTACCGAAAAGGCCCAGGCCGAGTACATCATGACTGTGCGCGCCGCCGAAGGCGAAGCTGAAAGCAAGCGGCTGCAAGGCGTTGGCATCGCCAACCAGCGCAAGGAGATCGCCCAGGGCCTCAGCACCGCGGTGGTCGACTTCCAGAAGGAAATCTCCAGCGTCTCGCCGCAAACGGTGATGGACCTGCTGATGGTAACCCAGCACTTCGATATGCTGAAGGACATCGGAGCGCATGCCGGCAGCAAGGTGATCCTGATCCCCTACTCACCCAACGCCGTCGGAGATCTAACCGACCAAATGCGTAATGCAATTTACGTGGGTAACGAGATGAGCAAGGGAGATAAAGATAAGAAGTAGGCATTAGGGGAATGCTTTTTATGCTCTGCAGCCGCGCTGCATGGCAGATTAGATAGGCCGCAGTACAACAGCGGCCTATCATTTTTTAAGGAATTTCACTAACCTTTTCGTCCCCCTTTATCGGTTGCAAACATTTCCTTTGCCTCTCTTTGGCGACGATAGAATAGTCCACCCCCATGCGGATCGCCCTTGCAGCGAAATCCCTTGCCGTCGTCGCCCTCGCGCTAACCGCCTGCACGCCTGCGTTTAGCCAGCCAGCGCTATCCGCCACCCCGTCACCATTCTTCCCCATACGCCCAACGTCCACAGCCAGCGCTAGGCAGAGTCTGGCGCTTTCTACTTCGACTCCGCGCGAATGGCCGCCCCCGAATTTCGGAACGCCCGGGCCAACCCAGGTCACTCCTCTTCCCCTCCCCGCCCCGGTGATCAGCCGCCCAGGCACATTCAACATACTGCTGGCTGGATCCGATCGCCGCACGACTTCATTTCGCACCGACGTACTGATCGTGGTCAATTTCCAGCCGGAATACGACCTGGTCACCATGCTGTCCATCCCGCGCGATCTGTACGTATACATCCCCGGCTGGCAGATGCAGCGCATCAACACGGCGTACTACCACGGCTTGACTACGTCGTATCCGGGCGGCGGCCCTGCCCTGCTCAAGGATACGATCCTTTACAACCTCGGCATCGAAATCGATCGCGTGGCTATGGTGGATTTCGACGGGTTCATCAAAATCATCGACACGCTGGGAGGTGTGGACGTTCCGGTTGCCTGCTCCTATACCGACTGGCACATCATCAATCCGCGGCGAAGTGCGGAAGACGAAAACAACTGGAAGCTATACACCGTCAAAGCCGGTATCGCGCATATGGATGGCGACCTTGCGCTTTGGTATTCGCGTTCACGCAAAAAATCCAGCGACTTTGACCGCAGCCGCCGCCAGCAGGAAGTGCTGCGCGCCATCTATGCCCAGGCCTTACAACTTAATACGTTGACCAAGGTCCCGGAGCTTTATCGCCAGGTGAGTTCGAGCTTAGAAACCGACATGGACCTGGATTACATTCTCCATCTCTTGCCTTACTCCGCTCGAGTTGGAGAGGCACAAGTTCGCAGCGTCTTTATCAACAAAGAGGTACTCCTTAGTTGGCGCACGCCGACCGGCGCGGCCGTTCTGCTTCCCGACCTATCCAAGCTGCCGGCACTGCTGGCCAGGGCGCTGGGTCCACCGCTCAAAGGCCAGAGTCGCGAGAGTGAATCTCTCATCGAGATCAGGAATCGCACCGACTGGGAAAGCCTGCCCGAGTTGGTTGCGGAAAGGCTGAACTACGCGGGGTTCGAGACTAGGGTTCTGGACGGCCAGGGAGAAATCACAGAGACGACCCGGCTGATCAGCTTGCAGCCCGAGGTAGATGAAGCGGAAGTTGAATATCTTTTGCAGGTCTTGGGTATGTCCGCGGGTCAGTTCAGGCACGACCCATCGCCCAACAGCACCGCTAAGTTTCGCCTGGTGCTTGGTGAAGATTTCAACCCCTGTTTCGACCCGGCGAAGATCGAGCGGTGACTCGTTTCGTAATATACTCGCTCTTGCATTCGCCGATATGACTGCGTCCCCAATTTTCTCCGGCCCGATTGTCTGGAAACCCAGCCAGGATTACATCGAAAACGCGCGGCTCACCGCGTTCATGCGCACCCACAACATCGCCAGCTTCGGCGAACTAATGGCACGCTCCACTCAGGACGTCGCCTGGTTCACCGACGCTATCCTTAAATTCCTTGACGTCCGCTTCTTCAAGCTCTACTCCCAGGTTGTGGACCTTTCTAATGGAATCATCTGGCCGACCTGGTGCGTCGGCGGCGAACTGAATATCGTCCACAACTGCCTCGACAAATACATCGGCACGCCAACCGAGGGCCAACCTGCGCTGATTTGGGAAAGCGAAGACGGCGCCACGCGCACGCTCACCTACGGCGATCTTACTACCCAGGTGAATCAGGCGGCCAACGCACTGCGCTCGCTCGGCCTTGGCAAGGGTGACGCCATTGGCCTCTTCATGCCCATGGTGCCGGAAATTGTCGTCGCCCTATTGGCCATCGCCAAAATCGGCGGCATCATCCTGCCGCTCTTCTCCGGCTACGGCGTGGACGCAGTCGTCACCCGGTTGCAGGATGCCGGCGCCAAGGCCCTTTTCACCGCCGATGGTTTCCCACGGCGCGGCAAGCCGGTGGAAATGAAATCCATCGCCGATAAAGCCGCTGCCCAGCTCCCCGATCTCAAACATCTCATTGTCCTCAAGCACGCAGACCTCGATGTGCCGTTCATCCACGGCCGCGATCACTGGTGGCACGAATTCGTCGCCACTCAGTCCAATGAAGCGCCAACCGTGCCAACCGCCGCCGAAGATCCGCTGATGATTATCTACACTTCTGGCACCACCGGCCGCCCCAAGGGCGCGGTGCACACCCACTGCGGCTTTCCGGTGAAAGCCGCGCAGGACATGGCCTTCGGCACCGACGTGCGGCCCGGGCACCTCATCTACTGGATGACCGATATGGGCTGGATGATGGGCCCCTGGCTGGTCTTCGGCGCCCTTCTGCTCGGGGCTACCTTCTTTATGTATGACGGCGCCCACGATTACCCTGCGCCTGACCGCTTATGGGAATTTGTGGAGAAACATAAAATCACCACACTTGGCGTGTCACCGACATTGATTCGAGCGCTAATTCCTTACGGTGAAAAGCCGGTGAAATCCCACGATTTGTCTTCGCTGCGCTACTTCGCTTCCACCGGAGAACCCTGGAATCCGGACCCCTGGCACTGGCTCTTCGACGTGGTCGGCCAGTCCAAACGCCCCATCATCAACTACTCCGGCGGCACCGAGATCTCTGGCGGCATCGTGATGGGCAATCCAATTTTGCCGCTGAAAGCCACCGCCTTCTCAGGCCCTTGCCCGGGCATCGCCGCGGATATATTCAATGAACAAGGGCAATCCGTCACCAACGAGGTTGGCGAGCTGGTGATCAAGGCGCCCTGGATCGGCATGACCCGTGGCTTCTGGAAAGATCCCAAGCGCTACGAGGAAACCTACTGGTCGCGATGGCCCAATGTTTGGGTGCATGGCGACTGGGCCGCCAAGGATTCCGATGGACTTTGGTACATCCTGGGTCGATCGGACGATACGATCAAGGTCGCCGGCAAGCGATTGGGGCCTGCTGAAGTCGAATCGGTTCTCGTGGCCCATCCGCAAGTCGTCGAAGCCGCCGCCATCGCTGTTCCCGATGAGCTAAAAGGCAACCAGGTGGTTTGCTTCTGCGTGCTGGCGCCAGGCGCCGAACCAGGCGAAGAGCTGCGCAAGGAGTTGCGCGCCAGCCTCATCTCCGCCCTCGGCAAGCCGCTGGCGCCTAAAGCGTTGCTCTTCGTCAGCGACCTGCCCAAGACGCGCAACGCCAAAGTGATGCGGCGCATGGTGCGCGCCGCTTACCTGGGAGAGCCCGCCGGTGACACTTCCTCGCTGGTGAATCCCCAGGCGGTGGAAGAGATCAGAAAGGCAGAATAATCTTCCTTATGATTTATGATCCAAGTGAGACATGGAATATTTCCGATTTCCCCCTTGATTGCAGGATTTACTTTCCCTGTGGTCGACAGGGTGGTTTGGCGCGACACATCCAAAATAGTTGGTGGCCCTTAGGTCATAATTCATTGCCCTTTCATAGCTCCCATGAAGTTATCTATGAATATCTTCTTTGAATTTAGGAATCTGCGGGGGGCGATCGAGGGGATTGACACTGGCTATCTCAACCAAGTGGGGTCTGCGGGCCCTGTACTTGGAGTTCTAAGGTTCACGGCCAACATTAGCAAGCAGTCGCATCCCATCCTCGCATCGCCAGTTAACGCTCAGTTGATTGATTTGGAATATGGCATCTGGCAGAACATTTCAAAACACCTCGATGAGCTTAGAGGAATCGGAAGTAAAGCAATGGGTAGAGAAATGTTTGAAAAATGGTCAAATGCGATAATCAGCAAATCTGCAGACCGTGAAATGTTGCTGGCTTGGTCCGTGGGCACTTTTATTGAATCACACATGCGCTCGACATCCGCGGCCCACAGAGAAATGCTCATTAAGCTATTGACTTGCCTCGTGATCGGGGAGGAAGATACGATTTCCAGCACCTTTCCTCAGGCAAAAAATATACAGGCTAATTCGGAGTTTATTATTCCATTGATCGCCGGCCGATCTGCGTCTTCGCTGCTTTGTCATTCAAGGGATACCTTGCTTCATTGGCCCTCCGAACTCGATGCTGCAACCTCACTGCTAATTCCGCAAGTTTCTCTTGAAGCCTTGAACCAAATGCAAACTTCCTCAAAAGGGTTGCTCATACGGGCGCTGACAGAAGAAGTAATTACTTGGGAAACTCGTCCATCAAGTATTAATGAATTCATGGATTGGAACTGGCTACCCAATTTCGAAATTTAAGGCCACTTTAATCAGCCGAGGGGATCAGGATATGTAATTCCGTTTGGCTGCGATAGAACTGGACGTCCGGCTTATTACCGTTTTTTATTTGTATCGCGATCTTAGTTCTGCGAAGATCTAAGGGATCTGGTCAGTGTGCTCGCCCTAATCTCTTAGTTTTCCCCTAACAAACTTTCTACTTTCCAAGACTATTGTCGGGAAACCAAGGGAAGCAATTTCCTCCGGTCCCGTGTTTCCAAGGCCGCATAGTAATCAAAGTTTCCTTCCCTTGTAAACGCCAGGCCATTGAACTTTCTGCCTTTAAGCGAAGCTAACTTGGATTCAAGCCGCTCCCAACAAACCTCTGAGGTCCGCGGGGAATTCCGTTGCCCGGCTGACGACCAGGTGGAGGTCAGGCAATTCCACAATTGTGGCGGAAAAATTGGACTCGCTCTTAACCAATTTTTAAATCTCCACGTTTATAGTATAGTCCCACTATGTTGTTCGCCGTAACTTGAAGGAATTGAAACATGAAACTAAACAAAAAATTCTCTGGCAAGCTGCAAAAAAGTTCGGCCAAAGGCGGCTGGACCTATCTGAATTGGCCCGAATCGGTGAAATTCTTCGGCACACGTGGGCTGGTCAAGGTGCGTGGCAAGATCAATGGCCAGCCATTCAAGAGTTCATTCATGGCCATGGGCGATGGCACGCACAAGCTCCCGGTGAAAGCAGAAGTACGTAAAGCCATCGGTAAAGAAGCCGGGGCCATTGTCCACGTTGAGTTAGACGAGCGCCTCTAATTACTAGCCGCAACCATGACTAAACTTCCGTTCAAAGTCCGTTCATCGCGCATTCAGGGGATGGGTGCATTCGCTACTCGGCGCATCCGCAAAGGGACACGCATCGTCGAATACCAGGGGGAGCGAATCACGCCCAAGGAGGGGGATGCGCGTTATGAAAATGATCATAATCCAAACTCGCGCGTTTTATTGTTCACTGTGGATAAACGCACTGTCATCGACGCAGGCGTAAATGGCAACGAAGCCCAGTACATCAATCATTCCTGCGAGCCCAATTGCGAAGCTGTGATCGAATCCCGGCGCATATACATCGAAGCCCTGCGCACCATTTCGCCCGGCGAAGAGTTGACCTATGATTACAACCTCACGCGCGATGAGCAAGATGGCGCGCAGACGGAATCTGATTACGCCTGTCATTGCGGGGCCAACACCTGCCGCGGCACCATGCTTGAACCGCTGCCAAAACGCAGGAAGCGCAAACGAAGTAAAACAAAGAAGTAGCTGTTAGACTTGCAGCCTTAACCCTTAGACCTTCAACCTTAAACTTGTCCTCCTCCCTCCTCGCCGCCCTGTTTGCCCTCGCTGCCGCCGTCTCCTGGGGCTCCGGTGACTTCACCAACGGCTTGGGGTCTCGTCGAATCGGCGCCTTCCATGCACTGCTGATTTCACTAAGCATCGGGTTGCTGGCGATGGTCGTCCTGGTCGCTGCCAGCAGGGAGCCGGTTCCCGTATTCGCCGATTTCTTTTGGGGCGTGCTTGGCGGCCTTTTCGGCCTCTCTGGTTTCATCTTTCTAATGCAAGGATTCGTCAAAGGACGCATGAGCATTGTGGCACCTGTTTCCGCCGTTTTGGCGCCAGTCATCCCGGTTATCATCGCCACCTTCACCGTTGGTCTGCCCCACACGCTTCAGCTAGTAGGCTTCGGCTTGGCGTTGGTCAGCATCTGGATGCTCTCTGGCGGAAGCCGGGAGCAGGGAAAGCCGTCAGGCATCGGGTTGGCTCTTTTGGCCGGCCTTGGCTTCGGCATCTTCTTCGCCACCCTGGATCAGATCAGCGAGGGCGTTGTGTTCTGGCCGCTGCTGGCCAGCCGTCTGGTGGCTAGCTCCGTGCTGGCTTCTTATATGCTCATTAGCCGTCAGCCGCTGATTCCGGCCCAGACACCATGGAAATTACTAACCCTGGCTGGCGTGCTCGATGTTGGCGGGAATGTATTTTTTCTGCAGGCTGTGCAAACTGGCCGTCTGGATATTGCCTCAGTCCTGGTTTCGCTTTACCCGGCGGTCACCGTACTTCTGGCAACACTGATCGCCCGCGAACGCATGACCCGCCTGCAGGTGCTCGGTGTACTGGTCGCGGTGACCGCCATCGCGCTGATTACAGTATGATCGGCAAAATCTAGGGACTTGGCTTTTCGTAACAATATTTTTTCCAGCCTCAAATCTCTCACCTCTACTTTCAGACCTTTTTCTAACACTTAATAAAGAAACGAGCCCGAGAACTAATCTCACCATTCAATTGGTTTCTCGCCACGTTCCTCCAAATATTTGTTCGCCTTCGAAAACGGCTTGCTTCCAAAAAAACCACTGGCCGCCGAAAGTGGCGACGGGTGCGCCGACTCGATCACGTAATGCTTCGACCGATCGATCAACGCCCCTTTGCGTTTGGCGTACGCACCCCACAAAATGAACACTAACCCCTCGCGCTGCTCCGAAAGGATGCGCAACACCGCGTCCGTAAATTCCTCCCAGCCTTTGCCCTGGTGCGAGCCGGCGCTGCCCTGCCGCACGGTAAGGGTTGCATTCAACAGCAGCACGCCTTGTTGTGCCCAACGTTCCAGGTTGCCGCTGGCTGGCGGCTCCACGCCCAGGTCGTGTTTCAATTCCTTGTAGATATTATGCAACGACGGCGGCAGCGGCACGCCATCATTTACCGAAAAACATAAGCCATTAGCTTGATTGGGTCCATGGTAAGGGTCCTGCCCCAGGATCACCACTTTGACCATGTCGAAAGGACAAGCCTCGAAGGCATGAAAGATCTTCCTGCCCGGCGGATAGATCGTGAATTTCTGGTATTCCTCGCGCACAAAGGCTGCCAGCTTCTCGAAATACGCCTTCGCGAACTCCTCTTCAAGCTTCTCCTTCCAACTAGCTTCGATTTTGACATCGGGCATTGTGACAGATATACCCCGATTCGAGGAATCAATCCAGAACAGACTCCCTTCCCCTTGAAAGGGGAAGGGTTGGGGATGGAGTTTGTTTACTTATCCAACTCTTTGATTTGTCCACGATTTTTCCCAAGCGCACCGTCTCTTGGTTTATACTCAAATTCACAAGTGGCTTCTGGAGGCACACGATAACCTGTCAAGTTTGCACGACCCCACCTCCACCCTCCCGCGGAATAATAAGTACCCAGCTTGACAAGGACAAGGGATGATATGAACTTTGACCTAACCGAAGAACAAACCCTTTGGCGCGCCACCGTTCACGACTTCGTATCCAAAGAAGTCAAGTCCAAAGCCAAAGAAGTGGATGAGACCGGCCAGTTTAACTGGGAGGCAACGCACAAAATGGGTCCGCTGGGCCTGCTTGGCCTCAACGTGCCCGAGGAATACGGCGGGGCCGGCGTGGACCCCGTTTCTGCGGCCATCGCCATCGAGCAGCTCGGCTGGGGCTGCGGCAGCACTGCGCTGGCCATTGCCGCTCACAATGGGCTGGGCTGCGCACCCATTGCCCTCTTTGGCTCTGATGAACTCAAGCAGCGCTTCTTGCCGAACGCGGCCAGCGGCAAAGGCAAACTGGCCGCCCTGGCACTTACGGAACCGGGCGCTGGCTCCGACCTCAAAGGCGGCGTGCAAACGAAAGCTGAATTGCAGGGCAACGAGTGGGTCATCACCGGTAATAAGATGTGGTGCACCAATGCCTCCATTGCCGATTTCATCGTCACCCTGGTACGAACCGAAGCCGGCGTCGGTTCCGACAGCCTGAGCCTCATCGTCATTCCCACTGAGGCACAGGGTCTTTCCATTGGTCCTGCTGAGAAGAAGATGGGACTACACGGTTCGCCAACGCACGCGGTTGCCTATGGATCCGTGCGCGTGCCGGCGGATAACCTGGTCGGGGAGCGCGGCAAAGGTCTGCACTACACGCTAGCTACATTGGATGGCGGTCGAATCGGGATTGGCGCCCTGGCTGTTGGCCTGGCGCAGGCCGCCTTCGACGAAGCGGTGAAATACGCGAAGGAGCGCCAAACCTTCGGCGAATCCATTGCCAATCATCAGGCTATCCAATGGATGCTGGCGGAGGCAGAGACAAACATCACCGCTGCGCGGCTCATGGTTTACCAGGCCGCGTTCACCAAGGCGCAGAATCGTTCGTTTACCAAACAAGCCGCGATGGCGAAGATGTTTGCTACCGAAATGGCCGAGCAGGTTTGCCGCGATGCGATTCAAATTCACGGTGGATACGGTTACTCCCGTGAATACCCGGTGGAGCGCATCTACCGCGACGCCCGCCTGATGACTATCGGCGAAGGCACCAGCGAAATCCAACGCATCGTGATTGCGCGCGAAATATTGCACAGTGACTGAGGTGCCTAAAATCCCGAATCTTTACTTTATAACTTTGTTATTTCTGGCAGCGATTTTCACCTATCAATTTTTCGCAGGCGTCGATGTCGCTTACGCAGGTCCTGGGGAACCGGGGCATTGGCATGGCTATCCAGATCCTGACGCGTGTAATGTCTATAATGATTGCACCTACATTTTTGACATCTGCTACTTCGGCGAAACCCAAACATTGGGCACCTACACCGATAATCCGTTACAACCGCAGGCGCTCGTGGATACGATTAACGCAAAGGGGGGAGAAGCAACTCTCGGCCGCTGCCCGCTGATTCCCAACGGACAGCGTTGCAAGCTGTTGGAGGTAACCTCTCCGGTGACCCTGGGAATTGATCACCCGATTTCCGCGCGCTGGCGCGGAAATGCGCAAACCTTACGCTTCCGCGGACCCAGTGGCATCGTGATGGCGCCGGTGATCGAAACCACCGTTCACTTTTCAGACGGTGCACTGGTTGGGAGTTTCTCCAATGTGGACGCGCAAGGTCTGGCCTTGCTCTCGCCTGGCCAATATCGGGTCAGCTGTTTTGGGCCAGGCGGGAGTTCTGGTGAAGAAATACCGGTCACCGTGGCCAGGTAGGATGTCAGGAAAGGGATTTGGGGGAAACCTGGGGAAGAAATCAAAATCTAATTCGCTTCAAATACCAGCGTGTGCCCGCCACCTGAAATCGTAAGCTTTTCGGGGTTGGGGCAGGCTTCACACAGAGTGATCTCATAATGTTCGGCGGAGTTGAGCGCAGCGAAGTAGGCAGCTTCCACATCGCCTATCCCTGCCCCGGTGCAGGCCATCAGTGTGGAAACAAGTTCAGTGAATCTGATGGTGGAATCCCTCACCGCATATTTGCCGCCAAAGCCGTTGCAGCCACCGGAGCCGCCGACCTCGTTGGCGCTGGTAAAAGATAGCGTTACGGCTGCCCCACCCAGCGCTTCACCTACCTGCGTGTTGCCATCAAGATTCACCAGCACCCAGGAAGTTCCGGAAAGCGGATTGGATATGGGAGCACAAGCGGAAAGCAATATACTGGCAAGTAAGAGACCGAATAAGGTAATTCTTTTGTGCATAGGCATCCTTTCAGTACCCATAACGCTTTGTGTCTCAATTTGTTCCACTCTGCCTGAGATACAATCGCCGCCGTGACCGCTCAGAGACGTTATCGCATTTTCCTTGCTTCGTTGGCCTTAATCGGCAGTCTTTTGGTCTGGCTGGCCACTTTCAACTATGGCCCAGGTCTTTCCAGTGATGGCGCCAGCTATCTTTCGACAGCCGAGCATCTGCTTGCCGGCAATGGGTTTACTGATTACCTGGATCGGCCTCTGGTCAATTGGCCGCCCTTGTACCCAATCGTGCTTGCAGCCACCAGCCTGGCGACCGGAATCGAGCCCTTTGTCGCAGGTCAGATCGTAAACATCGTTGCTTTCGGCGTGATCATCCTTCTGGGGGGCCTGTTGTTGGAACGCAGCCTGCCGGGCAACTGGACCGTGTGCATAGCGGCCTCCTTGATCCTGGCTGGCTCTCTGCCCATTTTAGAAGTCTCAGCAAACATCGCCTCGGATCCACTGTTCATGGTAGCCATACTGGCCTTCTTGCTGGTTGCCCAGGATTACGCAAAATCCAGGGCGCGAGGGCTTTGGTGGGCGCTGATAATAATCGCAACTGTTGCCAGCCTCCTCAGGTATGCAGGGTCAGCGCTGATCTTCAGTGGTGTTGTCCTGAGCTTCGCCGTCTGGAGATCTTCACTACGCCGGGGGTTTGCAGAGGCTTCGGCGTTCGGGTTGTCGGCGGCTCCGCTGGCGGCCTGGGCGTTGTTCCACAACCTTCCAGCGTCCGGAACCTTGCTGGGTACCCATCTGCCGGCGGACCCATTGGGCAACTCGAAATTTGCCATAGATAAAGTCGTCGGTTGGTTTGTGCCAGAAAGCGTGCTCAACTCTGTCCCCGCGATCGCCTTCGCCGCATTAGTGGCTTTAGTTCTCATTGTGCTCAGCAAACGGAGCCGCTGGAAGGCCTGGGGCAAGCGGGTATCGAACCCCGAAATACTCCCTATTGCCATCTTCTTTGTTGCCTACTCCGCTCTGCTTGTTTTTGCCCTAAGCTACGGCCCTCATCGCTTTCCGGGTAGTCAGCGCATCCACGTCGTAATTCTGCCTATGTTAATGGTGCTGGGAACGGTTACCGCGGAGGCCTTCCTACCCAGAGCGGCGCCCCAATGGCGCAAAGCATTCCTGGCCATCTTTGCCCTTTGGCTGCTATTCCCTTTTTACCGGGTCGGCGTTTACGTCGTTGCCTCTATGCAATCGGGGGACATCAGCTTTTACAATATTTACAACACACGGAAATTAATCGAATCCGACGTTGTCACGGAATTGAGGAACTCGCCGCCGCCGGCGGATACAAAGATCTACACCAACAACGAGGGCGCGGCATGGTTTTACCTTCGCCGCCGCGTTTACTCGCTACCTCGATGCGAGACCGATGCGTGCGACGACCTGATTAAGGTGATGACGACGTTCCGCGGCTGGCCTGGTCCCGATGAAGAGGCGGTGCTCATATGGTTCAAGCGCGACCTGGAATACAAAGACTTAATCCCTCCCTTGGACCAAGTGGATAAATTCGTCCACCTGGAATTGACTTTCCAGAGCCGCTATGGAAACATGTACAACTTGGAAGTCGATTCAAACAACTAGGCGCTTTTCCGCCTCAGGCAGCAGCCTGGTCTTCGCCCGGCACGAACTGACGCCAATCTCCGTGGATCCCATCCTCGGTGACGCCGAAATAAAAGCGGATGTTGCCATTCACGCGCTGCACGAGGTCAAAACGCGTTTGCTTGTGCTGGCTGTACTGTTTAAGTAAACCAAAATCGCCGCGCCAGTCAGCGTCTAGCTGCTTCGTTTCTTTCGGCAGCGCAGCAAATTCGGTAATGGCATAATGCCAGAGCTTGCGGGCAGATTTCTCGGTGACATTATTCACTACCATGCCGTTACGCAGGTCGCGAACAGTGTAGTACGCGACGCCATCGCGCTCCTCACGGCTGACAACTTCCACGCCGGTGCGCGGCGCAGACTCGGGCTTTGAAGGAACTTCGGCAGGAGGCGTCTTCATCGCCTGAGTTTTCCCCCTGCGCTGGGACCTCTTGACTTCTCGGCCATTTTTGGTCGGCTTGCCGGCCTCGGCCTCAACAGGCTGCGAAAAGCCGGCGACCAGGCGCACGATTTCATCGCGCACAGCCAGCCCGGTTTCCGCCTCAGAGCGAAGATAGATCTTATTGTCGTCCACCGCGTAAGGGGGATCGTCCCCTCGTGGAACTAATACGCGCAGCACTGTTTTCCCCGCCGTGTTCTGGCCATCTACCGTGCATCGAAGAGCAGGGCTAATACGTTTGCTGATCTCCTGCTCGATCTGCTTGATGGCCTGGGATGGATTCCTGACGCCTAACACCGCACGCTTGGGATCGGCATCCAAGCCGATAAACAGGGTGCCGCCATTCGTGTTGGCAAAGGCGCAAATGTCCGCAATGATGTTGTAGAGATTGCCGCCGCGCGGGGACATGCTTTCGTGGAATTCCTGAACGATGTTGCTGCCCTGCTCACGTGCCGCAGTGACGAAGTCGAATTCCGCCTCTTGCGCCTGGCGTTTGGCTTGCCGCGGCCGAGTGCGGGCAAAGTCGTTGCTTTCGAAGAGCGCCTTCAGCGCTTCGAAACTGGCGTCAGGCAACAGCACTTCAGTGACGCGCCCACCTATGCCCAGATTATTGTGCCGCCTTAGGTCGTCGTCCAAGCGGTGGGCGTCGGAACCCTGAATGCAATGCATGCGCCGCGGATACTCCGGTTTAATGCCGCTGAAGAACGTTGCGGTCGAGTAGCGCCCGCGCTTTTCAAGGTCAGTGACCTCCAGGGCATGCAAATTAGGGTCCTGGGTGTAAGCGATCTTAGTCTGCCCGCCGAAGTTGAAACCGCGCATGGCCACACCGCTACTCGAATTCGCGTGGGCGGCGATTGCAATTCCGCCCGCCTCATGGATGGCCTGGTAAGCGGTGAGCACGTCGGCCGAGGCACCCACGGTCACGGATCCGAGTTCAAGTTGGCTGGCCGGCACGTTGAGGTCGAGTAGTATATGCTCGATCTCGCGTATCGGTTTGTCGGGCGCGAAGAGGCCCATGATGTGGAAGCCGAAAGTAGCGGTAAACTCGAAACCGGGCAGCACCAGGATCTTGCCGCGCAGGCGCTCGTATTCCTTCAGGCGCTGCTCTTCTTCTGGCAAGATGCGTTTGAGCGAACGCAGCAACTGCAGCTGTTCGATCTCATCGAGCATCTTGCGGTAGCCGGCCACCGTGTTGTGGTCGGCAAAGCCGATGATGTCCAGGCCGCGCCCTTCGGCGCGGCGCAGAATATCTAGATAACTGATCCCGGGTTCCTGGTAATCACTGGAAGCCGGGGTATGCAAGTGCAAATCCATCGACAGCCAATGCATTGGGCTGCGACTGTTTGGTTTTTTTGACACAATGATCTCGCTTCTTGAAATATCAAATAATCAATCAATGCGGTGGTTTCCGAACCTAGGCTTGATTAGTACTTAATCCTTGATTTTTTGCTTTAGGATTTTCATCAAATCGTCGGGCATATATGGCTTCATGAGGAAATCGTCAGCGCCGCGCGCCAGCGATTCCTGGCGATAATCCATTCCCGATGAGAGGACCACCAGTATATCTTTGAGGTCCTCGTCCGCCCGAATCTTGCCCAGCAATTCCAGGCCGTTGGCGCCCTTGAGATTTACGTCCATCAGTATGGCGTCCGGTCGAGTTGAGCGCAATTCATCCAATACGTTGTCAGGGCTTTTGAGTTTGCTCACCTCATAACCTTCAAGGTCCAGCAGGTTGTGCAGCAAATCCACGAGGACCGCCTCGTCTTCGAGGACCACGATTTTTTTATGCACGGGTTTTAGCCTTTGGCTTGGTTTTACGGCGCGGCTTGCCGGGCCGGCCGTTTGTTTTATGCCCGTCGGGGCTCGCGCTGCGTGGTTCCAGCGCGGCTTTCAACACTTCGTCGATAGTCTTAACAAATTTGAATTGCAATTTTGCCTTGATTTCTTTGGGCAGTTCCTCCAAATCTACTTGGTTGCGCACAGGCAGGATGACCGTTTTAAGTCCTGCACGATGAGCAGCCAGCACCTTTTCTTTGACTCCGCCGATGGGAAGAACCTGACCTCGCAATGTGATCTCACCAGTCATACCCACGTCTGACTTGATAGGCTTTCCAGTGAGAAGAGATACCAGAGCGGTCACCATGGTGACTCCTGCCGAAGGACCGTCCTTGGGTTGGGCGCCGGCCGGTACGTGGAGGTGGATGTCGGTGCTCTGAAAAAAGTCGGGTTCGATGCCAAGTTTCTTTGCTCGCGATCGGACATAAGATAAGGCAGCCTTAGCAGATTCTTGCATCACCTCGCCAAGCTGACCAGAAAGCTGGAAACCTTTGCTGCCCGGCATGCGCGTCGCCTCGATGAAAAGCACATCGCCTCCGGTCGGAGTCCATGAGAGGCCAGTGACTACGCCAGGAATCGAGGTGCGACTGGCGATTTCTTCCATGCGGTAATAGCGCGCCGGACCCAGGTTATCGCGGATCAGGTCTGGCGTTATCTTGATCGCGCCTTTGTGCCCCTCGGCAATCTTGGTCACCACCTTACGGCACACTGAACCAATCTCCCGCTCCAGGTTACGGACTCCGGCCTCACGGGTGTAGGAGCGAATTAGGGTCCGGATAGCCTCTGAGCCGAATTTGACCTCGGCCTTACGTAGACCATTTTCGCGTAGTTGACGGGGAATCAAATAACCTTTCGCAATGGCCAGTTTGTCGGTTTCCGTATAGCTGGAAATATGAATGATTTCCATGCGATCACGCAGTGGACCGGGTATGGTTTCCAGCGTGTTGGCGGTAGTAATGAACATCACCTGTGAGAGATCGAAAGCCACCTCAATGTAATGGTCACGAAACTCGCTATTTTGTTCAGGATCCAACACCTCCAGCAACGCCGATGATGGATCGCCGCGGAAATCGGTACCCAGTTTGTCCACTTCGTCCAGCATGAATACCGGGTTTCGCGTCCCTGCACGGCGCAAGGCCTGCATGATGCGGCCCGGGAGCGCGCCGATGTAGGTGCGACGGTGGCCGCGGATCTCGGCCTCATCGCGCACGCCGCCCAGGGAGATGCGCACAAATTCGCGTCCCAGCGAACGTGCGATGGAGCGACCCAGGGAAGTCTTGCCTACCCCTGGCGGGCCTACAAAGCACAGGATGACACCTTCACGTTCACGACGGATCAGGTCGTCCTTGCGATGCTTGGCTATCTCCTCTCTGCGCTCGGAGCGCAACTTGCGCACAGCCAAATATTCCAAGATGCGGTCTTTGACATCTTTCAAACCGTAGTGATCCTGGTCGAGCACTTTTCGTGCATTGCGAATGTCCAGCTTATCTTTGGTGATTTTCGACCAAGGCAAGCCGATCAGCCAATCCAAATAGGAGCGAATAACACCATATTCCGCCGAAGCCGTGTTCAAGCGAGAGAGGCGATCGAGTTCGCGGCGCGATTGTTTGTCGGCTTCTTCGGGCATCTTGGCTTCATCAATCTTTTTGCGGAGTTCCTCGACTTCGGCAGTGATTTCGTCGCTCTCCCCTAATTCACGTTGAATAGCTTTCATCTGCTCCCGCAGAAAATAATCGCGCTGCATGCCCTCGATTTCGGAGCGCGCTTCATTTTGAATGCGCTGCCCCACCTCGAGAACTTCGATTTCGTGGGTAAGAAACTCAACCAACTTCTGCAATTTGTCGCGCAAGGAATCCAGCTCAAGGATCTTCTGCGCTTCCTTCAACTCCATGCGTTGGAAATTAGCCACCAGGTAAACAGTTTGCAGCGGATTATCTAAGTCGAGTATCGAAGACACTAGTTCTTGCGGAATGGTTCCGACCAACTCAGCGATGCGCTGGAACTGGTTTCGCACACTCCGCGCCAGGGCTTCGACCTCGAGGCCTTCTTCCTCGAATTCTGGGTACAGGTCGATTTTCGCCTTCAGATAGGGCTCAGTCTCCGTAAACTCGCCCAAGCGAAAGCGAGAAATGCCTTGCACGAGTAGTCGAATGGTTCCATCAGGGGCGCGAAAGAGGCGATGAACCGCGGCTACCGTGCCCACCTGGTATAGGTCTTCAGGACCTGGATTTTCTTTTTCGGGATCGCGCGACGCCACCAAGCCGACAAGCCGCTTACCTGATACGGCGTCGTCCACTAGACGGACCGAACGCGGTTGCCCAATCGTGAGAGGAACCCCCGTCTGTGGGTACACTACAACCCCACGCAACGGCAATATGGGCAGGACTTCAGGGATCTCCTGTTGGCCGTTGTCACCCTGCTGGGCCGATTTGGATTTGTCACCCTTGCTTTGAAGGACGCGCGTCACAGTTGGGCGGAAGAGCACGTCTTCCAAGTCCTGGGTTTCGTCCGCTTCCATCCAATCCCACATTTCGGTCAAGTCATCCAACCATTTTGAAGTAGCCATCAGCGGACACTGGCCTTCGGCAGGGTGACCAAAAGGAAACCATCTTTGTATTCAGCTTTTATCCTGTCCGCATCAATCATGCCCGGCAACTCAACCACCGAAAGGAATTCGCCAAAGCGCACTTCCATTTGATGATAGGCAGCCTGTTCGTTGGGCGGCTGCCGCAGTCCATAAATAGCGAGTTGCCGGTCTTCGACTGCGATGTTCAATTCGGCATCCTGCATCCCGGCGATCTCCACTCTTACTGCGTATTCCTTCTCAGTTTCATACATATCAGTAGGCGGCCGCCAGAGGTGCGGGCGTGCCGTCCACTGCCGGGAGATAGCAGTGACGCGGAAGTGGATTTCCTGGGAATCGGACCAGGCTGAACGAGCAGAATAGACTTCCAATTCAGGTTTTGACATCAGTTCATCGATTCTTCAATGCGTTCCTTGCAGCAGCCAGTACTTCTCCATAATCAGGTTGTTCGCCCAAGACAGGCATATAGGCAGAATAGACGACCTTGCCTTCTTTATCGACAACGAACACAGCCCTACGCAGGATACGCCGCTCTTTGACTAATGTGCCGTATTTTTCCCCAAAATTGGCGTCAAAATGATCAGAAACGACCATCACCTTGTCCACGCCAGCCGCCGCGCACCAATTCTTTATTGTGTATGGCAAGTCCGTGCTGATCGCAACGATAGCAATATTGTCATCCAGAGAGCCCGCCTCTTGATTGAAACGGCGAGTTTCCGCGTCACAAACACTGGTAGTTAACGAGGGAAGCGCGGTGATGACGCGCACCTTGCCCTTGGTGGCTTCCAAAACGTCAACGAAAGTCCAATCCTGATCCTGGGCGGTAAACTCCGGCGCCTCTTGGCCTACCATAATGTCGGGGCCAATAATCGTGACATCTGTACCCGCAATTTGCAGCAACCCTGTTCGTTCCATGCCTCTCCTATCAGGCGGTGTGTATGCGATAGGCTATTGTACCTAGGTTCCCGCACCAAGCACATCAGAATTCCATCAGATGTTGAAGCATTGAAAAAAAATAGGGACAGGAACCTGTCCCTATTCTATAGGCCAGGGAAGAACTTACCTAAGCTTTATCCGGGGCCGTGTTTTAGTCTTGATCTTGGGCTTGCCGGAACTTGCGCGGCGAGAGCGACCATTGCTGCCCGTCATCTGCGTGGCACCCATTCCGGAGCGCCAATTGGTAAAGATCATGGGGATCAATACGAGGGCGGCCAACACTGCTACAACGATCCCAAAGAACGGCCAGGAAGCGGGATCAGCGACTTCCGGGACAAGGCCGCCGGGGTTATAGCGTGACTCCTCGTCGACCGCTGGTGCCCCGCCACCAACCGGCGCAAGCGCAACGCTAAGCGATCTATTCACACCGTCCCGCAAGGCAGATGGAGATGTGTACGTGATGGAGTATTCGCTCTGCAGCCCTACGGCGTAGGCTTCATAGAGACGCGTGAGGGCTACCTCATCTTCCGCGTAACCATAAAGCCCGCCAGCCCGATCTGCTAAATCCTGCAAAGCTGGTTCGTCGATGCCAGTATCGTCAGTTGGGCGACCGGGAACACCAAGGCCAACGGTGGAGATCGAAAAGCCAGCAGGGCCGATGCGATTAGCCACGTCATCAGCATTTGCCGAGCTTGAGTTGTCCAGTCCATCGGTCAGTACGATGATCGCCTTGCGACCTTCGATACCTTCCAGATGGCCAATGGCTACCAACAAGGCATCGTACATGGCTGTGTTCCGCTGGGCAATAAGAGAATCGATTGCCTCGTGCAAAGCTCCTTGATCCGAAGTTACGTCTTGAACCGTTTCAACGGTCGTGTCGAACGAAATCAGCGCCGCCTGATCTTCTGACCGCATACGATTGATGAACTCGTGGGCGGCAGCTTTGGCAGAATCCAGCTTGTCGGCAGAATTCATGCTATCGGAAACATCCATGACCAACAAGGTTGTCAGTGGGCCTACGTCACCGATGCCTTCGATTTGATCCAGAGGAATTTCCTGACCGTTCTCCATGATGATGAGGCGGCTTGCGTCAACGGGTAAAGGTTCCCCGTTCGCGTCCGTAATGGAGACATAGAACGTCACCCGAGGAAACTCGGTTGTGTCTATTTGGGTGATGCGGATATTCTCCTGGTCCTGCAACATCGGCGCCAGGGCCGAGCCAGCCATCAGGCCAGCAACCGCCAACATCTGAAGTGCCAGGGTTATTGGTTTTTTCATCTTTACCTCTTTTCGTGATAGATCATCTGCGTATTCCCCATGCGAATAGCCTGTTCATTTTCCAGGTTGGCCAATTCGATTTTGCGGCCATTTACAAAGGTCCCTTGGCGGCTCATATCTTTCAAGGTGATGTGGGTATCGGCCCCTTTCAACATGGCATGCTGCGGAGAGATATCCGGATCGGGCAAAACGATGTCTGCTTTTAGGGCATCGCTACCCACATAGGCCGAAGGCCCGTTGGCGTGGATGAACTTGTCCAGTACGAATTCCGTGCCTTTCATTTTGCCGGTCACTACTTCCAGCCAGGCCCGAGATAACACGAGCACGATCAGGGCAATCAGCGCCCCGATGGCTGCGCCGACCAACCCGAGTCCGACAGCTTTCCCGATCAGTGGATCGGAAAAACGAAAGCGGGCGATTTCCAGCAGCGCTCCACCCACGGCACCGCCGATCGCTCCCCCAACAGCCGGCTTCCATAACTGAGAACCACTGCTATAACCGAGACCAGCGCCGATGAGAGCGCCGAACAGAGCCCAACCGAGGGAACGGGTCCACGCTTCTCCGCCTAGGGTCAGAAAACCGAATTCTGCGATGGGTAGGCCTATGGCTCCACCCACCGCGCCAAATAATCCTGTTATGGCGCCTGAACGCAGGGCGTACATTGGTGAGCGAGCTGCCAATCCTTCTGACAGGCCAATAAGCGCCCCGATGCAAAATCCAATCAACCCGCCAACCACGGTATCGTTGAGGTAAAGGTTTTGGGTGAACGACAATCCTAAGACGTTGCTGACCTGCCAACCGATCAGGCCGCCTAGGGCGCCGAGCAGTGTGTAGTAGTACAGACGTGTGGAGCGACTCATGGTTTCGCCTCCTTAGGGGGGTTAGTTTCACTATCCGATTTTTTTTTATCTTCCTTGCTCAGAAGGCTGACTTTTGCTGGCGGCGCTGGTCCCTCGAATTTGCGAAACATAGGCTCTGGCAACGGTTTTTCTCTTCGCTCTTCTATGGCCAGTCTACGTTTTGCCTCGATTGTTGGAGGCAATTCCTTTCCCGCCCAGTCCTCCTCCCGTTCAGGTTTCGCTGAATCGGCTCCGACTTCAGGTACAGATGGTTTGGTTCCGGGAGGTTCAGCCTTTGCAAGCATGCTGGTCTTTTCAAGCGAAGGTTTTCCTTCGCCCATTTTTCGTGATGCCTTGCCTGACGACGAGCCTGTCGGGACGGCTTCCCTTTCTTCAGGTTTCTTCTCCAGACGCAAGTTCTGCCAATCTACAATTGATTCATGCTTGCGATTATGCAATTCATAAAAACCGTAGTGGCGACGATCCCCCAATTCGTATCTTCTGTCGCGGATGAAGAAACCACCGATGTGGCTGTGCGGCTCTACAACCAATGCAACCTGCCACGGATGCGGGAAAAAGTGGTTGTGCAGCCAGGTGTCGTAGCCGGAGAGGAAGAGCCCCATGCGCGGATGGGTGTGGTACCAACCCACTATGCCTTTTTTTGCATAGCGCTCTTCCAATGCAGCCAGCATGGCAACCTGGCTGTCGTGTGTAAAAGTAAGGAATGCGCTGCCAGAACGAACCTGCTGCGCGGGGAGCAAGGCTTCAACGACGATGAATTCATCTTTCGTATCAATGTCCTTACACCAGCGCCCGGCCAACCAACCACCAACCTCATTGTCCATGTCGGAAGCGGCGTGGTTGTTGATTGTCTTGAAAGCCGTCTGCGTCACGAAGACTCGAACGAGCGGCCTATGCTCGTCCTCGCCTTCTGCAAGCCAGCGCTGGGCGCGATGCAGCGGCATACGAATGCGCCGTGGGCTGCCGCCGGAAACAATAGGTCGAACTGGTTTCTCTTGCATATTCTTACCGGGTAGGAGCGAGAACTGTGCCATTCCCGCTCCTACCAGAAGGTGCTAGCCAGCCGTGACGTCCGCGGTCATGATCAAACGATCTTCCGCGGGCACTCCGGCAGCCGACAAGGTCTCGTCGTCTTTTAGCTCACGACCCAAGGCCTTGCTATCCAGGCGGTAACCCATTGGGCGACCATCCGGACCCGTGGTGGGCAGCTCCAACGTCGTGGCCAATTCAGGAATAAGTTCCTTCACTTCCACGTCATCGGGCACCTCAGCGGTGCGGCTGCCCCCAGAAGGCGTTACTACGGTTACAGGTATGTCAGGCATGATGCAACTCCTTTCTTACATATTGGCGATCGGCCAGCGTGCAGCCGAACTCCTCGATTATTTGAGCCGGATGCGCGGTTTCGGCTTCGGCTTGGCCTTAGGCCTGCCCGTGCGCAAATGCACGCGTTCCGGGTGCAACAACTCGCGCTTATCCACAGGAAATGCGCGCGGATTCTTCCTGCGATAATCACGGCTCCAGCGTGCCGCCTCGGGATCCCAGGGAAACGGCGGCTTGGTAGGATCGTCATGGAAATTCTTGTACTGCACCATTTCACCGATCATCAACACTAACCTGTCAAGTGAACGGCTGGCTGTCCACCAGGCTGCGTCGACACATACAGTGCCATTCACGTGGTTTATGTTAGGGTGCCATACGGGAGTCAACCACTTCATCCCGGGCCATCGCTGGGGGTATTGATTGTGCAAATAGATTTCCACGCGATGGCTATTACCAAACTTGGGGTTGCCGGCTCGGTCTACACCGACAATCCCTTTGCATTTGTAGGTCACAATGTATTTCTCCGGAGGCATGGAGGGGCGTGCCGACCGCGCCGTAAATTCGATGTAGTCGCTTTGGGCGGCGAGTTCCTGCATGCGCTTCAAATCGGCTTTTAGGCGGCGAGTTCGCGGACTTTCGCCAGCACCAATGGCGCCTGCGGTTATATCGGCGGTAAGAATCAGCCGATCGTCGGCAGGAACCCCAGCTTCCGATAGGGTTTCATCTTCCGTGAGCTCGCGGCCCAGAGCTTTACTGTCCAGGCGGTAACCCATCGGCCGACCGTCAGGGCCGACGGTGGGCAGGTCCAACAGCGAGGTGAGCTCTGTCAGCAATTCGCGAGTAGGGACGTCATCCGGGACTTCGGCTTTTCGCGCTCCACCATTTGGCATTACGACGGTGACTTCGATATCAGGCATAAGTACTCCTCACTAATTGACATATTGATGCGGAACCTGGCAGACGCCGGTTATGTCCCAGCAATCCGCATGATGCCAAGTCTTGCAGACCTTGCAGATCTTTACGCCGCGCGGGTCACTGCGGATCACTCTTTCAAGACAATAGGGACAGACATGCTGCTCAGATCCCGAAAAAGCGACGGCGCGGCGTCGTAAAATACCCCGGCGGCGGGGCTGGACCTTTGTCGGTCGACCTGCAACTCGCTTTCGCCGCGCAGTTTCACTGGACGGGGCAGTAAACAACCTGGATAAACGTGTTGTCAAACTGCTTCGACGAGCTGAAGCTGTTGGCCGAGCGGCGCGTGCGCCCGACCGACGGGTTCGATGGGCAACCCGCGGCCTCCCCACCGTGCGAGTATTGCGATTGGCCGGCCTTCTTACTGTTGTGCGTGCCGGCTCGGCAACCGGGGTATAGCGCGGTTCGACCATAACTTCGCGAGCAGATCTGGGCCTGACACGTAAGGCGAGGAATGCCAACGCGGAAGTTAAGGCCAATTGCCAGGCTCCATCCCAAACGGGGTTGTTCGGATATGCGCGTAAAAAGTTGAGACCAATAAAACCGAGGGTCAAAACGTTCATCACGGTCAAGGCGACCAGCAGGGAGATAATCGCTGAGCCGAATCTAATCAGGATATTCCGGCCGATCAAGAATCGACGCGCGGCAAAGCCAGAGCCTAGCCCGACAGCACCCAAGATCGCGTATTTGAGAACAAATGGAGGCCACACTCGATTCACCGGAAAGAGCAGAGTGAGCACGGCACCGACCACGGAGGTGAACAATACAGACACCAATACCCTCCCCAGCAGGGTCTCTACCAAACTGCCCTCACCAAAAAGTGATCTGCGCATGCTGATTGCGGTCACGGTCATAGCCTAGTCGATCAAGTGGATCTTTTTTTCCGCATCTGCCAGTTCTTCTTCCACCTTGTCGCCTAACTGCACTCGGTGGCTATGAGGCGGACTGGGAACAGCTTCGGTGAAATCATCAAAATGCAGTGCTTCTTCGAGATCACCGTTGAGTTCGTAAAAACGAAATTCGCGGCCGTTGGTAGCCCGCACGACATGCAAGGGCGGTATGCCAACGCTTGCCAATGTATTGTCGGTGAAGTTTTCGTCTCCGCGAATGGTGTGCGTCAAATTTACCTCGCGCATTAGGCCACAAGTGGGGCAGTGTCCAGCTTCATAGGTGACGTCTGACATCGGCTTCAGGACGTGTTCAATTGTGTTGCAATTCATGCAATTCAATGTGAGTACCAGTTCCTCATCCAGCTCAATAATAGCTTCGCTGCCCAAATCTGATTGCGCAACCGACAATAGGTCGCGCAATGTGCTGGAACCGGCGCGCAATGGAAGCTCCGTGACCTCGCCGTAGATCCAGTGGCTTTCGCAATCTTGGTCAGGCATGTAAGCGGTCGTATGCAGGTGATTCGTATATCCGTTGAAGTGTGTGACCTTACCGGCTTCAACGGGCATATCGTGGATGAGTTTTAGAGCTTCTTGCGATTGCATGGCGCCAATGATGGAAGCGATAGTGGGTGTCGTTGGTACTTTGCCAAGCAGAATGTTTTGGCGCGCCAGTAATGGGCAGGAATAGCGCAGCGCCAGATCGCGGCGCGCTTGCTCCGTTAAGGTGCACTCGAAGCAGGCGCCGTCGCCGGGAACGAAGACACGCACCAACCCCAGCAACTCCTGGATCGCCCCATCCACCCAAGGCTTATTCATCCAGTAAGTAAAGCGGTTCACTGCCAGCCGCGCCTCTCGGTTGTCGAGGCAGCCAATCACAACATCCATGCGGCGAAAGACGCCAAGGCCAATATCCGTTGTCACATCACCATGCAGATACTGCACATTGACATCAGGATTGATCTCCTTGGCGCGGGCAGCGGCCAGTTTGGCTTTTTCTCGCCCTGAATCCTTTTCGCGAAACAAGATTGAACGGCTTAAATTGGCGGCCTCGATCTTGTCGAAGTCCACAATGTATATGTTGCCAATACCCATCAGAGCCAGATTCTTGATCACTTCATTTCCGAGGGCGCCGGCGCCCACAACCATCACCCTGGCATTACGCACTTTTTCGCGCTCCCACCAGGAAATGAACTCAAATGTGCCGAGACGGTCTTTCTTCAGATTCGGGATGTGCAGCGGCTTTTCCTTAGCCACCGGGAGGCGGCGCGGTCCGCCAGGTTTTCCCTTACGTTGGCCTTTTTTGGCGGCTTTCATTGGAATGACCGGCGCGATCTTAGCGGCCAACTTGCGGGCTTTAACGGTTTGGGTTGCGGTCAGATCGTTGATCAACCATCCGACTCCCTGATGCGCTTCTATCAACCCTGCCTCCGCCAAAATCTGTAATCCCTCGCGCAACGAGGAACGACCAACCTCGAGTTCTTTTATGAGCTCCCGCTCTGAGGGCAAATACGCACCGGGCAAATACTGCTTCTCGATAATAGAAGCGGACAGTTTGCCGGCTACAAGTTCTGGAATGGTCGAACGCGGAATGGCTTTAGGCATCGTGGCGAAGTACTGGTTTATTGGTCAGACCAACATACCACGAGAACGGAAACCATGTCAATGTAGTTACGGCTTACAGGATTGTTGGCACAAGCGTTTTCGCCCCAATTACACGAGTTCAAACGAGGTAGACATAAATGTGTTATCAGCCTACCTGATAGGTTTTGATGCCCCCTTTTTTATATATTGATTGTGCATTTTGTAACAATACATTCGCCTTTAGGAGGAACAAATGAAAATTGTGATCCCTGGTGGTTCAGGACAAGTCGGCTCCATTTTGGCGCGCAATTTCCACGGCGAGGGCCATGAGGTCGTCGTCCTTTCCAGATATCCCAAACCGACCCGGTGGAAAACCGTTGGCTGGGACGGCGAGCAAATGGGTTTGTGGATCAAGGAATTAGACGATGCGGAAGTGGTGATTAATCTGGCTGGGAGATCTGTGAATTGCCGCTACAACGCCAAGAACCGCAAACTCATCCTGGACTCTCGGGTCAACTCGACTCGTGTCATAGGAGAGGCGATTAATGCGGTCTCGCGCCCACCGCGCCTTTGGTTGCAGGCGAACACGGCGACCATTTATGCCCACCGCTTTGACGCGCCCAACGACGAGGCCAGCGGAATCCTCGGCGGCCAGGAACCGAACGCGCCGGACACTTGGCAATTTAGCATCAATGTGGCTAAAGCCTGGCAGCGGGCTGCAAATGAAGCCATCACGCCACACACGCGCAAAGTTCTGATGCGTTCCGCAATCATTCTGAGCCCAGACCGCGGCGGCATCTTCGATGTGCTGCTCAGATTGGTCAGATTCGGCCTGGGTGGTTCCGTCGGAGACGGCAAGCAATACGTCTCCTGGATTCACTATGTAGATTTCACGCGGTCTGTCGAATGGCTAATCGACCATGACGAAGTCGACGGCGTGGTAAATCTGGCGTCCCCCAATCCATTGCCTTACAGTGATTTTATGCGCAGCCTGCGGCGCGCTTGGGGAATTCCGTTCGGATTGCAAGCTAACAAATGGATGCTGGAAATCGGGACCCTACTGATGCAAACGGAGAGTGAATTAGTGCTGAAAAGTCGACGCGTTGTTCCTGGAAAGATGCAGGCAGCCGGATTTACCTACCTATTCCCAACTTGGGATCAAGCGGCAAGTGATCTGTGCAAAAGATGGCGAGAACAGAATTAGGTCGTTGCCTCGACTGCACGGTATTTTGATTTGGTTTTTTTTAATAAAGGGTTTTGTCCTCAAATTAGAAGCTCAGTCGAAGTAAATTGGCGGCCGCGTTTCCATTTCCCAATTCGTTGGATACAGGGGAACACCGCGATTCAAATACTCCAACAAAATCCAGCCCTCGTCGGTCCGCCCCCAAACATTGCTCCCTTGCGGCAGATATTCGCGAACGGTAACCTGGTCCCCCGCGGTCACTTTCCCGATCGCACGCGCGAAAATAGCCGGCGCAGTGTGGATGACGAGGGTTTCTTTGACCACTGCACAATAGGGTAGAGCCGGGAAGAGCTCAACACGTTTCAAATCAACCCAGTAACCTTCTGTTTGCTTAGCCAGGTTTGGAAAAAAAACGTCGATGCCGCCAGCGTTCCCAAGTCGTCCGTCGATAGAAACGGAGGTGAATTTAGTTACCAGCCAGGGTTTTGCCCTGTAATTCAAGTCCAACACGCTCGGAGGCTGGCTGCGCGAGTAGATCATTTCAATACGCCCGGATCCGCTCGCGAATTCCAGGATCTTCACCACGTTGCCCCCCGATGAAACGCCGGCCGCCACTGGCTCCTTCTTTAGCTGGCTCAGATTCAAAATCGGAATGGACTGATTGCCCCTGTTGAAGAGACCGGCAGCAATTTCCGTGATCCAAACCGCAGCGTAATCGTTGGGTTGAAGCTCGCGTAAATACTGCAACCATTCCTTGTTGTACGAAACACTCCCTTCACCACCACCGGGCGCACTCCACAGCTTCACCGTTTCCGGGTACCAATCCAGGTAAAAGCCTCGGTTCCAATCCGGGTCAGCCATGCGTGAAGGCCATTCCATCCACTGCCAGTCATGCATCAGCCGTCCAAAGCGAGGCGGTTTCGTGATCGTGCCTTCCCCTTCACAAAGCGTCTGCGCCGCGGCGGGCGGCGGCGACGCCCAGCCCACCATTAGTACCGACGCCAACACGAATCCAAGCAGTATCTTGTTCCCGAGTTTCATGAAGTTCTGATTGTATAGGTTATGCTGGCTGGGTCGCAAGGCGAAAAAGGGGCTATTGAGATAGCGCCCCCACCAGGATTCGAACCTGGACTCTACGGATTAGAAGTCCGTTGCTTTGTCCATTAAGCTATGGGGGCAGACGAATGGCGATCAGTGTCTAATATCGAACAAATTACGCTTTGTGCCGTTCATTTTTAAGAGAAGCTGGTCGGCTTCGCCGACCACGCAGCTCCAACTTAATTATACAGCTAGCATCTGGTCTTTTTGTGAAGGGCTCATGCCCCCACCGGCCTAATCCCCCGATACACCCGCAATCCAGAAAGGGTCTTCAATATCGTCTGTGGTGATCGATTCAAGGCTTCGCCCAGCTGCCGAGAACTCATTGGGGCGTTGCCATTTTTCAGGTACGCGCGAAAGATGGATTCGATCAACGAAGTGCCACCTTCACCTGACTCCCCCTGCTGCGCGTAATGGCTGCTCAACAAATATTGCAGCACATCCATCTGGATCACCTCGCCAGTGTTTGGATCCACCCAATCCACGCGTTCTTCGCCAGTCATGCCTGCCAACTTCTCTTCTTGTTCCGGCCCCAGTAAGCCGCGCAGAAACACCTTCCATTCACGATCATTCAGTCGCCACCACGAAAAGTCAATGTGGAATGGCGTATCCAGGGTCGGCTTTACCAAGCTGGGCCGCGGAGAATAATCCTCACCAATCTGTTCGGTTGGCACCACAGCCCCTGACTCCTCACTCATGGTTGCGCCACCTTTTCGGCAACGCGAAAATGTAGGTGGCCGACGTGTTGAATTTGCGCATGCGAGGCCAGCATCGCCAGCAACGGGGCCGGCGGACAGCGCATAAGGAGATTCACGGCCGAATAAAGTTCGACGGCGTGCACGTGGTTTTGCGTGTTGAGCTTGGCCAATTCACGCAGCGTCTCCATGACAACTCGTTCCAGATTGGGAGTCTTTCCTGCACGTCGCGCCCAGCCTTCTTCCAGCGCCTCCAATTCACCGGGCAAATAAATCACCATGCGCTCATCGAAAGCCGTCTCCACCTGCTGTTTCAATGTCGCATAAACCACGCCGCCATCTGCTCCAACCAACACCGTACGCACCCACTCCTTGCTGGATCGGTGCGCTTCGGCGGAAACCAGCACGTCGCCCGGCTCCTCCCCTTGACGCACGTGCACCAGGCCGCCGGGCATCAAGCCGCGGCGCAAATACCAGTCGCGCAAACCAACTATATAGCGTTCGGAGCGCACCACCCAGCCCTGGAACCGCTGACCATCTTGGGCATCAATGAAATCAAAGCGAACTCGCGGACTTTCATATGCCGTCGGAAACAGGCGCGAAACGCGGCGTGTTAGTGGAAGGCTGCCCACCCGCCAATGGGGAAAAATCAGTGGGATTTGAATCTCTTTGCTGTCCTCATCTTTTTGCAATTCCGGTGGCGACAATTCGTCATCCAGGCGCTGTTCCAGTTCCAGCATGTCGTCCGAGAGCAGGTTGCGTTCATGTTCGATGGGCTGATACCGCAAGAACAATGGCGTCTCGCGCACCGCTTCAGGTTCCAACCGACGAAGGAACCAGGCCACCTTTCCCGCGGGTCCGACCTCATCAAACCGTTGGTCTTCTTGTAAAGCCAGATCCAGCGAGAATTCAGCAAGTTTGGGGTTGACTCCTGAAGGCAATTCCACCTCGCCTAAAAGCTTTGTGGTAGGCAAAGGTCCGCCACCCACCATATCGAGCAGCGCTTCGGCCACGTTCCGCTGACCTTCGCTTACATCCACAATAAGCGACTTGGGAAACCAGCGTCCGGCTATATAGACAAAATCAGGGCTTTCGTGCAAAGCCTCGGCTATCCGCGGGGCGATATGTTTGGCGTGTTGCTGGGCAATCAAGGTGACGCTTTGTTCCGGCGCCTCTTCTTCAACAGAGGCTACCTGATTAAGAGCGTGGTCTGCCAGGTTCGCAGCAAATTCACGCATCGTTCCTTCATCAAACTGCACCTGCACAACGTCGAAAGGTGCCCCATTGAATGTTTTGGCCGGGCGTACGCCTTTGACACTTCCGCCCGCCCAATCCAGGGCGGGAAACATGAGCAAGTCGCCTTCGCTGTAGCGTTCTTTTGGGAGGTAGACTTTCTGGGCGGCTTGTCGGGTGGCCTCGGCTTCTGTTTCACGCCGCAGGCGTTCCGCAACGAGCTGAACAGCCAACTCTGCCGGGCTTAGCGGCGTTTCGACTTCGAGGAGATGCGAGGACAGAAATTCGAGATCTTCTGGGCGAACTTGAAATTGCTCCCAATCTAGTTCGGGGGACGCAGGTTTGAAAGACATGATCTTACAAAGTAGACCTCAAGTTGCCCTGAGATATGAGAAAATATAAGGTAATTTGACGCTCCGGGGAATTCAAAGCGGGCGTATTATACACGAGAGGCCTCGGGCAAAGAAATCAGAGGTGATGAAATGACTGCGAACGAATTGGAAAAACTGACTACGCTAAATAACCCCACAGATGCAGAGTTGCTGCGCGGTTTGCTGGAAGCCCAAGGGATCAAGGTAATGCTCTCCAAAGAGGGAGCGGCCATCGCATACGGTCTTACCGTTGGCGCGTTTGCCGAGATTGAACTTTTTGTACCCCATTCCCAGATCGGCAAGGCCAGGGATATCCTCAATGAATATTTTCCTACGCGAGCAGCGAAACCGAAGGAAGATTAGTTGTAACTGCTCCTCCCCGTAACCCAATCAGGGGAAAACGAGCGCCAACCAGTCCAGCGGTTCCACTGGTACGCCGTTCACCCAGACTTCCCAATGTAGGTGCGGCCCCGACACGCGACCGCTCTTTCCCACGATCCCGATGATTTGTCCGGGTTCGACAAGATCACCGACCTGCACCTGGACTTCTTCTTGATGGTAATAGGCTGTAAAGACGCCCCAACCATGGTCAATGATGGTGGCATTTCCGCGAATATCCATGGGACCCGCGAACACCACTCGACCCGGCGCCGGCGCGTAGATGGCAAGCAGTGCCCCGCCGCCAAAATCGACGCCATAATGGAAACTTTCAGATAGTCCGCCGTTGTATGTGCGATAGACGCCGAATTCCGAAGTGACGTCATCGACCAGATCATGTGGCCAACCCCATAGTCCCGACCACATCTTTTCTTCAGTTACCGCCGCCATCAGCTGCGCAACTTGTGCATTCTCCGCAACGCTGCGCTCACCATCTAGGAATTCGGGATCGACGAATAAATTGGCGCGCGCAAACCCTCCGCTTTGAATTCGCACCGGCTGCGAAAATAAAAAGGCAGCGCCACTGGCTAAGGTTCCACTGATACTAAATGTCGTTGTTTCGCCTTCGGCTTCCAACGGAATACCTTGCAAGGCAACCTGGTTGCTATCTCCTTCGGAGAAGAAGTGCAATGGATGTCCCACCAATTCACCACCCAGGTCCAAGTCACCTGCACCCGAGATGGATAGAACGGCCGTGTGTCCTTGCACGAATCCGGAATCATCAATAGTCAGCGAAGTGATCGGGGAGGGCAGTCCACCCGGGCCTTCCCCTTCGCGCCCGGGCGTAAACAATACATCACCCGGGATGGCGGCCCAAGTTCCCGGAAGCTGGTTCACCGCCGCCAGACGCCACGGGTTGTCTCCAGAGGTCGCCGCCAGCTCTAGCAGGCTCTGCCCTACGGAAACCGCCGCTCGGGCGCTGTCGGTTAATTCGCCTCGCTCGGTGGCCAGCATGACCTGAAAGCCGGCATAGATTTGCTCTGGGCTTGTGGTGGAAAATCGATTGAGGCGCGCCATATCCCCATCGGTCAGAAAATAACGGCGCTTTAGGCTCAAATAAGATTCTCCCAGCGGCATCGGCTCCAGGACCAAAGTGCCTTCGATCCAATCGATGCCTGGGATCAATAGTACATCCCCGACATTCAAATTGTTCGGGTTAGCCAGATTATTGGCATTAGCAATCTCCTCCCAAGACACGTCAAAGCGAACCGCAATACTGGATAACGTGTCTCCCGGCTGCACGACATAACGAACACCGCTCGATTCCTGAGCGGCAGCGGGGGCCGCGACCCCGGCCGCAAAAGCAAGGATGACGGCAATCAGCAGGACCGATCTAGCCAGCTTGCTCGAGGGCGAGTTGGTCGCCGATTTGAAAATCCTCATAGCGGGAAACAGCACACTCTATCACATAGCGGGCTGGGTTGCGCGGCAATAAAAATGAAAGCCACCGTTTCGCCAGGGCTTTATCGACCACCCTCAGATCAGTATCCAGCCATATGATGCTGAGGTCAAAGAACATACCCAGCATATGGATGCCTGCATTCAAGCGGCTGGCTTGGGCATCCGCCAATAGCAAGCCCTTGCCAGGCTCAAGCCTGGCCCGGAAAGAAAGGCCGCGCAGTTTACATAAAAAACGTTCGCAGTAGCGAACGTTCAGTGGCTGCTTGAGCGGCCGGCTAAGATTGCGAATGGATGTCAATTGCATAGCCGGCTTAGCTGACAGCCTTAGGAACCTCTTTGTGTCGTTTCAGCACCTTTTCTACTCGGTCGACCAAATCCTGAAGGCTAAATGGCTTTGAGATGTAATCATCCACCTTGGCGATGTGCAGGCCGAGCACCTTATCGATGTTCTGCGCTTTGGCGGTCACCACAATTACGGGGATATCTGCCGTGGCTTTGTCAGCCTTAAGTTGTTGGTATACCTGCCAGCCATCCACCTCTGGCATCATGAGGTCAAGCAGGATCAAATCGGGCTTTTCAGCCTTTACCTTTTCCAAGCCCTGATCTCCCCCGTACGCGCCAATGACTTCAAATCCCTTCCGATTAAGGATGAGTTGGATGAGGTCGATCATCTCGGGCTCATCTTCAATGCAGACAACCTTGCGTAACTCGGTCGTGGGCATGGTTATTTTTGGAAGTTTACCATGAAGACTGATTCGCCTCTGTCCCCCAATTGTCCCAATCCTCATCTACTGATAGGGTTCGATAACAGTGGCTTCGTTGTCGGCTTGATATTACTCGGCTATAATCTTGCCGCTTTCCCTCAATAATCTAAGGAGTATCAACAAATGATCGATGTGAATGACCTGCGCAAAGGCGTGACCTTTGAGCTGGATAACCATCTGTATAAAGTGCTGGACTACACCCACAACAAACCTGGGCGCGGAAACGCTACCATACGCGTAAAAGCCCGCGACCTGCGCGGCGGCGCCGTGGTAGATAAAACCTTTAGTTCAGGCACGCGCGTGCAGGACGTGCGCCTGGATTACCACAACGTCCAATATCTTTATAAGGACGGCGACCGCTTTATTTTTATGGACCAGGAAACCTTCGAGCAGCCGGGGATCACCGCAGAAGTATTGGACGAGGCCGTGAATTACCTGAAACCGGGCATGGATGTGAAACTCACTTTATATGAAGGCGAGCCGCTAGACATCGAGTTACCCACCACCGTCGACCTTGAAGTCACCAAAGCGGAGGCGGCGGTGCGCGGCGACACCGCTACGGGCGTCAGCAAGCTGGTCACCACCGAAACCGGCCTAAAAGTGCACGTGCCGGCTTTCATTAATCAAGGTGACTTGATTCGAGTGGATACTCGCACGGGAGAGTACGTCACCCGCGCTTAGTTTTCCGAAAGATATAATCCCCAACCATGATCACCCCCGCCGGTAAAGAATGCCGGCATTTTTTTGGCGACTATTTCCGGGGCCGCAATATCGAACGTTGCCGCCTTCTGGAAGCCAACAAGCTAAACTGGACGCCGAATCTTTGCAACACGTGCCCAGTTCCCGAAATCCTGCAAGCCAACGCCTGCGAGCACCAGACGCTGGTCCCCAGCCTAGAGAAACCGCTGTTCTTCATGCGGTCTGAGGTGCGCTTGAAAGCAGAGTGCAGCAAATGTGCGTGCATGGTGGATGAACCCGCCATCGGATGCGGGCAATGCGTGGTGCTGCCAGGTGTATGGGTGGTTGCACCTACAAAAGAGTCGTGAACAAACGAGATTGGCATCGTATCCACCTCAAGCTTGACTGTGTTATAAATCACAACCCTCATGGCTGAAAATCATCGAAAACGTGTTGTAGTCACCGGTTTAGGCTGTCTCAGCCCCGTGGGAAATGACGTAAAGACCACGTGGACTAACATCCTCGCCGGCGTTTCCGGCGGCGGGCGTATCTCCGTTTACGATCCCTCCCCTTATAAAAATCAAATCGCCGCTGAAGTGAAGGGTTTCGACGCCAAGGCGCTATTCGGTCACCGAGACGCACGCCATATGGACCGTTTCACCCAAATGGCGCTTGCCTCCGCCATGGAAGCCGTGAAGGACGCCAACTTAACGATCACGGACGAAAACCGCCGCCGCATTGGCGCCATTGTCGGTTCCGGTATCGGCGGCTCTAACACGATCTTCGAACAAGCCCGCGTGTTCTTTGGCGGGCACCCTGATCGGGTCAGCCCTTTCACTGTACCAATGATGATCCCAGATTCAGCGGGGGGCATGATCGCCATCCACCTGAAGATCCAGGGGCCTAACATCGCGGTCGTTTCCGCCTGCGCCACCGGCGGCAACGCCATTGGCGAAGCCACGGAAGTCATCCGCCGCGGAGCAGCAGACGTGATGCTGGCCGGCGGTTCAGAAGCGGCGATCAACCCAATGGCGATTGCCGGGCTTGGCAATATGACCGCGCTCAGCATGCGCAACGACGACCCAGAGCATGCTTCACGACCTTTCGATAAAACGCGGGATGGCTTCTTGACCGGCGAAGGCGCTGCAGTCCTCGTACTGGAATCATTCGAACACGCTCAGGCGCGCGGAGCAAATATGTATGGAGAGATCCTGGGCTACGGTTGCAACAACGATGCTTATCACATTTCGGCGCCAGCAGAAAATGGCCGCGGGGCTGCGGATTGCATGCGCATAGCGCTCGACGACGCAGGTCTGAAACCCGAGCAGATCGACTACATCAACGCCCACGGCACCAGCACTCCTTTGAACGATAAGAGCGAGACCGCGGCCATCAAGACGGCCTTCGGGGAATTGGCATACGATATCCCGGTGTCCTCCACAAAATCCATGACCGGTCACATGATAGGCGCAGCGGGCGCCATTGAAACCATCTTTTGCCTGCTGGCGATGCGCGATAGCATCATTCCCCCCACGATTAATTACGAGGTTCCTGATTCTGAGTGTGACCTGGACGTCGTGCCTAATAAATCTCGTAGCAAAGAGATGAGTGTGGTGATGACCAACTCGTTTGGCTTCGGGGGTCATAACGCCACTCTGATCGTTGGATCAGCCAAACTCGCCAAGGCCAATTAACAATGCCCTACGCCCATATTACCGGTTGGGGCATGTCCGTCCCAGAGAAGGTGCTCACCAATGACGACCTGGCGCAAATGGTGGACACCAACGACGAGTGGATCCGCGAACGCACCGGTATCCGCGAACGACGCATCGCCAGCAAGGATGATACGACAGCATCTCTGGCAACCGAAGCGGCCACTAACGCATTGCGCGTGGCAAAACTTCCACCCACTGATGTCGACCTCATCGTCGTAGCGACTTCGTCCCCAGAATACACATTTCCTTCAACGGCCAGCATCGTCCAAGATCGCCTGGGCGCCGAAAAAGCAGGTGCCTTCGATCTCTCGGCTGCCTGCACAGGCTTCATCTTCGCCCTCAACATGGCCTCACAGGCCATACGCTCCGGCTCGATTCAAAACGCAATTGTCATTGGCTCAGAGACTTTGTCGCGCATCGTCGACTGGACGGATAGGAGCACTTGTATTTTGTTCGGCGACGGCGCCGGCGCCTTTGTCCTGCAAGCTCGCGAGGAGCCCGGCGGCGTGCTCTCCGCGGTGATGCGCTCAGATGGCTCCGGGGCCGACCTGCTTTCCGTCCCGGGCGGCGGCTCGGCGCACCCTGCCACATCGCAAACCATATTGGATGGTTTGCATTTCATTCACATGAATGGCAACGAAGTCTTCCGTTTTGCCACGCGCGTTATGGCATCAGCTTCCAAGGAAGCCATGGAAAAAGCCGGCCTCCGAATCGATGATGTCAAGCTGATCGTCCCGCACCAGGCCAATCTGCGCATAATCCAGGCAGCCGCCCGCGGACTCAAGCTGCCCATGGAACGTTTCGTAGTGAACGTAGATAAATATGGCAACACGTCAACGGCATCGATTCCTATCGCCGTATGTGAAGCAGCACAGCAAGGCTTGTTGCAACCTGGCGACAATACCGTGATGGTGGGCTTTGGAGCAGGATTAACCTGGGGTGCAGTGGCAGTTCACTGGACTGGTCCATTCGAAGAAGCCAAACCCGTTCGCATTCGCCCATACGTGCGCCTGGCTGCGCTGCGCTCGCTGCTGCGCCGCATCTGGCGCTTTATCGAAGGCTTGATCTGGGGACGCGGCAAAGATTCGTCAGCGTAACAAATTGTGCCCAGAGCAAAAACGAAATCTGGCTCCGGCCTAACGCTTAATACCTGGCTACTAACTTTTGCTTCCTTGTTCGCTGACATCTCCAGCGAGATGCTCTATCCAGTTCTGCCGGTTTTCCTAACGCAAACATTAAAGAGCGGCGGATCGGTTGTGGGCATCATCGAGGGTTTTGCGGTTGCCATCCAGAACATCATTCAGGGCTTCTCGGGTTGGCTCGCCGATAAACTGCAGCGCCGCAAGCCGGTCGCTCTATTCGGCTACGCGCTGGGCGCAGTCTCCAAGCCCCTGATAGGTCTCAGCACCGCCTGGCAAGGGGTGCTGGGTGCCCGCTCGCTGGATCGCCTAGGTACCGGCACGCGCTCGGCGCCGCGTGATGCGCTTATTGCCGCATCCGCCGACGAGAAGAACCGCGGCGCTGCCTTCGGGCTCGAAGGCATCGGCGACAATCTGGGCGCGTTCCTTGGCCCGCTGTTGACCATCTTGCTGTTGGCATCTTTTGCGACCCCGATTCGCACTATCTTCCTGATCGCTTTCATACCAGGCGTCTTAGCCCTATTGATGGTCTTGCTAGTGAAGGAAGGCAAAGCTAAAGCAACGGCCAAAGCCAAACTCGATATTACTGCACGAAAATTCCCAGCCGATTATTGGAAATATCTTGGGATCACCGCCCTATTCGGTATCGGAAACTCCAGTAATTCCTTCCTAATCCTGCAAACGCAGCATATCGGCGCGTCGTTGGAACTTACCATCCTGATCTATGCCTTCTTCAACCTGGTCGCCGCCCTCATCTCATATCCTTCCGGCTCTCTTTCTGACCGTTTTGGCCGCAAAAATATCTTGCTGGCCGCATTCGTTGTTTTCCTGATCACCTATTTTGGTTTTGCCTTCAGCAGTAACTTGCTGCTTATCGGCATCCTCTTCATCTTCTATGGCCTCTACCAGGGTAGCTACCGCTCTGTCGGCAAGGCTTTCGCCTCAGACTTCTTCCCCGCTCAACTGCGCGCCAGCGGCATCGGGTGGTATTCAACTACTGTGGGCCTAAGCGGACTGGTTGCCAGCATTGTTGCCGGGCAGCTCTGGGATATAGTTAACCACGAGGCCGCCTTTGTCTATGGTGCTATTTTCGCGGCGCTGGGGGGAATAGCATTGCTGTTTTTTAGCCCGGTGCGGAAGGCGAAGAAGAAAAAAGCTTAGTATCCGCAGAGTCGAGGCTTTAGCCGGTACCAT